>JAATGF010000017.1 GCA_015654795.1 Bacteroidales bacterium
ACACAGGTTATAAAGAGCAGTAGAGAACTGCAGAGCGTCTTGCTGAACCCCTGCATTCGAGGTGCCGGTTGTATTGATAATGGCAGCCCCTGATTTTGCATCCGGAGCTACTACGTTTAATTCCTTCAGGATTTGAGGGCGGCTGGCTGAACAATATGTGACAATAAAACAGGCTTCCGTATGTAATTTAAAGTCACACGATAATTGCTGATAATCACCGGTGTTACAAGGATATTTGTGATCCCGCACATGCGGGATCACAAAATAAGCAGGTTTCCCGTTATTTTTTTGTGACTTTAACTATGACCTTGTTTATTAAAATATTCATCTGAAATTTGAGAAACAGGTCGATAGTTTGTGACTTTATTGTGACTTTAACTGTGACTTTATTTACTAAAATATTTCTATAATATACTGTTTATTAAGCATATATGATAATATAAGTTGTGACTTTAACTGTGACTCCAGGAATTAAGGTGGTGAGCTTCCAAAAATTAGTTTTTAGAGATATCATCCTACGGTTTTATTTTTGGACTAAAGTTGCAAATTGTAAATAAGCTGTAAGCGAATAAAAATTCCCCTCAACAATATCATCTGATCCGATTTAATTGGCTTATTTTAACTGTCCCATTTGTATTTTGCATTAAGTAATGCAAATCAATAGATGTCGTGCTCCATCTGAGATTTTTCCTGCCTTTCTTATACCATCCTTATGTCCTGCCTGATCAAAGGTATTTGCATAATGCTAATTGAAAAATTGATTTGGAAAGATCCAATTCTGCTTTTGTAAATACGACATTATTTCATTTCCTGTACTTTTGTCTGGAACCTGGCAGGAGGATGAAGCATATTTATCGGCTCCGATCCTCCCTGCTAATTGTTCCTTAAATTAAAATTTATCAGTTATTTAACAAACGGCGCATTGATCAAATAATCGTAACATCCTTTAACACCCTCAAATTGAGTCATGCCTGCTTTTACCTTTTCAATTTCGACAAAATAGGTGCTTAAGCCATTTGCATAAGCTTTATTGAAGATGTTCTCAAAATTCATCATGCCCGACTGTCCTAAAACCAACCTGTCTTTAATATGTAATAGTGGAAACCTGGTTGGATATTTCTCAAAATACTCAAGCGGATCTGTCTGTCCCATAACGGTCCAGTAAACATCCATTTCAAAGAACACAAGATTTGGATCTGTTCCGTCGAGCAACAAATCGTAAATGACATCTCCGGTTGGACGGAAAGTTGCCATAGGGCCAGTCTGAATGGCTTCTCCCGGTTTTGCGATGCGTTTGAACTCCATATTGTGATTGTGGTAGCCCCATTTAATGCCTGCCGCTTTTGCAATTTCGCCTGCATTATTATAAACTTCACAAACAAGCCTGGCGTCGTCGTGGGTTTCAATTGTAGGCAAACCTGGTTGCACAAGGTAGGTGACACCCAATTTTACATGATCTTCAACTGTTTTCTTCCAAAATTCAGCAATCCCGGCAATATTTTCTTTGGTATATTTCCTTTCAGGTGGGTTCACATGCGAACTTGTTATTTTTAGCCCGGCATCGTCAACAATTTTCTTATAGGCTCCAACTTCATATTCGCCCATTTTGCGGTCGCGGTAACCGGCTAACTCAATCGTGCTGTAGCCGATCTCTGCAATTTTTTTCATTCCTGCCGGAACATTATCGGTCAGTTCCTTTCCCAATGAATAGATCTGCAAACCAATCGCTTTTTTTACAGCAGATGCCGGGTTGTTTTTGTTCGAAGCAATTACAGGAGATGTACTTCCGGCTACCATCCCGCCGACAGTCAGTAAAGACAGTTTTTTCAGAAAATCACGTTTTGTTTCCATTTTTTTATTTGATATTAAAGTCAATGTTTTTCAGAATTTATCTGGAGAGTATATTTCAAAATTGAAAGCTGACTAAAGTCCTGTCGGTCATTTTGACGCAAGCCAACAGTATTGATTTAAAAAGTTTGTGTGTCTTGATGACGCAATGATAGTTTTTTTATTTTAGAAATCAAAAAAAGAAAGATAAATTTTTACTTTTGTTTAAACATTAAAAGGCTGTGACACAAAATTCCAATTTTTATAATCGACATTTTCTTGATCATATCTCTTTGGATTGCGTTGTTTTCGGTTTCCACGACAACCAGTTGAAAGTACTGTTGATCAGGAGAAAATATACAAAAGAATGGGCATTGCCGGGAGGGTTTGTCAAGGAAGATGAGTCGATTGAAGTTGCTGCAACACGAGTTCTTCAGGAGCGTACCGGATTAGATGACATCTTCCTCAAGCAGTTTAATGTATTTAGTGAACCTGGAAGGGCAAATAGGAATCCAACAGTAACAGATTTAGTTGGTTCAGTTGCAAACCCTGATCTTGAATGGTTTAATCAAAGATTTATCTCGGTGGGCTTTTATGCACTGGTTGATTTTTCAAAAGCTGAGCCTACTCCCGACAGTATTTCTGATCTGTGTATCTGGAAAAACTTAAACGAAATAAGTTCATTAATTCTTGATCACAATCAAATATTGAATAAAGCGTTAGAAACTTTGAGGTTGCAGTTGAATTATCAACCCCTGGGTTATAACCTGCTGCCGGATAGATTCACCATGCCCGAACTTCAAAAATTATACGAAACAATTCTTGCAAAAGAATTGGACAGGCGGAATTTTCAACGCAGAATACTTTCGTATGGAATTCTCAATAAGTTAGAAGAGCGCAAGACCGGTGGCGCTCACAAAGCTCCGTTCTTGTATGAATTTAATCTTGAAAACTATCAAAAAGCCCTTCAAAACGGATTGAACGGCGGATGGTGACAAACGACGACTACAGATTAATTTGGCGAAGGCTAATTTTGTAAAAGAATAACTGACTAGTCAGTTATTCTTTTACAAAACGTACGTCGTAATTCTCTTTTGAATTCACCATCCAAAAGGAGAAGACATTCAGATAATTCCAGAACAATTGCAACACATCATCCGGCAGGTTGAGTTTTGAAAGCACCTGGATGTAACATTTTAGCCAAACGATGCGCGATTCGGGAGTGATTGAACCGGCAGCATGTCTTTTCGCGAGCATGGGTTTGCCCCTGCTCTCGAGGTAATAAGAGGGACCACCGCAAATCTGGATAAAAAAGTCGGCTGAATTTTTTTTGGCTTTATTCAGGGCCTCTTCATTAGACGGGAAAAGATGCTTGATTTCACTTTTACTCAACAGATCGTAATGGTCGCTTACCATTTTGCGAATTCCTTCTTCGGTAAGCAATTCCAGAAATTCGGGAGTGGGAATTGTAACCGGAGGTCTTTGTCTGTATTCAAACTGGCTGATAGAAAAATCCATTGTCTAAATTAAATTTCTAAGGTCATACGTTCGGTAGCCTTCATAAAATACCTTGCAAAATTGTCATCTGTCATATACTCATGCAATTTGAGTTGCCATTTTTTGGATCGTTCAGAAAGTAAAACGATGTTCTTGTTATTCTCATAATTTTCCGAATCGACCTTTTGTATCCTGATGACTTCGATAAATTCATCCATCCATTTCTCATAATTATACATAAAAGCCTTTTGCTCAGGGCTTATACTCATATCTTTGTCTGTATCGATGATATTTGCAGAGATCAATGACGATGCTGTTAAGGTCCCGCCAAGTGTGAATCCCAGTTTTCGCAAAAACCATCTCCTGTTATCTTCGTAACCGTCCATATTCCTTCTGTTTTTCGAGCTATAACAACAGAGGTTGTGATTTGGTTGACCACGGACCCTAATTTAGACAGAAGAGGAAAATTGGGATGCTGAATCTGGTTTTAGGGAATTTATCATTGAAAAGGTCATTGGGAAAGTCATTGGCTTCGCCGTCATTGAAAAGGTCATTAAAAAAGTCATTGGTCATTAAAAATCTTTTTTTGTGGATTCGATTCTGGTATCTTGATATAGACCAGTGGTATAAGGAAGGGATTCCCACTTTAGAATGTGTTTTTACAAGAAATGATAATGGATTTTTGCCTTGTCCCGACGGAAATATAATCATAATATGAATTTGACCGTTGGTATATAATCAGAAGTCCGTCGAAAAAGTATTGAATGAAAATCCCCGTCTGTTTTCTTTTGAAACGGACGGGGATTTTGTCATTGATGCGCTATCAGACTATAATCAGATTTCGCCTTTGGTCTGTAATATGTCTTATTTCCAGTGGTTTTCCTGATCAGAGATTCGGTATTGCATTTACTGCCCACTTTTTATTTGGGCGATTACTCATCTCGAAAATAAGTTCTCCTCCATTGGCAATATCGGCGTGCGTAAAAAAGCTGTTCTTTAACGGCTTTCCATTCAGCGTAACTGAACTGATATAGATGTTTTCGTCCGACAGGTTATTGGCTTTTACGATCAGATTCTTCCCTGCGCCAAGCTGAATATTTGCCTGTTTTACAGACGGTGCGCCAATGGAATATTGTCCTGATCCTGGGCAAACGGGATAGAATCCCATCGATGAAAAGACATACCAGGCTGACATTTGTCCGCAATCGTCGTTGCCGCAAAGACCATCGGGCTTGTTCAGATACATTGTATTTACAATCTGGTGAATGCGTTCCTGTGTTTTCCAGGGTTGTCCCGCCCAATTATACATATATGCCACATGATGACTGGGTTCGTTCCCATGTACATAGCAACCGACCAGACCTTCGCGTGTAATGTCTTCAGTCTCGGCAAAGTATTTGTCGGGCATATACATTGTGAACAACGAATCGAGGTGCCCCACAAATCGTTTATTTCCGCCCATTTTCCTGATTAACTCATTTATATCCTGGGGAACATATAACGAATAATTCCAGGCATTTCCTTCGATAAATCCTTCGTTGGCTGTGTGCATAGGGTCGAAAGGCGATTTCCAGTTTCCTTTTTTATCCTTTGCCCTCACAAAACCTGACTTCTCATCAAACAGGATCTTCCAATTTGATGCGCGTTTCTCAAATTGATTAGCGATTTCGGTTTCGCCCAGCGATTTGGCCAACTGGAAGATAGCCCAGTCGTCGTAAGCATATTCGAGTGTCATGGATGAACCTACTGCATTCGATTCAAAAGGGACATATCCTAAATCGATATAGTCGCCCAGGTTGCCATAACTCCGGTGATTTGCCGAAGCCACACAGGCCGCCAATGCACGCTTGCCGTCAAATCCGCGAATTCCATTGATCCAGGCATCAGAAATAACTGAAACCGCATGATAACCGATCATACACCAGTTTTCGTTTCCAAAATGGCTCCAAACGGGTAATAATTTATGAACACTCTGATCGTAATGAGCGAGCATGGAATTGACCATGTCGGAAGCTCTTTCGGGTTGAGTTAAGATAAACAAAGGGTGAAGCGCCCTGTAAGTATCCCAAAGCGAAAACACAGAGTAGTTAACAAAACCGTCGGCCTGGTGGATGTTGTGATCGAGCCCGCGATATTTTCCATCCACATCCATGTACTGAATCGGATTGATAAGTGTGTGATAGAGCGAAGTATAGAATGTTATTTTTTTGTCGCGTGAAGCATCGATTTTGATTTTGCCCAGTTCATTCTGCCAGTTGTCTTTGGCTTCAGCATGTACTCTTTCAAAATCAAAATGTGGTATTTCGGCTTGAAGGTTCTTTAACGCCCCTTCGGTACTGACAGCCGAGATTGCAAATTTGATCTTTATTTTTTCGCCTTTCGCGGTAGCAAAATCAAAATGAGCTTTTAATTTTTTACCAGCCATTTCGGGGAAATTGTGTTCCTGATCGAATTTACGCCAGAATCCTTTGTAAACAAGCTCTTCCTCGTTTTTGCCGCCATAGCTTTTGATCGGTTTCGAAAAGACCATGGCAAAGTAGATATAGTTTGTACGGGCCCAGCCGCTTGTAATCCGATAACCTGTAACCAGGGTATCGTTCTCAACACGAATATATGACCATAAAACCTTTCCATCGTAGTTATAGATGCCGTGGTTCATATCAAGTATAATGTGGGCGGCATCACTTTCGGGAAATGTATATTGATGAAATCCCACGTGTGCTGAAGTCGTCAGCTCGGCTTTAATCTTGTAATCCTCGAGCATAACGCTGTAATAGCCAGGTTCTGCTTTTTCAGTCTCATGTTTGAAACGTGAGCGGTATCCGGTTTCTGGTTTTTCAGCTGTTCCCGGGTTCAGGTGAATATCGCCAACCGTTGGCATCACAAGGAAATCGGCCAGATCGGAATGACCTGTTCCACTTAGATGCGTATGACTAAATCCAACGATTGTGGGATCATTATATTGGTAACCTGCGCAATACCGGTATACCTTTCCGTTGTAAGCACCATTTACGGCATACGGTATTGTATCTGTGTCGGGGCTCAGCTGTACCATTCCGAACGGAACACATGCACCCGGAAATACATGCCCCATTTCCTTTGTCCCGATCAGCGGATCGACATAGTGCGTAAGGTCTTCCGCCGATTGCTGAGCTGCCATCGATAAGGTTCCCAAACAGAAACAAATAATTAGTGTAAGTTCCTCAAATCCAAAAAATCTCATTCTATAAATATTTAATTAGTCATTTGCATTTCCCGTACTGCTTTTTTCATTTCACAGGCGACAGGATTTCAATATAATTGACTCTTTACCAGATATATAATTATATTGTATGGTACGATTACAATTTTAACAAAGGTAATTATAATGATGGAATTACTTATTCGAATTAATACATTGGACTACTAAATATAAAAGCTGTTGTTTGTATGGCCGATAACGAAAATAAAAAAGTTATTGCGTTACTGATAATTTGGTAGCGGTTAGATTATCAGCATTATTCTTTAGATACTAAAAATGGACAGCGAAAATATGTATTATCATTATGTAATTTTATTTGTTGCGCAAATTTGTTTCCGAAATTTCATCCTATATATTTCTCTGTTCAACAAAAAAAGCCTTGTAATGATTAATAATACAACATATTATCACTTTTAAATGATTAATAATATGCAGGCTTTTTTGTTGCGTGAAAACATATGGTACAGGATCAAAAAGACAATAATTTGTGATGTGTTCCGTCCATAGAGAGGATAAAAGCATAAGTATAAAATACTGACGAACTGTATTTATCATCTATTCCCTACTTTTTAATTAAATTGAATTAGTTCTTAAGAAAAATGATCAAACTCTTTCAAAAGAGGTTGTCGTCAATTAACTAAAGACATAACAATTGTAGCTTAAACAGGAAAAAATGGTTTCTTTACTCTTAGTTTATCACTTTCCTATTATGCTTTATCATGTGAATAATCCGACGCAAGGAAATTATTCATAACTTCCTTGTTTCTTACACAATTCAATAACTTCCAGTGCACGTTCGGGCGAAACATCATTCTGAAGAATGTGTGCAGGAGCGATCATGTAACCACCATCTTTGCCCGGAATACTGATCATTTTCAATGATGTTGTGCTCCAATTCTTCATCTGTGCCATTAGGTGACAGGTCGTCTTACTGACAGGTTACTTCCCCGGCAGAACCTGTTCCTCTTTACTACATGTAAAGTTAATGTCTTGGTAATAAAAACAGAAATAAGATAGTCAAAAAAATGCTCTGAAAATTTGGATTACAACATATGAAGAAATTGTCTGTTAATTGTTACAACTCCCGAATCCAGATATTCCTGTAATTCACGGTACACCCGTGATCCTGAAGTCTTATTGGTCCTCTCAATTTCTCTGCTACCGTATTTTTAACTGTTTCGCCATAAATAATTGCATTGTTCTGAATTAAAACATCGTTCAGCAAAATAGTTACTCTTGGATTAGTCTTATAGGAACCGTCAGCATTAAATGTAGGTGCCATAAAAATAATATCATACGTATTCCATTCGCCCGGTTTGCGTAACGGATTAACCAAAGGAGCATGCTGTGTATAAATAGCTCCGGTCTGTCCATTTACATAGGTTTTGTTGTTGTTGTTGTAGGTTTCCAATACCTGAATTTCATAAAGTCCCTGCAAATAAACTCCGCTGTTGCCTCTCATCTGGCCTTCCCCTGTGATATCTGCCGGATGCATAAATTCGATGTGAAGCTGAAAATCCTCAAATTCTTTTTTTGTAGTAATATCGCCTGACCCACTTTTGACCATAACCATTCCGTCATGAATAATCCATTCCGGATCACCATTATTGCCTGTCCATTGAGAAAGGTCAGTCCCGCCAAATAGGGAAATGGCATCTGAAGGGGCCTGCATCCCTTTGCTTTCGGAAACATTGCCCGGCGTAACTACTTTGGGCAGTGGTTCGTTATATCCGCCTATTGCAGGAATTTGGGCAAAACATTGTGCACTTGTTAAAAAGATCGCAAAAAGTAAATTAATTTTTCTCATCGTTTTATTGATTTAAGTTTATTTAGTGTTGCGTGTTGACAGCAACAATATTTGCACTATTGAACCTGTTACGTGAAGCTCCTAATGAAACGATTTTCCGGCTTTATTTAGCCTTGTTGAAGTTCGTTTGACTGAAGCGACAGGAGAGAAACGGGAAAGTTAAAGTTTCTTTTTAGATGCCTGGGTGTAGCGTTAAATTTTGATTTGCCTGTGCTGTTGTGCATTCCAACGTAAAAATTAGCTTCTTCTGTTAGACTTTATTTTATGGTATTTTATTGAAATCATGGATAACTTATATCAAGCTACCCACAATTCCAACAAAATATGATTAACACGATAAAAAACTGCCTCAAGGTTGCCCTCTATCATAGAGGGCATTCTCTTCAGTCTTGTTACTTGTGCCCATTATTCGCTAATAACCCTGGTTTTGTTCAATCAATTGGTTACTGGCCATAGCCTGCTCGGGTATCGGAAAACGGTTTTGATACGCTTTGTTTTCTCCGTCGGCAGGGTGATCCCACCACGATTGGGTAGTATATTTATTCCAGCGCACCAGATCGGTACGGCGGCGGCCTTCACCAATAAATTCAATCATCCATTCGTCCAACATTCGCCACTCGTCGAGATTGGCTGCTGAAACAGGATCGGGATCAGCCACTGTAAAGTAGCGCTTACGCACATCATTGATAAGTTTAGCTGCGCCAGCTTTGTCATTTGCACGCAGTTTGCATTCAGCCAACATGTAATATGCTTCGGCCAGACGGAAAACGGGGATATCGGGGTTACCCCTTAGAGTTTGATCGGTAGCCCATGGGATAGGCGAAAACTTGGCCAGACGAACGCCCGAGTTTTCTTCGCCCCAACGTGCGCCTTCTTTACCATGGTCGGCTTCGGAGCCCTGCATCGGAATGATACGGGCTATCTGGTCAACAATCACCAGCGTATCGGTCGGCTTAAACTGACGGTTACCGCCGTGGCACACATTTCCAGTAACAGGGTTCACCATTTTGCCAACGTAAAACATGCCGCGCCATTTACCACTTCCTTCATATACATTTAACTGCTTGCGCACGTCCTGATCTTGGAACTTGGCAAAGGGGCTACCCAGCCGATAGGTTTCCCCCTCCCTTGCATTGGCGCTCCCTGGCAAATACGACTTGCCGTCTTTGTCGAGCGAAGGAACAAGGCAATAGCCGTTGTTGCGGTTACCTATTGTACCGTTGTCCCAGTACTCTCCCATACCGTAGTGATTAGAATTAGGTCCTACGCTACGTTCGCTAACAGCATACTGGCTTGGCACAGACCATATAATTTCAGTAGAGCGGTCGTTATTAAAGCCATAAATATTCGTCCAGTCATCCTCAAGTTTATAGGAGCCATATTTTCCGTCGATAATATTCTGGCAGATCGTTGCACACTGTGAAAACATATCCTCCTTGATGTACGACTGTGCGTTAAAATAAAGCCGTGCCTGAAGCAGAGCGGCTGCAGCCTGATTGATAGCCCCGGTTTCCTGTGCTCCCAGGGTCGTTTTCTTCGGCAGCTTGGGTATTGCCTGGGTAAGCAGGCTGTCGATAAAATTGAATGTCTGCACGTCAGTGGCACGTGGCAGGATATCCCCCTGGGTGGAGGTGTAAAGCGGTACGCCACCGAACATATCGAGCCCAAACCAGTAAAAGAAGGCCGACAATGTTTGTAGCTGCATCAGCACAGCATCGCGACTGCCTTCAGGAAAGCCCAGTTTATTAAAATCAACATATTGGTCAATGTCGTCTTTTGCACTCCATGCCTGGGCAACACCCATGGAAAAGGCGCGCCATGCGTCATACACGCCAGGAGTAGTAGGCGTATAATCATGATTGTAGCCTCGCAGGTAAGCGCCGCCATCATACCAGTCGTTATAACGCGAGGGTACTAGCATCTCGTCGGTTGTGAATTCCTGAAGCCGTATAAAATTGGAATGGGCCTGCGCATTGGCCATACACCATGCCCAATGGGTAAAGGCACGCCCCATACGCTGATAGACCTTCTGCTGGTTGTCGAAAAACAATTCGGGTACCGATTGCGAGTAGTACTCCGGTTCCACCGAACATGATTGGAAAGCTACGGATAACGTGATAACAGCTATGGTGGCTGTTAAAAACTTATATATTTTCATATTCGTACTTTTTAATTGATTTATGGTTAAAAATTAAACTGAACACCGAACGTAAAAGTACGGGTCTGAGGATAAATATCGCCTTTTTTCTCAATACCAGCATCCCAGCCGGTAATATCCACTTCCGGGTTCAGTCCGGGATACTTGGTGAACGTATAGAGGTTATTACCAGTAAAATAAAACCTGATATTTTCCATTAGGTTTGTATATTTCTTCATAGGCAGGGTATATCCCAGCGAAAGGTTCTGAATTTTGAGGAAAGTGGCATCATAGAGAAAATAGTCGCTGGGCGAAGGGCGCCCGGTGATCTGTCCGTTTTTGTTAATGGCGTCGTAGAGCATGTTGCCCTGAACCACGTTTCTCAATCCATATTCCAGTTCTATGGCATTATAGATATCATAATCGATCCAACTGGTAAGGGTCATGTTAAAGTCCCAGTTTTTATAGCTGAGGTTATGCGACCAGCCGGCAATAAGTGTAGGTATATAACTTTTTTGATAAACGCGGTCATCTACCGATCCCTCGTCGGAGAAAATCACATTATTGTCTTTGTTGTATATCTGGAATCTTCCTTCGCTGACACCCGCATAGCGGTACATAAAGTAGCTGCCCACTTCTACATTTTCCTCAATACGGTGGGCATATTCAACCCAGTTATTGATGGAGCTGCCGTTGATATAGGTCTGGTTGCCCCAAAGCGAACCAATGAAGGTTTTATTGTGGCTCAGGTTCAACGATGTGTTGTAGTGCCAGTTTGTTGTGTGTACGATGTTGCCGCCAATTTCAAATTCCCATCCCTTGTTTTCCATTGTACCGATGTTTTTGTACATGCTCGATTCGGTGTTAGGCGGTTGTGGAACTTCTACGCTATAAATCAGTCCTTTGATGGCGCGGCGGTAGAGGTCAAACTTACCGTACAGGCGGTTTTTGAAAAGCGAATAGTCCAAACCAATATTCCATTCGTGTTTTTCTTCCCATCCAAGTTCTTTATTAAGGTTTGTGGTGGCGCCATAGCTCATGGCCCAATTCCCATCGGGCAGTAGCCAACGGGTATCAGAACCATACATTCTGGTGGCATAGTCGGCAGAGAAACCCTCGTTACCCGTCACACCATAGGCGACACGGAGCTTGAGATCGTTCACCCAACTGACATATTTCAGAAAACTTTCGTTTGAGAGGCGCCATCCTGCCGATGCAGCCCAGAAAGTACCCCAGCGGTTGTTTAGTGCAAATTTGCTTGAACCTTCTCTTCGTATGGACGCAGTGGCCATATAGGTATCTTTATATGAATAGTTGGCGCGGGCAAAATAGGCCAGCAGACGTTGGGTGATCCCTTTGCCTGAGCTCATGCTGGCAAGTCCTTCAGTTAGCCAGGTGCCTTCACCGAGGTTCCAGAATTTGACGAGATCGTTCGTAAAATTGCCGTTAGCCGCCGAGAAATTATCACTGTTTTGTTCGAAATAGCTGTACCCTGCCACTGCATTGATGGAATGGTTTCCGAACCCGTTGATGTATGACAAATACCCATCGGTATTTAACAGCTCAGTTTTGCTGAAATCCATCTCGGCCCAACCTTTACGTCCAGCCTTTATCTCCTCCCGCGTAAACATGGAGCGATAATAATGCCGTTCCCATTGGCGGTTTTCGTAAGCGCCAGATTGACGATACGACAATCCTTTTACAGGCTTGATGTTCAATTTTAGTTCTATATCCGGACGAAACCATTTGTCCATGCCTTCGTCGGTGCTAAGAGCTGCTTCAGCAATGTTGTTCATTTCTGTACCGTCGCCTTGCGTTATCACATTCCAACCGGTTGTGCTGGTAGGGTCATAAACTGACTGCGTGGGGTTGGCGCGCATGACGCCTTCGATAGATGGTTTGTTCTGGTTGCGTTTCGCCTGCCGGTAGCTAAGGTGGCTGCTAATATCCAACCATCCGTCGAGCACTTTAAAGTCGCCGTTGATACGTCCTGAATAATCTTTCCGGGTATCGCCGCGCAACACTCCGCGGTTCTCGTCATACATTATCGTGGTATAGATACGTGCCGCTTCAGAGCCGCCCTGCAAGGTGAACACGTGGCGGTTCGATGTGGGATTGTCGCTCAATGCTTCGTCCCACCAGTCCGTATCGTACCCGTCGTTGTTTTTCGCTCCGCCATAAGTGGCCACATAGTCTGCGGCACTGAGCATGTTGGGCTTGCCAAACGTTTTTTTAAATAATACTTCGCTGGTCAGGCTCATTTTCAGTGCTCCGGACTTGGCCTGTTTGGTGGTGATAAGAATTACGCCACCAGTAGCGCGGGTACCATAAATTGCACCGGCAGAAGCATCTTTCAGCACGTCGATTGACTGTATGTCTTCCTGCACGAGCGTTCGGATATCGCCACCCGGCATACCGTCAATAACAATCAGTGGGGCGCGAGAGGTGTTGATCGACGCCATACCTCGCAACTGGAAGGTATTGTCCGAGTTGGGGCTTGCGGTTCCTGACATTATCAGACCACCTATTTTGCCTTGCAACGCTGTAGCAATGGAAGAACCTCCGACACCCTGAGGCAAATCTTTAACCATCAAAGAAGTGATAGAACTCGTTATCTGCTTCTTTTCCATACTACCATAACCAATTGCAACGACCTCTTCGATCCCGATCGTTTCCTCTTCAAGCCTGACATTTATAGTCGTATTTCCTTTGACAGCAAGTTCCTCCATCTTCATTCCCACAAATGAAAACTGCAAAGTTGCGTTTTCAGGAATATTGTTTAATGAATAATTCCCGCTGGCATCGGTGATGACACCAGTTGTAGTGCCTTTGACTACAATTGCAACACCGGGGAGTGGTATTCCGCTTTTGTCGGTCACTTTACCTGTAACTTTTTTCCCCTGCTGCTCACTCATAAAGGGTTCCATTTCATTCTTATCGTATAATGCAATCTGGCGGCCAAGCACTTTGTACTTGATTGACGTGTTTGACAGCACCTTATCGAGGATATCGGTCACCGATTTTTGGGTTGCCTCGACAGATACAGATTTGTTGATATCTACTTTTTCGTTGTAGAAAAATTTGAATTCACTCTGTCCTTCGATTGCCCGAAGAACATTTAAAAGTGTCGAGTTCGTCTCTGTGATGGTCAATTTTGTGTTCTGCGAATAGGTTTCGGAAGAGAAACTACTTAAAATTGACATCGTTACAATCAGAATGGTTAGTTTCATTTTTCTAAAAAATTGATAAAATAATGGCATATTGCCATGTTTTCGTAGCAATTTATTCATAACTTTGTAATTGGTTTAAATAATGTTTGTTTTTTAAATCGAAATCCGGTAAAAGGTGGAAACGGCCATTTCCACCTTTACTTTTTTGAATTTGGTTGTTTGTTTTTCTCCATTTTAAAAATTTTAGTTTGTAATTAATTTGATTAACTATCTCTTAATCAGACTTTATCGTCCTGATATTTTTAATACCCGCGTATTCTTATCGAATTTGTATTTTATCGGTGTTGTTGTGTTGATCAGTTCAAGAACTTCGCCAAACGTCTCCATTTCAATTGTTCCTGTGTAACCTAATTTTTTAAGCTTTTCTCCTTGTAGTTCAATTTTCACATTATACCATCTTTCCAGCGCTTTGGCTACGTTCGCAAAAGGCTCTTTTACAAAAATCAGTTTGCCCTCTTTCCACGAAGTGTGTAAATCGGTATTTACTTCCTTCAATAAAAATTCGTTGGCCGGAGTAATGATGGATTGCTGACCTGGCTTTAGAGTTGCTATCCGATTTGCTTTGTCGCTGATTTTTACGCTTCCTTCAACCAATGTTGTTTCGAAGTTATCATTTGAATAGGCTTTTACATCGAATGATGTCCCCATCACTTCAATAGTTCCCAAACTGGTCTTTATCAAAAATGGCTTTCCGTCTTTTACTACCTTAAAATAGGCCTGACCAGTTAACTCAACATTACGGATTTCGGCATATTGTTTGGGAAAGGAGATGCTTGATCCGGAGTTCAACCACACTTCTGAACCGTCCGGGAGTTTAAAACTGGTTCTTGCCCCGTAAGGTGTAGCAATTGTTTCAATGGTAGAAGTAAAAGTATAAAGATGTTTGTCTGGTTTATTGTAAAATAGTATGGTAGTTGTTATTAATCCTAAAATTAATACCGCAGCAATTTTTAGTAAGTTCCGGTACAACGAAAACCGTCGGGCAACTGCTTTAGATTCTTCCAATGCAATACGGTGATGAATTTTGTCAAGCAATTGGTTGTTTTCTCTGTTCTCGATAGTGATGGACTTTAACGTATCCTTCCACAGTTTCAGGATACCATCCGACGTGATATTATTCTTATACTCATCCGAGCATATCGCTTTTACAACCACTGAAAATTCATCGGGGCTGGCTGTACCGTTTAAATATTTGCTGAATTGTTTTCCCATATTGTATACCGTAATACACAAAAGGGCGGGTTATCCCCTGCTCTGAAAGCAGAAAATTACAGGAAAAGATAAAAATAAAGGAGGGAGAGAATGCCCATCTCTTTCAGCGAGCTCTTTATATATTTGATAGCGTGCGTGATATGATCTTCAACGGTTTTTTCGGAAATATTCAGTTGCAGGGCAATTTCTTTATTGGAGAGTCCTTCCATGCGACTTAAAATAAAAACCTGTTGCCTTTTTTCAGGCAGACTCGCCACAATCTGGTTAATCCTGGTTTCGATTTCATTGAATTCAACCAGATTTTGAGTCTGATATTCTTCGGCTACCGAACGAAGAAAAAGCTCATCTTTGAATGTCTGATCTCTTAGGTTTGAACGGATTAAATTGAGAACTTCGTTTTTTGTGATGGTGAAAATATAAGAATTAAACGTTTCCACATTATTGATCTTTTGCCTGTTAAGCCAGATCTTGACAAATACTTCCTGCAGAATATCGTCAATATCATTTTCAATTTTAAGGATAGATTTGGAGAAATGGTATAGGCGGGGGTAGTAGTAGCTAAACAGTTCATCCACGGCTGATTTATCATCTTTTTTCAGTCTGCGGATTATTTCTTCAGTATTACTTGAGTTCAATACCCTGCTTTTTTCCATCGTTTGATCAAATACGTATGAAGGATGCCACTTTGGCCCCGTTAGTTGTCCGTCCAAAGATAATTATTTATTGCGTTTATCCTATTTGTAGTTAGCAAATTATTGTTTTATGAAATGGATTAGTCGTTTTTGCAATTTGCAAGTACCATATAGATAATAACATACTGCATTTGTGAGTCAAATTTCAATCAGCATCAGCGACTGCACCTGGAATTGGCGATCAAAGCGATGGGGAGAGATAGAGAGAGGGAGATGGAGAGAGTGAGGGACTGGAGCTATTTTTACTTATGATGAATATACGTTGAAATTGCACTGTGCTCCAAAAGTTTACAAATCCCGTATTGGCAAAAGGACGACATTTATTTAATTCCTTTACTTACTAAGCGGATCTGCATCGCAACTATTTAAAATATTCAACACTTTAAATAATGCAGGAAATCTGTAAAGGTTTTTTTATAATCAATAACTTTGCGGTGTTTAATTTATGAAGTCAGCTGAATTAATATGGAGCAGGTAATAAAAGTAGATGGATATCATATTTTTACAAAGGTAGAAGGAGAGGGACAACCACTTTTATTACTGCATAGCTATTGGGGAAGTCATATTTTGTTCGATCGTCTTGCTACGGCGCTTTCTGCTAAAATGAAGGTCATCCGGATCGATCTTCCCGGGCATGGGAAATCGGGAACTCCGCCTATGAATTATACATTTGAACAGTTTTCCGAAATTTTGAATGAGTTGTTAATCAGGATGGACGTATGGGAGAAGGTTTCAATTATTGGTCATTCGATGGGTGGTTATGTCGCGTTGGCATTTGCTACAAAATATCCGGAGAAGGTAGCGTCGTTGGTATTGATGCATTCTCCTGTTAAATCAGCTGATATTAAGAGTATTAAACTTAGGGAACGTGAAGGTCGTCTGTTGCAGAAAGGAAAGAAGGAATTGCTCTTGCAGGTGACTATTCCTTCCAATTTTGCACCCGAAAACATAGGTCTAATGGGTAAAGCGATTGCATTGATCAATCATACAAGCGATCAGGTAACCACAGAAGGGGCGCTTCGGTCAATTTATGCCATTAATCATCGGGGCAACTCATTGAGCGTTTTGCAAAATGCCCAATATCCCATTTTGATTGTTGTTGGCAAGTACGATAATGTTTACAGCGCCAACGATCAATTGGAGGAGGCCAATAAAATCCCCAAGGCAGAAGTGTTGATGCTCAATCATTCGGGGCATCTTGGTTTTTTGGAAGAAGAGGAATTGGTATTGAAAAGACTGGGAACGTTTTTAGAAAATGTTTGTTATGAACAAATCAGCCTGTCGCAACCTATAGATTGGGCCCATAAATAACAATAGTAATCCCCTGCTTCCCTTATCTCCTAAATCCGTCACACTTTTTTTGCATTCCGCTTCAACTTATGATTCCTTTGGGATAATTATTGAAAATAGGTATCCCAAATGGTTTTTTTGTACATCCTTTTGTATCACACAAAAATATCCATCAGTTGTTCCGGCTTATATTTTCTCAGAAATTCGTAATTACTGACTCTTATTTTGGTTGGTGTTTCTGCCGTATCAAACCTATATCAAGTCCATATTTTCTGTGCAGTATCTGTGCACCATCTGTGCAGTGTCTGTACACTAACTGTGCTAAAATTACACAAATGATACACAGATAATACACAGATAGTACACAGTTAGTAATATACAGATATTACCCAAACAGGAACGGGAACCAGTGATGTATTTCCGAGGCAAAAGGGCTAAAAGATAGAAGGGGCGACCTTCATCTGTAAAATTAAGAGATTAAAAACAGATTATTAAGAGATTCATAAAATCTGAAAATACCTGCTAATCGGTTATTGGTAAACTAATTTATAATCAATGATTTGTCGATTTTTCTAAAAGATTTTATGACTGGGAAAAGGAGTTTTATCGAAAATATTTTTATAATTGCATCACGATCAAGCCTAATCGTAATAATTACCCCATAGGTTCTATTCCTGTAATTCCGGATTCAAAACTTTTGGATGGTTATTGTGTTAGTAAAGTGCCTGAATCAGTTGACGGAGGGTGAGAAAACATTTAATTTGGTTAATTAACTGATCTATTTTTGAATAGGTTAATTTATCATTTGTTTTATTACGCTGTTTAGAAACATTTTAAATTAGGATTTTGATCAAATTCATGTTGTAAAGCATGAAGGTGTGGGCTACTTTTGCGAAGTATTTTATAAATGAAGTGTTTCATTCAAATAATAATTAAAATCAAGTACTTATGAGCAATTTCCTGAGTGCCTCGATAGGCCGGAAAGTATTTATGAGCCTCACAGGACTTTTCCTTATCTCATTTTTGTTTGTTCACCTGACGCTGAATCTTTTTCTGATTTTCGACAACTCAGGTAATCTGTTTAACCAGGCAGCCCATTTTATGGCGACAAATCCAATTATTAAAATTGTG
This sequence comes from Bacteroidales bacterium, assembly GCA_015654795.1. Classification (GTDB taxonomy): domain Bacteria; phylum Bacteroidota; class Bacteroidia; order Bacteroidales; family Prolixibacteraceae; genus JAAFHB01. Next base: position 18,065 of record JAATGF010000017.1, read on the forward strand.
GAGCCAATTCTTGCGTTAGGCTTCATTATTCACATTATTTGGTCGGGATGGATTACCCTCGAGAATATGAAGGCGCGTCCTCAAGGTTATGCATCGGGCGATCAATTACTAAAATGGTGGGCACCTTCCAAAAACATGTTTATCCTTGGGGCTATGATTTTGGTTTTCCTGGTTCTTCACCTTTTTAACTTTTGGGTTAAAATAAAATTTACCGGCGATCCGTTGTTGGGTCAGATTACAGTAGCAGGTGCTGAAATGGAAAATACCTATGCATTGGTTTCCAATCTATTTATTCATTATCCCCTTTACGATCTTATCTATGTGTTGGGTGGAATTCTTGTTGGATTGCATATTTCTCATGGCTTCTGGAGTGCATTCCAGACGATTGGATTGAGTAATATCAACTGGATGAAAAGGTTGAAATATATTGCTAACCTGATTGGAATTGTGTTTGCAGTCGGATTTTCGTCTATTCCGCTCTATTTTCTTATTAAATTCTAATTGAAATAAAAAGATACAACAATATGAGCATCTTAAATTCAAATATACCTGAAGGGCCAATTTCACAAAAATGGTCAAATCATAAGGCAAAAATTAAAGTTGTTAGCCCTGCTAACAAGCGTAAACTCGAAATAATTGTGATTGGAACGGGATTGGCAGGAGCGTCGGCTGCTGCTTCACTTTCGGAATTGGGTTACAATGTGAAGGCATTTTGCTACCAGGATAGTCCACGTCGTGCACATTCGATTGCGGCACAAGGTGGGATTAATGCTGCCAAGAATTACCAGAACGATAACGATTCTGTTTACCGTTTATTTTACGATACCGTTAAAGGTGGAGACTATCGTTCACGCGAGGCAAACGTTCATCGTTTAGCTGAGGTTTCACCAAATATTATAGATCAATGTGTTGCACAGGGAGTTCCGTTTGCACGTGAGTACGGCGGTTTACTATCGAACCGTTCGTTCGGCGGTGTATTGGTCAGCCGTACGTTTTATGCGCGTGGGCAAACTGGTCAGCAGCTTTTGCTGGGAGCTTATTCTGCGCTTAACAGACAGATAGGTGCGGGTGGTGTGAAAATGTACACGCGCCATGAAATGCTCGATCTTGTAACAATTGATGGAAAAGCTCGCGGAATCATTGCACGTGATATGGTGACCGGAGAGATAAAACGATTTGGAGCACATGCCGTGGTTATTGCTTCGGGGGGATATGGAAATGTATTCTTCCTTTCGACCAATGCAATGGGTTGTAATGCTTCTGCTTCGTGGGTATGTTACAAGAAGGGGGCATTTTTTGCCAATCCTTGCTTTGTGCAGATCCACCCAACCTGCATCCCGGTTCATGGTTCACAACAGTCGAAACTGACATTGATGTCGGAATCGCTGAGGAATGATGGAAGGGTTTGGACACCAAGAAAGTTGGAAGATGCCGAAAAATTACGCAAAGGAATTATAGGTCCGAACGACATTGCTGATGCAGATCGTGACTTCTACCTCGAGAGACGTTACCCGTCATACGGAAATCTTGTACCGCGCGACGTTGCTTCAAGGGCAGCCAAAGAACGATGTGATGCAGGTTTCGGCGTTAATTCTGAAGGAAAAGCAGTTTATCTCGATTTTAAATACTCAATCGAGCGTTTAGGTCGTAGTACAATCGAAAAAAGATATGGTAATCTTTTCCAGATGTATGAGAAAATTACCGATCATGATCCTTATAAAGAACCGATGCAGATTTATCCTGCCATCCACTATACGATGGGAGGAACATGGGTTGATTATAATCTGATGACAACTATTCCGGGACTCTATGCTATTGGGGAAGCTAATTTCTCTGATCATGGTGCCAACAGACTTGGAGCTTCTGCTCTTATGCAGGGCTTAGCTGACGGATATTTTGTATTGCCTTATACAATTGGTGATTACCTCGCTGGTGAAATTATGGTACCTAAGATTGACACCAATCTTCCCGAATTTATCGAGGCTGAAAAAGGAGTGACGACCAAGTTGGAGAAGCTTTTCAATATTAAAGGTAAAACGCCGGTCGACCATTTCCATAAAAAACTAGGTCATATCATGTGGGAATATGTTGGTATGGCGCGTAATGCCGAGGGGTTGACGAAAGCTATTAAAGAGATCCAGGAGTTACGTGTTGAGTTCTATAAAGATCTTCTTGTACCGGGCGAAATGAAAAATGTAAATCCCGAACTTGAAAAAGCAGGCAGGGTTGCAGATTTTATTGAACTTGGAGAATTACTGGCGCGCGATGCACTCAATCGCAATGAATCGTGTGGCGGTCATTTCCGCGTAGAGTCCTGCACCGAAGATGGTGAAGCTAAACGTGATGACGAAAACTTCGCTTATGTTGCTGCATGGGAATTCAAAGGCGTTGATTCTGTGCCTGTTCTTCACAAAGAAGACCTGGTTTTTGAGACAATTCATTTAACCCAGAGAAGTTATAAATAAAAGTCTCCTTTTTAGTAGCTCATATCTAATATCTATAAAAATGGCTGATAAAATTCTCAATAAAATATATGTAAAGGTCTGGAGGCAAAATAGCCCAAAGGCTAAAGGTCGGTTTGAGACCTACACCGTTGAAAACATTTCTCAGGGAACTTCTTTCCTCGAAATGATCGACATTTTGAATGACCAGCTCATTCTCGGTGGAAAAGATCCGATTGCTTTCGATCACGATTGCCGCGAAGGAATTTGCGGAATGTGTTCACTCTATATCAACGGCCATGCACATGGCCCTGATACCATGGTAACTACTTGTCAGTTACATATGCGCAGGTTCAACGAAGGACAAACAATTACTGTTGAACCCTGGCGTGTAGGAGCTTTCCCGGTTATCAAAGATGTGATGGTTGATCGCACTGCTTTCGAAAAGATTCAGCAAGCTGGTGGTTTCGTTTCTGTCAATACTGGTGGTGTTCCCGATGGAAATACCATTCCTATTTTTCAGGATGATGCCGAAGAGGCAATGGATGCTGCCGCGTGTATCGGATGTGGCGCATGTGCTGCAACCTGCAAAAATTCGTCTGCGATGTTGTTTGTAGCGGCTAAAGTTTCGCAGTTTGCCAAATTGCCTCAGGGGCAGGTTGAAGCAAAACGACGTGCAAAAGCGATGGTTGCAAAGATGGATGAACTCGGATTCGGCGGTTGTACCAACACCGGAGCCTGCGAATTGGCTTGTCCAAAGAGTATTTCAATAGCTCATATTGCCAGATTGAACAGGGAATATCTTGTAGCAAAACTTTCTGACTAATTAAATATCAGCGAGATAAGTTAATTAAGGCGGGATCATAAGGTCTCGCCTTTTGTTATTAACTTATTTTGGTTGATAACTCTTTTGGGTTTTACCACTGCGAAGGACTAAAAAAACAAGTTTATGCATAAATTCGCAGAAGACGGATTAATAGTGTAAAACTTGAGACTATGCCATACAGAAGACTCCCGAATACCGATCAGGCAAGATTAAGAGCCCTTCAGACTGCCGTTACCATGGGTCAGAAGAAGGAGATCGATGAACTTGCTTTTTCTGCAAAGTCCTTGAACCATCTCCGATCATTTTATACGAGTTTTGAAACTACGATTATCCATCATAAATTAGCCAGAACTCAGCAGGAAAAAAGCAGTAGTTCTTATCTCGAAACAGTAAGGAAAGCACGATTATATCTGTCGCATTTTATTCAGGTTTTGAATTTTGCGATTCAGCGTGGTGATATGAAGGCCAATGTCAGAGAATTTTATGGTTTTAGCGAAAAAAAATCACCTTCCTTAATTCTCGATTCTGAGGTGTTGGAGTGGGGTAAGAAGATCATTGAAGGAGAACACAAACGCATTAGTAATGGAGGAAACCCGCTTTATAATCCTTCAATAGCTGTGGTAAAAGTGAAATTCGACCAGTTTGCGGATGCCTATCATTTTCAGAAGACTTTGCAGAATAATACCGCCCGGTGGACTTCGAAGGTTGCTGAATTACGGAAAGAGGCTGATGAGATTATTCTTGATATCTGGAATGAAGTCGAAGAGAGTTTTTCTGCATTACCGGATGATTTTAAAAGAGAAAGGGCGTCAGAATATGGTTTGATTTATGTTTATCGTCCTATGGAACGAATTAAAGCAGATCAATCTGCATTTGTTCGGGGCGATGTATACAGAACTGAATAAATGCGGTTTGTTTTTCAGAAGTGCTTGATTGTGAATCCAGATATTCGATAATCAGGTATTCAGTGTAAAACTGAAAATGCACCCTTTACCCGGAATATTTTTGCTTGAGACCAGAACTTGTCCTCCTAATTTTTCGATAATTCGCTTTGTAATCGAAAGGCCGAGACCGTGACCTTCAATATTTTGCTGCCCAAGTCTTTCAAAATCGGCAAACAATTTTTCAAATAATTCGGGAGAAAGTCCATTTCCGTTGTCCTGAATCCAAAATCGATTCCATCCATTTACCATCTTTTCGGTGCCAATAACAATTCTGGGCGGATTGCCTCCATATTTAATGGCATTGCTGATCAGATTTACCCAAACCTCCTCAATCCATTGCGGATGCCCCTTTACGGGAGGCCAATTGTCCGGTATTTCAAATGTAGCTCCCCGATCTTCTGCCTGTTTTTTGAGCCTGTTAATTGCGGCTTCTACAATTGAGCCCATGTCGATTACGGTTGGTCGAACATCTTCTTTTCTGACTCTTGATAATAAGAGCAGATCATCGACAATCTTAAGCATCTTTTGCCCCTGGTCGTTAAGCATATCAAGTAGTTCAATGGCTTGCTCCTGTTTATGATTCAGGATATCTTCCTTTATAAAATCTGTTAGTCCAATCACGCCGCTGATCGGATTTTTAAGATCATGGGCCACCGATCGTGCATACGCATCGAGGTCAGTAATCAGTCTTTCCTTTTCCTGTATTTCGTTTTTCAAACGGATATTCGATTCAACGGTTGCGTCCAGTGAATTTTTCCTGATCGAAATATCATGAAGGAGGAAGATCCTGCCAATCAGTTGCTGTTTGGTGTTAGTAACGGGACTATATTTCACTTCAAAGTGTTTCAATCCGTTGCACGTTCGTATTGTTGTTTCTGTGAGATAATCACTCTCAGATGAATGTTCTTCCGTCTCTTCGTCTAAAAAAAGCTTACTGAATCGTTTAAAAGGGCGCCCAATCACTTCCGATCTGGTCGTGTTTATTATTTTGACGAAAGCCTGATTTACATCAACAATCCGGTCCTCCATGTCCACGACAATTATCCCATCGGTTAAATTATTGATAGTTTGTATTCTCGCTACGGGAACTACTTCAAACATTCGCTGGAAATAGATGCCAATGGCAGAAAGTATTCCCGAGAATATCAATGCTATTGGTGTGAGATCGGCATGGAGAGGGAGTAACTTAAATATATATAATGTGCTGGTAACAAGAGGTATAATGGATGCAATAATCAGGTAAATTAACTGAGTTTTATAAATTCTGTAAAACCTGAATGTGCTAAAAAGAAGGATAATAATTGCTGTGACTAATACAAAATACTCGTAAAAAGCAAAAAGCCAAAACCATTTTCCGTAATTGTATATACTATCGTTGGTTATTGGGTAAAAATCAACAGATTCCCATATTAATTGATGATGTGAATTAGTGAAAACGAGCAGCGTAGTTACGAATGGAATCAGCATTAATGTTCCAACAGCAACCGGATTGGTGTATTTATTAAACTGTGTATATGAAAGCGTGAATAGAAGAAAAAAGACTGCGGAAGTGGATGAACCGATATATCCAATCTGCGACCATAATATCTTTGATTGCAAACTTGTTGCCGCATGTTCAAATCCATCGGTCATTGCCCACAATGACGTTGCAAATTCAAAGAGAATCAGAAAAATAACCCCGTCAGAATATCTTTTTTTCCAAAGTATAATAACTAAAGCTAAAGCAAACAATGCGGATAGTAACCGCACATAAAACAGCGAACTAAACTCGGTCGTCAAAATCATAATTAAACTACTTTATGATTTGTATAATCCAATAAATCAGAAAATATCTTTAACTTTTTCAAATACCGATTGCGCATCGGGGTTAAGTGGAAATACAAGCAATGGATCTAAATAGGTTATTTTATTTTCGCGTTTGAATTTTTCTATTCCGCCGCCAGTAATATTCAACATGATCGTTGCATCTTTATCGATTTTGCCTTCGGTTACTGCCTGAATCAGAGATGCAACTGCCACTGCCGCTGCTGGTTCTATGTCGTTTCCTTCTGTCTCTGAGAATAGGAGTGCGGCATTTGCTGCTTCGGGATTCGATATTGCAAAAATTTCGCCACCGGCATCCCTCATCGCATCATACAATCCGCCAATGAGGCTATAGGGCGGTTTTCTGTTCGATAGTACCTTCGCGACGATCTCCTCAACCTGTTTCCGGGCTTCCTGATCGTCGATGGGAAGCATCTGTCTTGAGTTTGCTTCCCATGCATCCTTGATCGGAAGAAAAGGGGCGTTCTGCGATAACATGAGCTTCATCTTTGTTGAACCATACCTTCCGTCTTCGAGAAACCGCAGATTGGCTTCCCAGGCAGCGATGGCGCCTGTGCCACTTCCGATGGCCTGGAAATAGAAATCAGGAATTTTCCCGATTGTAGTAACGGCAGATAATACAGTAGTTCCCATTCCGTCGCGACGGGCGACATTTTTTGCGCCCCCTTCGGGATAAAATCCTTCGATATGGCAGGCAAGATTCGATAAGTGTATCGCATCAAAATAATCCCCTCCCGATTCGGTAGCGATTAATTTTACACATGGATCGATCTTTTGCGAGAACCACAAAGCATTTAGGTTATCCTTCGGAACACATATTAGTACAGGTATTTTATTATCAGAGCAGACTTTCGCAAAAGCCCGGGCTGTGTTTCCGGCCGATGCTACAACCATTACTCCATTTGTATTCGCGTTATGGCGGGCACAAACCGAGTAAGCTTCACACTCTTTGAAAGTGCCGGTTTCCATCATTGCTCCTTTTTCGGGCCAGTAACCGTTAAAAGTAATATAAAGGTTTGTTAACCCTAATTCATCAGCTAAGCCTGTACTTTTATAAGTCACCGGAGTGCCCGATCCTTTCAGTGTTTTAGAAATTGGGAGCCATGAGGCAAATTTATACAACCCAGGCAATGAATCATTTACAATCAATTGTTTGTCGTCGTATATTGTACGGATGAGGCTTGGTTCGTCGTTTTTGGGGCAATTCAATTCCCAATTTTCGTCCTCGAAACGCTCTCCGCAACAGAGTGATTGGAGATGGTATTTCGTTTTTCTAAAACCTGTCATGATGATAATTTTATTTGCTCAAAAGTAGCTTTTTTGAAAGGGAATACAAAGTCTGGAACAATATCGTTTTTGGGGAAATCTGATTAGATAAGATAGTGGCTCAATTATTTAATTGGTGACAACAAATTGCCCGAAAATCAAGGGCTGCACAAAACAAATATCAGCAAATTCATTGAACAGGCATATTTTAAAAATTGAAAAGGACAGAACCGGGCGGTTCCATCCTTTTACTAAAACTAACCAAACTAACTAACCTAACTAAACCTAAACTTATGAAAAAAAATGTATTACAAATGTAAGCCTCCTGATACTATCCACCAAATCTTTTAAGTTAAAGAATTGTAAAATAATTGTATCGATATGAAGAGGTTTTTTGTGAAATGAAATTGTTTTATTCAATGGAAAACTAAGTATCTGATAATAAATGTTTTTAGTCCTTGTATGCGAGTATACCGATCTGCGGAGGTTTTTGAAAACCGTTTGCTTCGATCATCTCTTTAATATTCTGGGCGCGTTGTTCAAACGCCAGTCCGTCGGGAAGATGACTTGCATTACTCACAAGATCATCGAGTTTACGGAAAAACTGCCACATTTTTTCGTGAGAATTGATAATCGGAGGATCTTCAGATATGATCGTAACGGCAGGCAGAAGAGCGCTTTCCTGAATGATCTCCATCAATTCTTCCCGCGTATAGATTTTACGGTGATAACCTCCTTCTTCGGTATCAATTTCCGCTTTTAAAGAATGATAATTGAAGTGCACCTGTTGTGCAGGATTCAAATGTTCGTTGACCATTTCATTGATAACCAATAGTCCGCCGGGAATAAGCACGCGTAACATACTCTGAATTGCCTTTACAGGATTATCAAAGTGATGAAGCGAATTCGAAACGGTGATTGTATTGAAATAGTTATCCTCGAAAGGAAGTTTCCTGATATTTCCTTGTATAAAGTCAACTTTCTGTCTGCCAACTCTATTCTTCGCTATCTTAAGGTTTTCAACATTGATGTCAAGTGCAGTTGCTGAATCAAACGAACTGAACGATTCGAGCAGAAACAGCAGGAAATCGCCTTCGCCTGTTGCTACATCGAGTAAATGTCCGGCATTAATCCGCTTTAGATATTTTTGCAATTCGGAGAGCTGATACATCCTAAAAAGTGAAAGAAATTAGCCGATAAAATTTATTTCATTTCAAAGACCGTGGTACCAATATTTCTGCCATCGGCAAACACATCAACGGTATATTTGCCGGGAATCAACGGTGATTCCCGGGCATTGTCCCAGTAAATGCTGACAGGAAGATCACTTCCTTCGTATTCTACCTCACGCATTGCTGAAAACGGTATTTTCATATCTTCAAACTTGAATATATCTTTGTCCGACTTCATCAGCAAAATCTGGTCAGGGCGTTGAATTCTTACGTAGATATTTTTGGCCCCGCGTTTGGCCGTGAGGTTTTTGCTCAGGATGAAATCAATTTTTATTTTTTCAATTCTGAGGGCCTTGGCCTGCTCTTTTCCCCTAAGGTTGATTCCGGTCGCTCTAAGATCACTTGCCTCCAGTTGTGCGGCGAGGGTAACCGTCTGCTCCAGTTTTTTCTTATCTTCTGATAACTGCTGATTAACTGAACGGACTTCTGTTACCTGCTGCTTAACGTTTAAATTCTCATCCATTAAACGCTGATTTTTCTGATTAAGACTATCAATTTGAATTACGTAGTTACGCATGATGTTGCGCAAGGTGGTCACTTCTTGTCTGTACTTGGTGATTTGCTGATAACTGGCATTTTTCACCTGCTCTACTTCTGACAGCAGCTCTTTTACTTTAGTTTGTGCAAAACTAATCGTCTTGTTTAATGAATCATTTTCTGTATGTATCGCGTCATACCCTTTTGCCATTTTTGATAATTCTGACGCGATTGAGTCCTTTTCAGCTCTGATTAAGGCTGCGTCTGTCTGATAAGAGCTTCTTTGCCAGAAAAAAAGACTGGCAAGCACAACTATTACAACAGATAATATAATGACAATCAGATTATTCCTTTTGTCTTTTGATGACTTCATTTCCTGATTTTCCATAACAAATATTCCTTCTAAACGCATGATACTACCACACAAAGGTAGAGATATTTTTTTGCTTATAAAAAGTGTGGCGCAGATCGGGTTTGTCGAATCCATAAATATAATTTGCATTCAGAACATCTGTTGTGCTGTTTTACTGGAGCGATTGCCTTACCATCCTAAAATATTGTTTAAAAACTCAAAGAGCAATCAATATTCCAGGCAAAATCTTTGAAAACTAAATCAGTTTTACGAGAAATCTAAAAATATAACGCACTATAATTCAAATGTTTAATATGCTATGAAAAATTTATTAAAAAAATACCGAAAATTAGGGTAACAAATCATTATACAAACCTATTAATAGAGAAATAAGTACTTATATTTTAGTAAACAATAATATTGATAGGTATTAATATTCAATAGTATTGTTCCCGATGTGTTATTAAACAGTGTTATATTTGTTTGGATTTTTTTTAATTAAACGTAAAACCTGATTTTAAAATGTAAAACAATGCGAACATCCAAGATCCTAACCCTGCGAAATGAAAGCGAATTTAAATGTATCGATTTGACAGACCTGCTTTATGTCTATGTTTATGATTATCTGTCGTCTTTTCATTCTTCGAACAACCGGAAATTCACATGTACTAAATCACTATTGGAAGTTGTGTCTATTTTGCCTGATAATTTCTTCCGGATTAACCGAAATTGCATTGTGAACATTTATGAAATCGATACCTTTCAACTCAGGAACCGGACGATCCATCTTTCAAATTCTGTCGAATTTATTGTTTCTTGCCGACGGATAAAGCAGCTTCAGATTGCACTCACAAGTCATAACCTAACGATCACGGGTTAAGCAGTTACGCTCACAAGTTATCACAGATTCAACGCTTATTTTAAATATTTTTTTCATATCATTGTGATTGTGATACTGATTACTTCAACAAAACACTTAGTGGATAGTAATGCAATATAATTCAGTTATAATCAGGTGTTCTTTGAGAGTTATTACATAATGGGTAGATACAGTTCAAATACTCCCTGTCAGGGACCATTCAACGAATGTTAATGCTCATTATAGACAATAATACTTACGTTCTGCGTGTGCGGGTGTCCGGAAGGCAGTTGATAAAAGAATTGCAGAGATATAAAACGATATTAAACCATTTGAAAAGCAATCATTAACTTAAAAAACAGAAAATCATGCAAAAACGACTTGAAAACAAATTGACAATGTTGAACGCTGTGTTACATTTTCTGAAACAAAACAGTTCGGCGTGGGGAAGCTCCACCGTAATGGTAGAATTGATTACCAAACTGGAGACATTGATTGGCGAAATTGAATCGATTCGCCGGATTACAAATAGCAACCTTACAGGTATTACGGACGAAAAACTGGTGCAGCAGGAAGTCTTGATCAGCAAAGCCTACGAGTTTTCATCGATATTGTAAGCGATGGCTTCGCGGAGCGAAAATAAGGTATTGCAGGGGAAGGTCAATTTTACCGAAAGCGAACTTCAAAATACGCGTGGTGGCGATTTGATTTCTACATGTAAGTCCATCGCAATTTTAGTAAGCGAGAACCTTTCGGCATTGGTGCCTTATGAACTTACTGAAGCCGATGTAACCGTTCTCGGAGAGATGATCAGCAGCTTTGCAGAAAATCTTCCTACGCACCGCGTATCGTTAGCCGAGCGCAAAGCCGCCAATGAGCGGTTAAAAGAAGCATTCTCCACCGTTGATACATTGGTTAATGAGCATCGCGACCGCATGATGGTGTGTTGCCGAAGCACTTCGCCCGATTTGTATGCTACCTATATTAATGCCCGTGCGATTGTGCATTATGGCATCAGGCACGAAAAGGAGGAGAAGCCGAAAAGTAATTAGGTTTCTGTTGTTTGAAGGGTTTCTATTGTCTGGTACGCTCAAAAACAACAGAATAGTATGATTATAATTATTCAACTACAACTGAACCTAAATGGAACACAATGCAATTGCAAATAGTGAAAGTCGATTTCAGCGCATAATCAATGTGCTACTGCTCAATGCCAGTTTTATCGACAACCTGGGCTTGATGCATGGCAAGATGGGAATTGCCATTTTCTTCTTCCATCTATCACGTGAAACTCAAAATCAGGTTTATGAAAATTATGCAGGAGAACTAATTGATGAAATCTATGAAGAAATCACTATCACCACGCCCTTGGATTTTGAAAATGGTTTGGCGGGTATCGGTTGGGGTATTGAATATTTAGCGCAAAATGGTTTTATCGAGGCTGATACAGATGAAGTGCTCGAAGATTTCGATAACCGTTTGCAACCATCCAGAAATCAATTTCATGGAATAGGATTATTGAAAGGCCTTATTGGGTTGGGTGCATATTATCTGAAACGGATACAAAAGCCCGCTTCGACTGATGAAGAAGTTTCAACCCTTATAAACAAGCAAATGCTGGTTCACCTTATTGATGAACTTGAGTTACGGGTTGAAAACGAAGGAGTAATTAATTTGGTAAATGGCAACGAAACTTTTACCCTGACATGGGATTTTCCGGTTTTGATTGCATTTATAACTGAAGTCTACCAATTAAACTTGTTAAATTTTAAAATTGAACGAGTACTCCAACAAGTTATTGCTCCACTATTTCAATCTGAGAATATTCCAAGGCAACACAGCAAAAGATTATTGCTGGCCTTGGCAATTGAAAAGATGAAAAAATGCGAAATAATACAATATCCGGATGGTTCAATCGATGAGTTAATTCAAAATCTCTTGACAGGTATAGATAGAGAGAACATATCTGATGATTTGATTCTTAACTCAGCATTTATGCAAAACGGCACAAGTAGTATTGCATGGATTTATAAACAATTATTTCGGTTGACTGGTGATGAGTATTATCAAACAGAAGCATTGTATTGGAGTAATCGTAGTTTTGAATTTGACGAAACGGATCAAGGTTATGCAGGTTTTAATATGGTAAAAGAAAATGAGGACAAAGCGTTTGGTATCTTGAATGGATTAGCTGGAATAAATCTGATTCATTTATGAAAACAATAAACTGGATCATCCTAAGGAGCAAAGATCGCGGAACTGATTATGGTGTCGGTACTTTTATTAAGCAAATTACTGAAGGTCTTTCGCAACAAATGAATATTGAAGTTTTTGTTGTAGAGATTGGCACCGATTCTTTATCAGAATTTACTGTTGAAATGAAATCAGGAGTAACATATTTCAAGTTTCCGCAATTCAATCATCCGAAGAATCCGAATACCAAAACAAATCTCTCAAGGTTTGCCAAAAGTTTGGTACGTGTCGTAATCCCTCTTTTACCAAAGACGCGAAAAACTGTTGTTCATCTGAACTTTGTATACCAATGCTTTATAGGTGAGGAATTTAAGAAAGCAATTGATTGCTATTTAATTTTCACACAACATTTATTTATTCAACAACCATCAGGAATCCAAATTTTATTGGATACCGAAAGCCTGACCTACTCGTTAGTTGATCGAATTATTACCGTGACTAAACATGGTAAAGAACACCTGATAAATAAGTTGGTCGATGAAAGGAAAATTATTCCTATTTACAATGGAATTGATCCTTATTTGTTTGGGAAAAAGGACACTGAAATAAATATCAGACGGAAATATGGAATAGGTATTGATGAAAAAATAGTTCTGTATAGTGGTAGAATTGAACACATTAAAGGATTAAAATACCTTTCGCGTGCATTCTCTCTTTTATTGAATAAATTACCTGATTGTCGTCTCGTTATAGCCGGGAACGGAGATTATGAGGAGTTAATTCGGGAATCCAAAGCGTTTTCATCAAACATCAATTATCTGGGTTTTATTCCATTTGCAGATTTGGTCACGCTATATAAGGAAGCATCAATCGGTGTTATTCCTTCTTTAGAAGAACATTGCAGTTATGTCGCCCTCGAAATGCTTTATAGCGGGTTACCAGTTGTAGCGACTTGTCTTGGTGGATTGAAGGAGATTTTTATTCACAATGAAAATGCTTTTTTGGTTGATACGGTATCTGATCAGACAAATGCTTTTGGTATTGCTCCGGATATTGATCAGTTGGCAGATTGTATGTATAACTTATTGACTGACGATCAATTACGAAAGAAATTTTCGCAAAATGCAGTCATCAGGGCTAATAAGGAATTTACGATGAATATAATGGCAGACAAATATGTAACAACCATAAGAAATTTAAATTAAATGGGAAAAACTACTTATGCGCTACATAATAATATGATTAATAATGTAAATTAATAGAAATAGATTCCTAGCATAAACATTAAAGAAATTAGGGATAGAAATTAAGCCCGAAATACCAGCTTGGCTGATTTGATGAAAAAGCGTCGATCGTCATCGGGAAGATTATTCCGTTCCCAGGATCAGAAAACAGAAAAGTTACTTTATAGACAGACACTAAATTAAAATGAAAATATTCATCTTTTTTATCCTGATTATTTGTGCAGGCTGCATGGGAACATCTTCCGATAAATTCAAGGAAGGGACAGCATTTTCGGACAAAGAATTCGATTCGGGATCCAAAATTAATTTTCCGGCGATTAGGGAAAAGACAATTAAAGATTTGGAATTGTTAGGAAAGATATGGGGATTTTTAAAATATCATCATCCGGTAATTGCCAAAGGAAATTACAACTGGGATTATGAACTCTTCCGTATTCTTCCTACATATTTAACAAATAGCTGCAAAGCTGAAAGAGACAAAATTCTCTTAAAGTGGATAGATAAATTAGGCTCTATTCACATCTGTAAAGATTGTAAGGAAACTGCATCCAATGCCGTTCTAAAGCCTGATTATTCATGGATAAACAATAATTTAGACGACCGGTTAAAAGAAAAGCTGCTTTATATTTATCATAACAGATATCAGGGAGGTCAATTTTATATCCGGCAATTTCAAGAGGTCGGGAATCCTGAATTTCTCAATGAAAATTCTTATCCGAATATGCCTTATCCAGACGCAGGATTCAGATTACTGGCGCTTTACAGGTATTGGAATATGATTCACTATTTTTACCCATACAAACACTTAATGGATAAGCAGTGGAGCGGCACATTAAAAGAATATATACCGTTGTTTATTAATGCAAAAAATGAATTGGAATATGAATTGGCGGCAGTAAAAATATTCGGTGAGATACAGGACTCTCATGCAAATCTTTGGGGAGGTAATGACAAAATGATTCAATTGAAAGGAACGTTTTACCCCCCTGTGCATGTACGCTTTATTGAAGATAAGTTGGTTGTGGATGAGTATTATAATGATGAATTGAAAAAGGAAGCAGGTCTCCGGATAGGAGATATTATCACCCATATAAATGGGAAAACGATTGAAGAATTCGTTAAGGATTTGAAGAGCTATTATCCTGCATCAAATGAAGCTGCCAAAATGAGGGATATATCTCAGGATATTCTAAGATCGAACGTAAATAGTATTCATATTAAATATATTTCAGAAGACAAGAACCTAGAGAAAGAATTAAAACTATATAATGAAAATAAATTAAATCTTTACAGTCATTATAGAAATGATATAAGGAAAAGTTTTAAGCTTTTAGATGATAATATTGGTTATATAACATTAATGAACATTAGGAAAGATGATATTGAACCAATTAAAGCGACATTTAAAAATACGAAAGGAATCATTATTGACATTCGTAATTATCCGAATACATTCGTTCCTTTCTTGCTGGGTTCATATTTTGTTTCCTCTTCCTTAACCCCTTTTGTAAAATTTACAACAGGGAATACAGATAATCCCGGAGAATTCACATTTACAGAAACACTGACTATCCCAAAAGCCAAAGATACGTACAAGGGTAAGCTTATTGTAATTGTCAATGAACTCACCCAAAGCCAGGCTGAATATACAGCGATGGCTTTCCGGGCTGGGGTCAATACTACTATAATTGGGAGCACTACAGCAGGAGCAGATGGAAATGTCTCAACCATTTTGCTGCCGGGAGGATTAAGAACAATGATTTCAGGAATTGGTGTATACTATCCAAATGGAAAAGAAACACAAAGAGTTGGCATTGTACCTGATATTATAGTTAAACCAACTATTGAAGGTATCAAAAAAGGGAAAGATGAACTTATTGAAAAAGCAATAGAATTAATCAAAGGTTAATAGGGAAATTTATTCGAGAATGTTATGGAGACGGCGCATACCCAGTCAACACATCGCGAAGATGTGAAGAGTATTATATGTTAAAAACCTTGAGAAAATGAGCTTTCTATATTTTTAATCAGATAATGAAAAAGAAGAAATGTTTCAAGATTCTTTTCGAGGAATGAAAGGCAAGATGATTAAGATAAATTGGGGAAAGTTTTAAATCAGGAAAGTGCTTAGAATTTTTTAACGGATACCAGCCAGATTAATCACATTTAAAACAATAAATGCAGTTAATGAAAATAGATGAATAGATTTAAAAAGGGAAAGATAATTTTATAGGAGGAAGTCGAAAATCCTATTTAGACTACAATTAAATTAATTATTATGAAAATATTAAAAAATTAGTACTGAACAAAAGTGTGATTTCGAATTTGAACAAGTCAGAGATGGGTCAATTGAAAGGCGGCACCGGATTATCCGACGACTGCTTCACCTTATCCTGTTTAGGAACCTGTGTTGGTGCAACCTGTTTTAATTGCCCCACTCCAACTGAAGAATGTGGTCAGGTCGAAACATGCGTCTACGGAACTTGCGATGCTGCACATTATGTGCCGTGCCTTAGTGAGTTGTGGTGCCAATAAAAAAAGGAGGAAGTCGAAAATCCTAATAAGAGTAGACAATATTTAAAATAATTGTTATGAAAAAGATTAAAAAATTAGTATTGAACAAAAGTGTGATTTCGAACTTGAACCAGCCAGAAATGGGTCAATTAATGGGGGGGTATGGGAATTCTGGTACTTTCTGTACCCTCGGTTGTGCTGGTGACACTTTTTACCATTGTCCTGGTCCTTATCCTCTGAATACACATGAAATTCCATGTGCGAGTGGCTATGGGTGCGCAACTTGGTAGTCCTTGCTAACTTTTAATATTCAGTTTAGAAATAAATGTCTTATGATAAAGGCATTTATTTCTTATGTGTTGAATTGTCTGCACATCGATACTACAACCCGTTTTCAATTATGTTTCATTTTAAAAATATAAAATATATATCCGGATTTAATAAACTTGATTTGTGTAATAATTATAAATAATAGCAATGAATAATAAAAATAAATGGTCGCCTATTTCGGAAGAAGTACTTATAAATGATCGTGTACGTCTAATTTCTGATGCTTTGGAAAAATTTGCAGATTATAAGTCATATTCTTTATTGGCAGGTAATTCGGGTATTGCTTTATTTTGGTATTATTACTGGTCATTTACAAAAAAAGATAAATATTTTGAGAAGGGCAATGCTCTCATCTTAAAAAGTTTTGGTTTCACAAATACTAATGTCAAAAATTCTTTATGTGATGGAATTAGTGGTTTTATGTGGGTCGTAAATCATCTTGTAAGTAATAATTTTATTGATGGAGATTGCAATGAACTTTTTTATGAAACAGAACCAACCATATGTTCTTCCATGATGGAAGATATTAAAAAAGGTAATTATGATTATCTGCATAATGCTTTAGGCATAGGTTTGTACTTTTTAAATAGGAATAATAAACAAAGTATCGATTACCTGGAAGCGTTGATTATTGAGCTTGAAAAAATTGCAGAAAAAGATATTAATGGATTAAAATGGAGATCTACAATACAGACAAATAATGAATCTAAAGAGGTCTATAATTTAAGCCTGTCTCATGGTATTGCAAGTATTATTGCATTTCTAAGTAAAGCATATAAACAAGATATATTAAAGGTCAAAACAAAGGAGTTGTTAGGTGGTGCTATAACTTATCTTTTATCTTTAAAATCAGATATTCCGGATGCATATAGTGGAGCATATTTCCCATCCTGGAAATACGTTAACGAAAATGAGATTGAAACAAAAAGTAGTAGATTAGCATGGTGTTATGGCGATTTAGGAATTGGCATTATTCTGTGGCAGGCTGCACATATTTTGCAAAACGCTGAGTGGGAAAAGATGGCTATTGATATTTTATTACATACCACAACCCGGAAGGACCCGATAAAAGAATACGTTATTGATGCCGGTATTTGTCATGGATCAGCGGGCATAGCACATATTTATAATCGGATGTATCACTACACGGGTATTCTTGCGTTTAAAGAATCTGCAATTTACTGGTTAAATGTTACGCTCGATAAGGCAACTTTTTCAGACGGGCTGGCAGGTTATAAGACATGGTACACCCCTGAGTATGGTGGATGGAAAAATGCTAAAGGACTATTGGAAGGCATTGCCGGAATTGGATTAGTTTTACTCGCTGCTACCAGCAATACAGAACCCAAGTGGGATGAATGTCTTTTGTTAAGTTAAAATCGAAGCTGTTAAAAAAATGAATAATCCTTACATTGCATTCGATCGGTTTGTTATTCGAACTCCTTTGTTTTCATTCGATGTATTTATAAAATATCTTTACGAACTTTCGGAATCAAATGATAATTTCAAGAGTCTGCTAACCAATAAAATAATTCAGGAGGCAGTCTATATTGCAACGCCTGAGCTGTTTAATGAACTATTAAAGTATTTAGAAAAAGGGTTGCCGGTTATAAAAGACGAAGAACGATTCAAATATTCAATTACCCGCTACTTAAGTCGCATGTCAACTCGTTGTACCCCCTTTGGCATTTTTGCCGGATGCTCAACAGGTCAGATAGATGATCGAACCTTTATTTCTCTCAGCCAAATACAAAACTATAAACGGCATACACGTTTGGATATGAATTATTTGTGTGCACTGGCACAAGACATTGCCAAGTCAACGGAAGTAAAGCGCCATATCAAATATTTCTGTAATACCAGTATTTATCAGATAGGAGATAAGATCCGCTATGTTGAGTATTTTTATAAAGTAGTGACGCGTGTCCATTGTATTGCTGCTGTTGATTATTCTGAATACCTTAATAAGGTGCTTCAAAAAGCATCGCAGGGAAGTAAATTTAACGAGTTGGTCAATTTAATAGTGGATGAAGAAATTAGTATTGATGAAGCTTCTGAGTTTATTGATGAACTTATTAGTGCCCAATTATTAGTAAGCGATTTAGAACCTGCAGTTACTGGTCCGGAATTTCTTAATCAGGCACTACATAAGCTTCAAAATATTTTGAAGGATTCTTGCGAAAACGAATATATATCCAACATCCATTATCAATTACAACAGATTAATGGATTATTGGATGATATTGATAAACAACCAATAGGTGACACAATCAATATTTATGATGAAATTATTCAAAAAATTCAAAAATTAGAAACCAGGTTTGAACCTAAATACCTTTTTCAAACCGATATGGTCAAGCCTGTTGAAACTGCTGTTTTGAACCGGAAAATTGTAAATGATATTCTTGATGTAATTGAATTTCTTAACAAGATTACTTTTCTTTCAGGAGAAACAACTTTGTCAAAATTCAGGAAAGCTTTTCGTGAACGATATGAGGATCGGGAAATGCCGTTGTTGCAGGTTCTTGACAATGAGTTTGGCATTGGATATAACCAAAGCGAGGGTGTCGGTGATATCAACCCTTTTATTGATGATTTAATATCTCCACAACAAAGTGGCAATATTCATAATATATTATGGGACAAGATCCAATCCATATTAATGGAGAAATTCATAGAGGCAAAAAGTAAAGGAAATTACACAATTGAATTATCCGATAAAGATTTTGGACAGTTTAAGGTTCGGTGGGACGATTTACCGCTGACCATATCAGTGCTGTGCAGAATATTAGAGGATAACCAAAACAATAGGGAAATATTTCTTAAATCAGCTGGAGGTTCAAGTGCTGCAAATCTGATCGGACGTTTCTGCCATGCCGATAAACAACTTGAAGATCATGTATTAAATATTACCAGAAAAGAGGAAGAGCTTAATCCGGAGGTAATATTTGCAGAAATTGTGCACCTTCCCGAATCGCGTATCGGGAATATCTTATTAAGGCCCGTATTGCGTCCATACGAAATTCCATATCTTGCCCAATCAGCAGTTGAAATAGAATTTCAGATTGAATTATCCGACTTAGTGATTTCTATACGAAATGGCAAGATCCTGCTTCGTTCAAAAAGGTTAAATAAAGAAATAATTCCCCGGTTAAGTTCTGCCCATAATTATAGTTTTAAATCCATGCCAGTGTATCATTTCTTATGCGACATGCAAATGCAGGATCAACGTGGAGGCGTCGGGTTTAATTGGGGCTCAATAGCTAATGAGCAGAACTGGTTGCCGAGAGTAAAATATAAGAATGTCATTTTATCTCCTGCCCGGTGGATCATAAAATGTGACGAAATTAAGTCTTTAATGGAAATCCATAATAATATTGACTTAGTTGAAGCTGTAAGAATATGGAGGCAAAAATTAAGAATGCCAGAATATGTAGTATTGGATGACGGAGATAATGAGCTATTTGTAGATATGGGAAATTCATTAAGCATCAGAACATTATTCTCCTTAACTAAAAAAAGGAGTAACTTCAAACTTGAAGAATTTCTTTATAAACCGGATAAAGCAATAGTAAAAGGGGGGGAGGGTGCATTCACAAATGAAATATTATTATCTTTTTACAAGAAAAATAATCAAAATACTTAGTAATTACTAAAATGATTTCAGATACAAAAAGAACATTTATACCAGGAGACAATTGGCTGTATTTCAAGTTATATACCGGATTTAAAACAGCAGATTACATTTTAACAACAGTATTGCCAGATATTATATCACAATTAAGAACCAAACAAATTTTAGAAAAGTGGTTTTATTTGCGTTATTCTGATCCTAACAATCATTTACGAATACGGTTTTATATAGGAGATATTCAAAATATTTCACTTGCGATATTAATATTTAATCAAGCAATCGAAACTTATGTTTCAAACGGTTTAATTTGGAAAGTTCAAATAGAAACATACAATAGGGAACTGGAGCGATATGGTATGAATACAATTGTACCAACTGAAACATTGTTCTATCATGATAGCGAAGCCATAATCCAGATTTTAAGAGTAATAGAAGATAATAGTAAGGATCAGCAAAGATGGATGATAGCTTTCGGAATGATTGATAGGTTATACGATGATTTTCGACTTGATACAGATAAAAAATTGGAGATGGCAAGTTCGCAAAGTAAGGGTTATAAAGCAGAGTTCGGATTTATACAAAAATCATCTAAACTGCAGCTAGATAGCAAATATAGAGATAATCGAAGAGCTGTTGAAAATATCTTAGGCAAATCAACTGATAAAGCGACATGGATACTATCAGCTATAGAAATTATTAATGAAAAATCGAATAGATTAACTCCGATTGTCAATGAAATCCTTGAAAAAGAATTCCAACAAACGTTAGAAGTTCCTTTGGAAAAAATATTGAGTAGTTATATTCACATGATGATCAATCGCTTATTCAGATCAAAACAACGACTATATGAAATGGTGATTTATGATATGTTAGAAAGATATTATATTTCGGCAAAAGCTAAACTTAAATACAATAAAGTTACGCACTAACAGTATTAAATGAACTTTTGCAATTTACTAATATGTATATGAAATTTCCTTATTACAAACAACTCGATGCCATGGACTGCGGCCCTACGTGCCTTCGTATGGTAGCTAAATACTATGGAAAAACATATTCGTTGCAATATCTTCGTAGCTGTTCATCCGTTACACGTGAAGGGGTTTCCATGCTGGGCATAAGTGATGCTGCCGAGAGTATTGGTTTTCGTACAAAAGGTTATCGTCTTACATGGGAGCAACTTCGCGATGAAGTACCTTTCCCTTGCATTGTCCATTGGAATCAGCAACATTTTGTAGTGGTTTATGATATTAAAAAGGGAAAATATTCTTCTTTATTTCGTTCCCTATTTCACGGTGGAGTGGAAAATGACGAGGCTACTATTTTTATTGCCGACCCAGCCATCGGATTATTAACTTACACCAAAGAGGAGTTTCTGAAATGCTGGATTAGTACTAAAAAAGAAGGGGACAAAGAGGGTACGACCCTTTTGTTTGAACCAACTCCCGATTTCTACAACCGGGAAGATGAGCAAAAAGGGAAACTGAAATTCTTGTATCTGTTGGGATATTTGCGCCCCTACCAGAAGTTTTTGATACAATTAGGATTGGGAATGCTTACTGGAAGTATCATCAGTTTGATTTTTCCGTTTTTGACTCAGTCGATTGTTGATTATGGAATTGGCAACAGTGATCTTGCGTTTGTGGGCATGATACTT
Source organism: Bacteroidales bacterium (assembly GCA_015654795.1). Taxonomy (GTDB): domain Bacteria; phylum Bacteroidota; class Bacteroidia; order Bacteroidales; family Prolixibacteraceae; genus JAAFHB01. The sequence continues at coordinate 39,858 of JAATGF010000017.1, forward strand.
TTTGCCCAAATGTTACTCACCCTAGGGCAAACGGCCAACGGAATGATACGAAGTTGGATTATGCTCCATATTACTTCGCGAGTGAGCATTTCGCTGATCTCCGATTTTCTGATCAAGCTGATGAAACTGCCTATCGCTTTTTTCGATGCTAAGATGATCGGCGACATTATGCAGCGCATTGGTGACCATAGCCGTATACAGTCATTTTTGACTCAGTCTTTGATTGATATTGTCTTTGCTGTGATTACATTGGTGATTTACACCTTTATTATGGCTTCGTACAACATCGGTATTTTAGGCGTCTTTTTTCTGGGAAGTACCTTATATATCGGTTGGGTCTTACTATTTATGAAGAAACGCCGGGAGCTGGACTACAAGCGGTTTCAGCAGTCTGCTGCCAATCAAAGTAATGTAGTACAGCTAATTTCAGGCATGCAGGAAATTAAGCTCAATGGTTGCGAGAAGCAAAAACGCTGGGAATGGGAACGTATTCAGGCGAGCTTATATAAAGTCAATGTTAAAGGGTTGATGTTGAGTCAAAACCAACAGATCGGAGCCACATTTATCAACCAGGCCAAAGATATTTTCATCTCTTTTCTATCGGCCAAGGCGGTAATAACCGGGGATATGACCCTAGGTATGATGATGGCTGTACAATACATCATTGGTCAGTTAAATGCACCAATAAATCAATTTATTGGATTCATTCAGTCGGCACAGGATGCCAAAATAAGCCTGGAGCGTTTGGGCGAAATACACGACAAAGACAACGAAGGAAATTTTGAAGTAAATAAGATAAAAGAAATACCTGCAAACAAAACTATTGAAATTAAAAACCTGACGTTTCATTACGAGGGACCACATTCACCAAAAGTTTTAAAAAAGATAAACCTTGATATACCAGCCAATAAGATTACAGCCATTGTGGGTACAAGTGGCAGCGGAAAAACTACACTTGTAAAATTGCTATTGGGCTTCTACAAACTCAACAAGGGAGAAATCAGACTGGGTGATATAAATTTAGACAGTTATAGCCCGGGCCAGTGGCGTAAACGGTGTGGGGTTGTAATGCAGGAGGGGTATATTTTCTCCGATTCGATCGCAAATAATATTGGGATTATTGATGAAATACCTGATCCTGAAAAGATAGGCAGGGCAGTTTCGACAGCCAATATAAAAGAATTTGTTGATACTTTACCATTAGGTTACGAAACAAAAATAGGAAATGATGGGCACGGACTAAGCACAGGGCAAAAACAACGGATTCTGATAGCAAGGGCTGTGTATAAAGATCCAGATTATTTGTTTTTCGATGAGGCAACGAATGCATTGGATGCAAAAAATGAACGGATGATTATGGATAACCTGGATCAGTTTTTCAAAGGTCGAACAGTAGTTGTAGTCGCACACCGTCTGAGTACAGTTAAGAAAGCGTATCAGATAGTGGTGCTGGAGCAGGGTGAGATTGTGGAGAAAGGCACTCATCAGGAGTTAGTAGATAAAAAAGGGGTATATTACCATTTGGTGAAGGACCAACTGGAACTTGGAAATTAAATTAGCTATGCATGAAATAAATAAAACAGAAGTACACAGCGACGAAATACAAGAACTCATGGGATTTATCCCCAATGGAGTAGTTAGGTGGGGACTAGCGGTTCTATTCATAATCCTAATGGGCATCATCGTTGGAAGTTTTTTCTTTAGATCTCCCGAGATCATTATCGCGCCTATGGTATTGACTACCAAAAACCCACCGGTAGCACTATTAAGTAAATCCACCGGAAAGATAGATCGTTTGTTCGTTCATGATGGACAGCAGCTTGATGCAGGTACGGTGGTGGCTTTGATCAACAATCCCACTAATTACCAGGATTACACATTGCTTAAGAAAGGAATTGCTTTGTGTTCAGGAGTTATAACATGGGACGAACAAGTGCTTGAAATTGAATTACCTGAACAGCTTACACTGGGAGAATTGCAATCGGGTTACTCCTCATTTCTGAAAAACCGGAATAACTTCAGACATTACCTGAATCAAAATTTAATCCCGCAGAAGATTGAACTATTGAAGGACCAAATAGCGAAACAGAAAGAGTATTACCAAACACAGTTAAGACAAAGGGATATACAGAACAAAGATCTAATCTTGTCGGAAAAATCATTCTTCCGTGATTCTCTTTTATTCAAAAAGAAGGCAATAAGTGAAAGTGATTATGAAAAAGGACGGCAAACCTTGCTGATAAAAAATTCTGCTTCTGTTGGTTTCGATGCTTCACTTAGAAATACTGAGTCATCAATTCTACAAATACAGGGAAGTAGTTTGGAATTACAAATGCAATATGAAAAGGAATTGGCCCAATTCCGGCTCGATCTTGATGAATCAAAACAAAACCTTGAAAATCTGGTGAATCAATGGGAGCAAAGGTATTTGGTAATTTGTCCTGTTAATGGGAAAATTACATATACTACAATTTGGAGCGAAAATCAGGAAGTAAAAACAGGAGAGCTGATTGGAACGGTCATTCCACTTGGCGAGTTGACCATTATAGCAAAAGCGATTATCCCAACAACTGGATTTGGTAAAGTGGCGATCGGACAAAAAGTAAATATCAAATTAGCTGGCTTTCCATATATGGAATTCGGGATGTTGAAAGGTCGAATTCGTTCTATTTCTTTGGTTCCAGATGCAAAAGGTTATATAGCTGAAATCGAACTGGCAAAAGGAATGACTTCTTCCTACAAGGAAAATTTGAAATTCATTCAGCAAATGGATGGTACAGCCGAAATCGTGACCAAAGATTTACGATTGATCTACCGATTTATTAATCCACTCAGGGCCTTGTTAGATAATGGACTATAGATAATACTTTATTTACTTTTAAAGAAGATAAATGAATCCAAAGAACACCAAAATACAAACTTTTCGTCCTATAAACTGGTATGAATTTGCTTTATCCATATTCAATATCACTTTTCGGTCTTTATTCTGTTTAACAAAAAGTTTCGCAGACTTATGGCGTATAATTTAATCTGATAATTAAGACTCTAATTAAATGAAAACTAATTTATTAAAAAGAATACAACACAAATACAATATTTTCAAAACACGTTTTATCTGTCAAAGAATAGACAAAAACCATATTCCGAAAAATAAAAAAGAAATAAGGTTATTTGTAATTGCCAGAAATGAATCGTTGAGGTTGCCTTTCTTTTTAAAATACTATTTTGAAAAAGGAGTTGATCGCATTTTTTTAATTGACAATAATTCAACGGATAATACCAGAGAAGTAGCGCTTTCATTTCAAAATGTTCATGTTTTTAAAATAAATGAAAGCTTTAAAAAATTTTGGTATTGGATAGAATTTTTTTTAAATAAATATGGGAAAAACAGGTGGTGCTTAGTTGTTGACATCGATGAATTGTTTTCATATCCTTATGCTGAAATAGCACCACTTGAAGTACTGATTGAGTATCTTGAATTTAATCAATACGACGCAATTCGTTCATTCTTACTCGATATTTATTCAGATAAATCAATCATTAATACAGGATATAAGGTGAATGATAATCCATTAGAATGTTGTCCTTATTTTGATCCTACTTTTAATTCCGGACAAATACAATTACTTGACAAAAAAAAATGGAAGCAGTTTGATACCACAATATACTTTGGAGGAATGAGAGAGCGTGTATTTAATAAAATTACAGGAAGTTCATGGAATTATCATTTATCTAAAATTTCATTGTTTAAATATACCACAACTATTTACCTAACAGAGGGTATGCATGCTATAAATGGGGCGAATTTGGCAGATATTACAGGTGTAGTCTTTCACACAAAACATTTTCAGGATTTTATTGAAAGAGTAATGTTAGAATCTAAAAGAGAAGTGCATTATGGAAATGCTCTCGAATATAAAATATATAACCAAGCGTGTTCAATTGAAAAAGATATTACACTATATTATGAAAAATCAGTTAAATATCAAAATTCCAAACAATTGGTCAAGTTGGGGCTGATGAAAAGTTCAATAAATTACAATAATTTTCTGGCACAGCAAGATTTAAATTTCAGCAATCATTCAGGAAAAAACATACTTTATGAATAACAACTCACCAAAATGAATGTAAATATCAATTGTAGAAATAATTTTATCGATTGTATTACGGATTTTTGAGTCGGATGTGATTATGTTGATGAATAGTTATCAGGGCAAAATATCGTATAATTCAAGTGGAAATTTTAGGTATATATTGTGCAGTTATTCATCTTTAAACCGCTCTTAGTTCCGACACACCTTTGAAGCCACAAAAAAGCGGCGTCTTATCTTTTCTGTATTTTAATTTGGTTTCCTTATTCCAGTTTTGGTACTTGTTTTCTATGTTCCGGTTTCGCTCATATAAACAATCTAAACAATCCGGGCGCAGCATACGTTTTATTCCAAAATGATTATAAATGGAGTTAGCAAATATTCGAAAGGACTACAGGCTTAAAGTATTGGATGAAAACCAAATCAGTCGCGATCCGCTACAGCAGTTCGAAATTTGGCTTAATGAAGCCATTGAAATAAGGGCTAATGAGCCTACAGCAATGGTGCTTGCCACTGCCACGCCTGATGGTGTTCCTTCTTCAAGGATTGTTCTTTTAAAAGCTTTGTCGGACCATGGATTTGGATTCTTTACCAATTATTCGAGCCGAAAAGGTACAGAGATTGCATTAAATCAGAATGTTGCATTGCTATTTCACTGGCCTGAACTTGAGAGACAGGTCAGGATTGAAGGGAAGGCGGATAAAACTTCTTACCGCATTTCGGAGGACTATTTTAATACCCGACCATATGAAAGCCGCCTAAGTGCTGTTATTTCAAATCAAAGTCAGGTAGTGCCTGACAGGAAATTTCTTGAAAAACTTTGGGAAGAACAACAAAACGATTCGGTTGAAAAGGAGGTTGCCCGTCCATCACATTGGGGTGGTTATATGGTTGAACCATTTCGCATTGAATTCTGGCAGGGTCGTTCCAACCGACTACACGACCGGATTTTATTTTACCGGCAAGGAATGGATTGGAATATTACGAGACTTGCACCTTAACTACCTTTCTAATTTTTCTTCCCTTTTCCGGTTTCCCTTCCTGTTTGGTTCATACCTTCATATTACTATCTGTGAATTATCTGTATATTAACTGTGCACCATCTGTACTATTTTAGCACAAATAGTGCACAGATAGTACACACACAAAATGCACAGAAGACAGGAGCTTCGTATAGAGTTGATACGACGGGAGCATAAACCAGTTACGCCCCGGACTTTATTTTACAGTATTGAAAATGACAAGATTATTCCGGGACAAGGAAATAAATTACCGGCCTCTTTTTCTTCCCTTTGTTTTGCTCTCGCGGACGGCATTACTTTTTTGATTAACGCTGTACGGACTGCTTTTAGTTTGCCGGGCCTTTTTTTCATGAAATGCTCCTTTGAATTCAGGGTTAACCAATCTTTTCTGGCGGTCGATTTCGCGATCGATGCTCTGTTTCTCAGGACGGCTTAACGGAACTACATCAATTTCATCGGGGAACGGGAGTTCCTCGATCTTCATCCTGATCAGTTTCTCGATATTTTCGAGATGGAAATCTTCTTCGGGCCCAATAAAGGAGATGGCGACGCCTTCTGCGTTGGCGCGTGCGGTGCGTCCAATCCGGTGGACGTAATCTTCGTATCTTGGCGGGAGATCAAAATTAATCACATGCGATATTTGGCTCACATCGATCCCGCGTGCTGAGACGTCCGTTGATACCAATACCCTTACACCTCCGGCCTTAAATGCTTCAATGGCATTGATCCGGGAGCTTTGTGCCTTGTTGGAATGAAGAATTCGTACTTCGCCCTCAGTTCTGCGGCTAACGACTTTAAAAACATCTTCCGCATTCTCTTTGGTCCGGCAGAAAATGATCACCCTTTTAAACTCTTCCTCGTTGAGAAGCAGGTAACTCACGAAATTTAGCTTTGTTCTGAAATTGGGAACATGGTAAAAATACTGTTTTACCTTATCGACTGTAGTTGCTGAAGGAGCAACCTCAACGCGTTCGGGAAAAGCGAGGAATTCGTTGCTCATCAATTCGATACTCTCAGAAAAAGTTGCCGAGAAAAGGAGGTTTTGCCGCCTTGGCGGGATCACTTCGAACAGCTTGTTTAGCTGAGGCATAAATCCCATATCAAGCATACGGTCGGCTTCGTCAACAACGAGCGTTTTAATATTTTTCATGCCGAAAGCTCCTGCCCTGTATAGTTCCCATAAACGACCGGGAGTTGCAACAAGAATATCGACCCCGGGTTCAAGAAGTGCGGCGTGTTTTGTCCATCCAACTCCTCCATAAACAGCGGCATGACGGATATCGGTATATTGCGAAAGTTCTTCGATGTCTTCACCCACCTGTATCGCAAGTTCGCGTGTTGGAACCAGAACAATAGCCCTTGGATCTTTTCCTTCGGCCTTTACGAGTTTCATCAATAGCGGAATGACATAGGCGGCAGTTTTACCGGTTCCGGTTTGCGCAATCCCTAAAACATCTTTTCCCGACTTGATAACGGGGATTGCTTTTTCCTGAATTGGGGTTGGCGTAATAAATCCAATCTCACCCAGTGCTTTTAAAATTGATTTACCAATCCCAAATCCTTCAAATGTTGTCATTCTCAATCCTTTTAATATGCTGCAAAGGTAGCTTTTCTTTGGCAGAACCAATAGATGATAGTTGCGAGACAGATAATTACTATACTATTGGCATATCTTAACTGAAAAAACTTAACTTTGCAGGCGAAAATAAAAAAGACGAATTAATGAGGATATAATTTCTTTCAAAGTATAAATAGAGTGCCACAAAAATGGTACGCTATCGGTATTAACTTTTTAAAGAAAGAAATCATGCTTATCCTTCAGAATATTACCTATATACATCAGAATAAAGATTTATTGTTCGGCAACATAAGTCTCAATCTCAACAAACAAAATAAAATAGCGCTAATCGGCAACAATGGTGTAGGAAAATCTACACTGCTTAAGATTATTGCAGGTATTTTGCAACCATCAGGCGGCATCGTAAGTACCGATACCAAGCCCTATTACATTCCACAGCTCTTCGGTCAGTTTAATGAATATACCATTGCCCAGGCATTAAAAATTGATGCAAAATTAAATGCTTTTAAAGAAATACTTGATGGCGAAGTAAATGATGTTAATCTCGCTTTACTTGATGATGACTGGACGATTGAAGAACGTTACAATGAAGCATTGACTTATTGGAAATTGGATGGTCTGAATTTGACGCAGAAACTGGGAATCTTGAGCGGGGGGCAAAAAACCAAGATTTTCCTTGCCGGCATTTTCATTCATCAACCTGAAATCATTTTGATGGACGAGCCAAGCAATCACCTCGATACGCAAGGCAGACGTATATTGTACGATTTTATTCAAGCTACACCAAGTACTGTGGTGGTAGTAAGCCACGACAGAAAATTGTTAAACCTGCTTGATTCAGTTTATGAATTAAGCAAGCGCGGAATAACAGTCTATGGTGGTAATTACGATTTTTATGTACAGCAAAAAATGATTGAAAGTAATTCACTAATCCAGGATATAAGCAGCAAAGAGAAAGCATTGCGAAAAGCGAAAGAGATAGAGCGGGAAACGATGGAAAGGCAGCAAAAACTGGATGCCCGTGGTAAAAAAAAGCAAGAAAAAGCGGGACTTTCCAAGATATCAATGAAGACTTTTAAGAACAATGCAGAAAAAAGTACAGCCCGTACAAAAGATATTCACGCCGAGAAAGCTGGCAATATTTCCCGGGAATTGAGTAATCTGAGAAAAGAGTTGACTGATATGGACAAAATGAAATTTGGTTTTGACAATTCGGCCTTGCACAAAGGGATGGTCCTGATTGCTGCAAAGAACATCAACTTTGGATATGAACACACACTGCTTTGGAAGCAGCCTTTGAACCTGATAATTACAAGTGGAGAAAGAATGGCAATCAGAGGACTAAATGGCTCAGGCAAAACTACTTTGATAAAAATAATTTTGGGTGAAACAGAGCCTTTGGCAGGCGTTATTAAAAGAGCTGACACTAAGTCTGTATATATTGATCAGGATTATTCATTAGTTGATAACATGCTCACGGTATACGAACAGGCACAACTATTTAATTTAACGGCATTACAAGAACACGAGGTAAAAATTCGCCTGAACAGATTTTTGTTTACAAAAGAAGATTGGGACAAACCTTGCAGTGCATTAAGTGGCGGAGAAAAAATGCGATTAATGCTTTGCTGCCTGACTTTAATCAATAAGGCTCCTGACATGATCATACTTGACGAACCAACCAATAATCTGGACATTCAGAACATAGAAATATTGACGACCGCAATTAACGATTACCAGGGAACGCTAATTGTCATTTCGCACGATGAATACTTTTTAGAACAGATAAATGTAAAACAGACGATAAATTTGGATTGATTTCGGATCAAAAGAAAATTCGGGAGAAGATAAGTTGATGAATAACAGATAAATGCCACAGTACTGACAACCTGGAAACTATGTTTGGTAATTTATTTAGAGTGCTTTGAAAACTTTCCCGGGAAGACCTTTTACGATTCCGGCAAATTCGAGATTAAGAAGGGTGGGAGATACTTTGTTCATGGGAAGGGTGGTCTTAATGCAAATAAGGTCGATGGCGGTTTCCCCTTCGCTGCGAAGCATATCTACAATTAGTTTTTCGTCAGGATTAAAGTCGTAAAACAGACAAGGCTGAATCGCATCGGGCTGACTTTTAGCAGCACTCCAGTTCATTGTATTTTCCAGATCGGCTACCGTCTCAATCAAATTTGCGCGGTTCGATTTAATCAAGAAATGGCAACCTTCGGAATATGGATCGCCAACTTTTCCAGGAAAAGCAAACACATCGCGATTGTACGAATTGGCAATATCAGCTGTCACTAATGCACCGCCTTTTTTGGCTGATTCCACAACGAGTGTCGCATCCGATAATCCGGCAATAATGCGGTTCCTACGCAGGAAATTTGTCCTGTCGATAGGCGAATTACTTAGAAAGTCAGAAACCAGTCCACCCTGACTTTCGATCATTTCCTTCGCAACGGCGGTATGAAGTGAGGGATAAACTGTTTCGAGTCCATGTCCCATTACTGCTACAGTTGGTATCCCTGTTCGTAGTGCGGATTTATGCGATTGGATATCAATACCGTATGCTAAGCCACTTACAATGATGATTTTATATCCCCTATCCGCCAGAACAGAAACGAACTGATCAACTATTTGTCTGCCGTACTCGGTAGCATGCCGCGTTCCAACAATACTGATTACTTTGGGACAGTTCAGAAACGGATTTCCCTTGACATACAAAATGATCGGTGCGTCAGAACATCCGAGTAATCGTTGCGGATAATCTTCATCGAGATAAAACAGGGCACTGACATTGTTTTTCTGCAGAAACTCCACTTCGCGCGCAGCCCTTGACATCACTTCCGAATTGATAATATTTTTTGCCAGAATGCTTCCTACTCCGGGAATCTGCCGCAAAGCATTCTCCTTTTCCTGAAATACCTGTTCGGCAGAGCCTGTATATGCAATCAATGATTTTGCAGTGATACTTCCGATTCCGGGAATCAGAGATAAGGCAATTTTATGGATAAGGTTATCTGTCATTAAGCATGATCCGTAAAAAGTCAGTATACAAACTATTTTTTTCCTGCCAATTTGGGAACAGTAATCCGATAGGAAGACGAACCCCAAGCACCAAAAATTCCTAAAGCACCACCAGTGAGGTTAGTAGGAGGATTGCCCGGAGCCTGCGAATTGACACCTTGCAGAATTGCCTCGCTCAGTCCTTTGAAGTATTTCCATGTGCACTTTTCCAGATTTAATAGTTCCACAACAACGGTATCGCCGGGAGCAAAATAACGGTAATAAATTGGAGCTACTATCTTTTCTCCATTCAAAAGGGCATCTGTCATCAGGAAGTAATCATTGACTGCATAACGACGGTTGCGGTATAGCCTGATGCGATAATAATTTTCTGTTAAGGCCGGATCGCGGAATCCGACAAAAATGTTCAGACTATCGCTGTGGAATAGTCCGGGCTGAAAGTAGACTGTGTCGATGGGAACAGGATTGGGCAGTTCAACTGTTGCGCCAAAAGTTTCGTCGTCTGCTGTAATTTTAAGCGTATAGGTTCTTCCCGGTATCCCTATTGTCCTCGAAGAGATGTAATAGCCGCCGCCTTTTTCGATAAGGTTTTCTTTCACAGAAAGATATTCCAGTTGCACCGTAGCGTTTCTGACTGTTGAAAAATTACTTTGGTTGAAGAAGTCCTGGCTTTTTGTAATTTTCACAATAAACGGATCATCAACATTCGTGATGAAGCTCTCTATGACCACTTTGGGGCTTATATTTTTAAGATTCACATCAATCACCTCTTCACATGCACCGCATACTATGATAACAGGAAGAATTGGAAATAATTGTCTGAAAAAAGCAAAAATCCAATGTCCGGCCATTTTGATGTTGCAGATATTCACGAATTTGTAATTTTAGTGAATGAGAGAATGTGAAATATGTTTTTAAAGTTCATATTCCATATTGCAAGTTTAGTAAAAAAAAGGCAAAAATCAATATTACCTAAACGATCTGTAATCACTTCCACGGTATCCGAAATTTCGGAGAGCGCTATCATCCCGCATCGGTTTTTTTGTTAATGATGAATGACGTTTAGTCTGATGGTTGTCGTTATTAACCGGAGTGTTTGCAAAACTCTTTCTGTCCCAATCTCTTGATTGACTTTCGGGATTCCGGACATCAGACACTGCCGATTCTTTAACTGAAATAATATTTTCCCTGAAAGAAGAATTGTCCAGTTCTTTTAGTGCCTCATGCGCTTCGTGATTGTTGGGCATTTCAACAAAACCGTAGCATTTCGACTGACCTGTCGCATGATCGAAGATTACTTTAACGGTAGTGACCAACCCGTAATGCGAAAAGAGTTTTTGCAAGTCTTTGGTGGTTGTGGAGGGATTTAACCTCGTTACGAATAGATTCATAATATGATAATATTTAGGTTTGAAATCGAAGTGTGCGTGTTAGGATACGGACAACTTTTGAAATTATTTTTCAGTAGAATAATGACTTCGCTGAATTTATTTCTGTATTCCTTGTAAAGTTAAGCAATTAAAATGAGAAATAAAAGGGTTATTAAGGTCATTAAAAAGGTCATTGAAAAGGTTGTTGGCTTCGCTGTCATTGAAAAGGTCATTGAAAGGGGGTCATTGGCTTCACTGTCATTGAAGAAGTCATTGAAAAGGTCATTAGTCATTAAAAATTTTTGTTTGTGGATGCGATGCTGGTATAGGACCTGATACCGGACTCGATATGAACCAAACATAGAGCAGGAAAATGGGATGATGGGGCGCAAGGGCGAAAAGGCGATGAGGCGAGTCATTAAAGAATCTTTGATAAACGCGATATGGACCAAACAAGAACCAAACATAGAGC
>JAATGF010000155.1 GCA_015654795.1 Bacteroidales bacterium
GCATTTGTTTACTCCACTACCTTAGCTTTGAATTCGTTTGCGGCTTAAACGGAATAGTTAAAAAAGTTGTAATGCCGCCCGGAAAAACGTTATTCGATGTAGATAAATTACCTGTTCAGACAGATTTATTCAGTTCATATAGCTGATTAGGTGTCCAATACGTTTTTAAAAATTACTTTTTTCAAAACTTTCGGACGGCAGTGTAATATTGTGTTCTTTTTCACCCTCCTATTGTATCGGAAATAGTATTTTTCAAGGTATCTTTGAATGATATATGTATTGCAATGAGGATGAATCCCTCTAGGTCAACCTTTCAGAATTATAATGTGGATATCCTGAAAACTGGTTTCGTTTTCATATTTGAGGTGTTCCAGATTCGGTTGAGTCTTTTTCTGTGGAATATATCCTTTCAATTTATCAAGACCGATTTTTACTTCCTTGCTGATTTATATTTCAAAAAAGGTCTGAACTAAGCAGAGGAGGCATTATTGATACAATGAGCATAAGCACGTCCAATATTGCCTTTCACAATTTACTAACGATAAGGAAGAGTTTTTTTTTCTCCTTTACTTCGATAGAGTATGCCTTCTTCCTCTCTTCCAATATAAAATTCATCAACTTGATCTATTCCAACGAATGGGTGTAATTTACTCCTTTGCACGGTTTTTTGTATTTTTCATTTGAACTCCTAACAAGTCTTTTGACGTAATTCAAATTACTAATATAACTCTGATGAAGCCATCCCTTTCTTCTTTTTCTTTCTACTTATCTTGAAAACTATACAATTCTTATTAGTCAGGTGCAAATTGAAACTAGCATTTGTCGAACATGGTCCCTGTTGTCGAGCTTTCATCAAATATTCTCCTCCGATATTGCCCGGGAGAGGTTTCAGAACCCGTTAAAAGACTATTGGGATGAAATCAAAACTTCTGGAGCTTCATAGCAAAGATATGAATAGTAGTTGAAACGAGTCGGATTGCCGTTAAAATGCAAGTATTACAAAGCTGATTTTGAATTCAAACAGCAAATAATTGAAAGAGAGCGGATTCATATATCTTTGCTTTGGTATTGAAAACCTGTTTGTATTTATATATAATATATAATCCAATGTCGTTTACTTAAGGAAACTTCTTAACAGCTTGATTTAAATAAGATTTAACAAAAAATAGTTCTTTGAAAAGTTTGCAGTTCAAGATTCTTTGATTATCTTGTAGAGGTATTTAGGGGGTAACCCAAGTATAAACCAAGAAACAGATTATCGAGAAAATCTATCTAAAAAAATAGCGTATGAACTTGAAAATGATGAGTTTAGAAGCCGTTCGAAAAACGGCCCTCAAGAGGTATTTTCAAGGGATAGAAAGCTGACCTTTAGTAATTTAATAGGAATTATCATTAACTTTAAAAGTTCCATACAACGAGAGCTGGATAGATTTTTCAAGACGGTTTCCAGAAGTGACTTTAATATTAGGGAAGTTACTAAAGGTGCTTTTAGCCGAGCCAGAGCTAAGTTGAATCCATGGGCTTTTCAGCGGTTAAACGAAGTGGCTGCCACTACTTTTTATAATGAGGCTGAGTATTACACCTGGCACGATATGCGTGTTCTTGCAGTTGATGGATCACGTTTAGTTTTACCAAACCATCCTAGTGTCATCAAGGAATTTGGCCAACAACAATTTGGACCAAAAGCAGATAGTCCACGTTCACTGGCGATGGCATCTATGCTTTACGATGTATTAAATCAAATCACCCTCGATTCCCAGTTAGCTCCATATGCCTCTAGCGAACGGGATTTGCTTATGCAACACCTTGACAAGATAAAATCTGGCGACTTGCTGTTACTCGATCGTGGTTATCCATGCTTTTGGTTATTATTTTTATTAAAAGCGAAGGGAATTGAATTTTGTGTACGACTAAAAGATAATTGGTGGCTAAAAGTTAAAGATTTCACTGAAAGTGATGAAAAAGAGCGGATTGTCACTTTTGCTTTGCCGAAGAAAGATCGGGGAAAGCTATCAGATTTTCCAGACATGCAAGATGCTACCATAACTTGCCGGTTAGTAAAGGTGGAACTTCCTAATGGAGAAAAGGAGATTTTATGCACATCTCTTCTCGATTCAGAAAAGTACTTACATCACGAAATAGATAAACTTTACCACTACAGATGGTCGGAGGAAGAGGCCTACAAATTACTAAAATGCAGAATAGAACTTGAAAATTTCTCGGGCAAAACTGCCTTGGCAGTGAGACAGGATTTTCATGCCAAGATATTACTGATGACACTATGTGCAGCCTATGCTCATCCGATTGAAGACAAGGTAGTAGCAGAATACAAGGCAGATCAGAACCGGAAATTCGACCAAAAGATCAATCGTACCAATGCGTTGTCGATGACTCAGGATATTTTAATTACCGTATTTTTGAGAAAGCAATTTGGAAAGGCGCTCCACGCATTCGACAATATCGTAGCGAAAACAAGAGAAATCATACGACCTGGGAGAAGTAACCCCAGACAGAAAAAACCAAAGCAGCTTTATTCAATGAACTACAAACGATTATGATAAATACTAAGTAAACGACATTGATATATAATCTGTCAAATAAGTGGTAAACAAAGGATAATTAGGAATGGTTACCTGCATCAAAAGGCAAGTTTCCGAATGTAGTTAGTTTATAGAGAAGAAAAAATAATTTGTTCATTTAAATGCGAAAAAACAACTTTCAATTCTGATAGTTCTTTAAATTCGTAATATGGTTTGTTGCCCAATAAGTTAAGAAATAGTTGTGATACTTGAAAATTGTACTATTCAAAAATCAAAAATCGAAGAATGGAAGGGAAATGATATATTGATTAATTTATTTTTAACCTGGTAATTCACTGAAATTGATCTTGATCGAGATTTTGTGACTTAGCATCAAAAATCAATGTCTGAGTTTTGATACCTAACTTTTTTTTCCGAATTTCTTCTAACGCTTGTCTTGGGTGCTGCATAATTTCAGCAATAATTACGACATTGTATTTTTTTCCATTGTTTAGATAAATAATTATGAATAAAAGAGCACGAATATTAGCATTCTATTTACCTCAGTTTCATCCAATTCCTGAAAATGACGAATGGTGGGGTAAAGGATTTACTGAATGGACAAATGTTGGCAAGGCAAAACCACTTTACAAAGGTCATTACCAACCCAAAGTCCCAGCTGACTTAGGATATTATGATTTAAGATTACCAGAGGTTAGAGAGGCACAAGCGGAAATGGCTCATAATGCAGGCATTGAAGGATTTATGTATTGGCATTATTGGTTTGGCGGTGGAAGACGATTATTAGAAAGACCATTTCAAGAAGTACTTTACAGTGGTAAACCAGATTTCCCTTTTTGCCTGGGATGGGCGAATCATAGCTGGGCAAATAAAACATGGGATTCTAAAGATCAATATTCTGTAAAAAAAGTTTTAATTGAGCAGCGGTATGATGGCGAACAAGATTTTATTGACCATTTTAACTATGTTTTGCCTGCATTTAAAGACAAACGATATATTCGTTTTAATAACAAACCTATTTTCTTAATTTACTCACCGCTTGATTTTCCTGAAATTTCTCAATTTATAAAATTATGGAATAAGCTAGCCATAGAGAATGGATTAGATGGTATTCATTTTGTGGGTCAATCATTTTGGGATAAAGATGTGAATAAAATACAGCAATTAGGAGTAAATGCAGTATGTCGTGTTGGTATTTTTGATGCATCCGATAAAATCAGAGGGCGTTTAATTAATAAAGTACTTGGAAAGCTTAGGGATAAATTTAAGTTTACTCCATTGAATAAGTATGAATATTCTGATATTGTCAACCATTTGGGAAATACTAGCCTAGACAAAAAGGAAAATGTTTATCCAACTGTTGTATCAAATTTTGATCACACACCACGGTCGGGACGCAAGGGGCTTATCTTCGAGGGATGTACTCCATCATTATTCAAGAAAATGCTAAGGAATGCAATTGCTTCAGTCGGTGATAAAAAAAGAGAAGAGCGAATTATCTTTTTGCGTTCTTGGAATGAATGGGCAGAGGGTAATTATGTCGAACCAGATCTAACATATGGGTGTGGATTTTTAGATGCAATTAGAGAGGAAGTAGTTGAAAAAATGTAATTTATGAAGTATAGAAATGCATCACATACTTTAGATGAATTGATTAGAAAAATAATGTTTTTAATTGGGAAACATAATCTTTTAAAAGCAAAATGGTGGGGTATTCCCTTGGGTAAGGGTGTGAGCTTTGATGGAAATACATACTTCAAACGTTACCCAAAAAGCAATATTTCGATTGGCAACTATTGTCAATTTCGGTCGAGAATCAACTCTAATTTAATAGGTATTAATCGACCATGTTCTATTTCAACACTTAGTGAAATGGCGATTATTACAATTGGTAATAACTGCGGCTTTAGTGGTACTGTTATTGGTGCATATAAACATATAAAAATTGGTGATAATGTAAGATGTGGAGCAAATACTCTAATTACAGATTCAGATTGGCATTGGGATGATCCTAGAAGTGGAATACCCGCAAATGTAGTTATTGAAGACAATGTATGGTTGGGTGTAAATTCTGTAGTATTGAAAGGTGTAACAATAGGTAAAAATACCGTAATTGGTGCAAACAGTGTAGTAACAAAAAATATTCCTGCGAATGTTGTAGCAGCAGGAAATCCATGTAAGGTTTTAAAGGAACTTATTCATGATAAATAATGTAATTTTCTTAGAAACGACACAAAGTTGGCCAGTAAAATTTACTGCCAATAATTCAAAAGTAGAATTATTGGCCAAGGGATTATTGCTAAATGGAGATTGTATTTGTATTATAAATAGTACTGCCGGAGAAGTTGGAAAACATGGAGCTATAAATGATATTAAAGGCAGAATTAGATATTTCTCGTTTAAAAGAATATTTAATAGCAAAATACTTTCCCGATGTATTAATCTTGTTGGGCTATATCAGATTTTAAAAAGAGAAAAAAAGCTTGAATTTAAAAATGTAATTGTGATGGGCGGGCCCTATTACATATTTTTCCTCTTAATTGTATTGATTGCAAGATTAAATGGATATAAAATCACAATAACCTTAACGGAATGGGCCATTGGCATTAAAGATATCAAGGGAATTAAAAAATTTGACTCATTTCTTTATAATTATACTTTTGGCTATTTTGTTGATGGGATCTTGCCTATAAGTACCTATCTTGAAAATCAAGTGTCTCACTTCAGCAAAAGAGTTCTAAAAGTTCCTGTTCTCGCTGATTATGACATTAAACAAAATTCTTCTGTGCATGTAACGAGAAAAAGCAACTATTTTTTATACTGTGGAAGTGTTGACTATAAAAAACCTATAAATCTCATTTTACAAGCTTTTAAAGAATTAAAAGCTTGTAAAAACGATATCAAACTAGTATTAATAATTTCAGGTTCAGAATTTCTAATCGATAAGATTGAACAAGAGATTCGGATATTGAATTTATCAGATAGTGTTTCTATATTTAATCAATTGCCATATAATGAATTGTTTAGATATTATCAAAACGCATTAGCTCTTTTAGTCCCACTTGAAAATATAACTCAAGATAAAGCTCGATTTTCTCAAAAAATAGCAGAATATCTTTCAGCCACTAGACCAATAATAACTTGTGCTGTTGGGGAAATCAATGAATATTTTAAAGATGAAAAGACTGCTTTTATAGGATCAAATTTTGATGTTAATACAATTTTCAATCAAATGAAAAAAGTGCTTAATAACCCGGAACTTGCAAATGAGGTTGGCATTGCTGGAAGAAAATTAGGAGAAGAAAATTTTGATTTTAAAGTAAATGGAAGACGGATTCATCAGTTTTTTTGTGATTTATAAATAAGAAATGAAAATAGTTTACTGTCTTCCAGATACATATAAACCCGGTGGAATCGAACGGATAGTATCCATTAAGGCGAATTATTTAGCTGATATGATGGATTATGATCTGTATATCGTTACTACCGGACAACAAGGTAAGAAAAATTACTATTCATTTTCTGAGAGAATAAAATTTATTGATTTAGAAATTAATTACGACGAAACCTTGACATTGCCTTTTGCTCAACGAATAATAGAAAGGCACAATAAAAGGCAATTACATAAAAGCAAACTGACAAGTTTGCTTTTGCATATTAAAGCTGATATTGTTATTTCTACTTTTACTCATGAAGCAGATTTCTTGCCTCATATTAAGGATGGAAGTAAGAAAGTTCTTGAATTTCATTTTTTTAAAGGTCATAAAATTAAATATGCCAATTCGTTTCATTCTTCATTTTTGGCTAAGTTAGCCTATTATTACAGAAATTTTGTTGAAGAAAATTTTATAGTACACCGATACGATCAATTTGTTGTCCTGACTGAAGAAGATAAAAATTACTGGAAAACAAAAGTCAACAATGTACTTGCTATCCCAAATATATTACCGTTTGAGAAAGCAACTCAATCAGATCTCTTAAATAAACAGGTAATTGCGGTAGGCCGATTGGATGCCCAAAAAGGATTTGATCGACTCATTGATATTTGGCAAGATGTGGTAATGCAATGCCCCGAATGGAAATTATGTATATATGGTGAGGGTATGGATAAAGAGCAGTTGAACAAGCAGATTATTCAATTGGGCTTGGATAAGTTTGTAACAATATATCCTCCGACACAAAATATTTTAGAAAAATATAAAGAAGCATCGGTTTTTATTATGACGTCAAGATATGAAGGTATGCCTATGACTATGCTGGAAGCAATGTGTGTTGGATTGCCATGCGTATCTTATACCTTCAAATGTGGCCCGAAGGATATCATATCCGATAATATTGACGGTATCTTGATTGCCGAGAATGATAGGAAAAAATTAGTAAGTAGTTTAGTTGGGCTAATGAAAAACGAAAACTTAAGAATTGGGATGGGTAATCATGCTTATCAAAATATAAAACGCTATTCAACTGATATTGTTATGAAAAAATGGATTTATTTATTTAAAGGGATGATAGAGAGTCAGAATAATATATGATCAAAATTGGAATTATAACAATACATAGTGATTTGCATTATGGAGCAGCTCTGCAAGCTTTTGCCTTGAATAAGGTGCTTTCCGGGAAATATGACTCGAAAATAATCGACTACCGAAAAAAGCCAACAAATTTGCCTCAATTTTCATTTCACAAAATGATGATTTATCATTTTGTGAATATAAAGAAAGCGCTTAGGTACCGGAAATTTTTAAAGCATGAGATTTCTATGAAGAGTTACAAAAGCGTGGAGGACTTAATGGCTAATTTTAATGAACAATATGATGTAATAGTCTCTGGAAGTGATCAAATTTGGAATCCTACTGTTGGGGGTATGAATACCTTAAATCCTGTTTTTTTCGGAGCTTTTGCTCCGAAAGAGAAGCACAAGAAAATCTCATATGCTTCGTCAGTAGGTAATTATGTATACAACGAAGGTGAAAAGCTGCTTGTAAAAAAATGGTTGTCTGAATATAGTCACGTTGCTACCCGTGAAGTTTTCGGGCAAAAGCAATTGGAAGACATATTAAATATTAAAGTGGAAGTAGTGTTAGATCCAACTCTTTTAATGACAAAGATGGAATGGTTGCAAGTTGCGAGTCCTGTTGCGATTAAAGATAAATATGTCCTTGTTTATAATGTGGGAAATCATATTGATGTAGATTCGGAATATGCACGTAAAATAGCTGATGAAAACGGATGGAAAGTTGTTTTTATGTCTGTAAGACTAACAAAAGATAAAAACATAGATATCAATATACCACATTGTGGACCGGCTGAATTTGTTTGGCTTTTTAATAACGCTGAATATATTGTAACCAGTTCGTTTCATGGAGTTGCATTCTCCATTAATCTGGGAAAGAATTTCATCAATATATACAACCCCCAATCACCACAACGGATAGATATGCTTTTAAATAGTGTAGGGTTAGAAGATAGAACTGTAAAGTCAATTGACGACTTGCAATTTATTAAAAGAGAAGTGGATTACCAACAAGCAAACTTACAATTGGAGCGTTTGAGAAAAGCATCCTATGATTATTTGATAAATGCTATTGAAAATTGAAATTTAATGTAAGCGCAATGACGGAGGCAGAATATTTATACGAAACGGTAATAAAGAATGACTATTGTATTGGTTGTGGTATTTGTGCCGGTATGGATAATAGTCCATTCAAAATAATATACAATTCCTATGGTAATGTTGTAGCAGAACCAATAAGCGAAGCGACATTAAAAACAAGTGATGTAAAAGTGCTGGAAGTTTGTCCGTTTTCGGATAAGTCTCAAAATGAAGATCATTTGAGCAAAATATACTTGCCGTTCAATAAAAATACTGATAATCATATAGGTAGGTATGAAACTTGTTATGCCGGCTATGTAAAAACAGGTGAATACAGGAAAAAAGGAAGTTCTGGTGGTGTCATCAAATGGTTGGCTACAAAATTACTACAGGAAAAGAAAATCGATTATCTGATTCAGCTTTCACAAAATGATTCACGTGATGTCAGCCAACCACTTTTTATATATAAAGTTTATAATGAAGCAGAAGAGGTAATCAATGGCTCTAAATCGTCATATTATCCGGTTTCCTTGTTTGAGATTGTAAAATATATTAAGCAGCACAAAGGCAAATTTGCAATCACGGGTGTTCCATGTTTTATTAAAGCGTTGAGATTACTTTCAGAACATGATATTGAGATAAAAAAAAGGCTTGCATTTACTTTAGGAATCATCTGTGGTGGTATGAAAAGTGCTAATCAATCGAAAATGATCGGTTGGCAACTGGGAGTACATCCGAATAATCTAATAAAAATTGATTTCAGAAGAAAATACCCAAACAGACCTGCCGATCAAAAGATTTACCAAGTTTGGTCTAATGCTGATCGGAAGGAACGATTCAAAGATGTCAATAAAATTTACGGTACAGATTATGGAGCCGGTTTTTTTAAACCAAAAGCCTGTGATTATTGTGATGATGTAGTAGCTGAACTTGCTGATATATCTGTAGGTGATGCCTGGCTCAATCAGTTTACATATGACCCTAAAGGCACTTCATTGATCATCGTACGAAATCCAACCTTGGGTGAAATGTTGACACAAGGGCTGACAAATAATGATCTCGAATTAACCCGGCTCTCTGCTGAAGATGCTTTTAAAACGCAAGCAGGTGGATTCAGACATCGGAGACAAGGTTTATCATATCGTTTGCAGAAACGACAAAACAACAATGAGTGGTTTCCGCCTAAAAGAGTTTTACCAGGTGATATTGAAGTAGACGAAAGAAGAAAATACATTTATGATCTGCGGGAGAAAATATCAGAGCAAAGCCATCTATCGTTCAAAAAAGCATTGGATAACGATGATTTGAACATCTTTTATTCAGAGATGAAAGATGTCTATGATAGGTACTGCAGTTTGAATGAGGTGAGCAGTATTCGTTTGTTCTTAAGAAAATTGAAGCGCATAGTGTATTATGATGTTTTGAGAAAATACTAATAGTTATATGAGAATATTCAATTTGTGGGAATTCTGCGTTGATCATTTTATGTTTGCGTTTTATAAACGTAAAATGTGTGCATGTGGTAATAAGGTAAGAATAAAACCCAGTACTTCTGTCTATTTTGGCCTCGAAAATTTAAGTATTGGGAATGATGTTAGTATTCCCCGCTATGCACATATCTTTTGCACCAAAGCTCCATTAACTATTGGGAACAAAGTTGTCTTCGGACCATCACCTACAATAATTACAGGCAACCACAGAATAGACGTAGTGGGAAAAAATATTGTAGATTCACATGAAAAATTACCGGAAAATGATAAAGAGATAATTATTGAAGATGATATTTGGGTTGGTGCTAATGTAACAATATTGATGGGTGTAACCATTGGCCGTGGTAGTGTTGTTGCAGCAGGTGCAGTTGTAAATAAATCATGCCCTCCATATTCAATTATTGGTGGAATTCCTGCAAAAATTATAAAATTTCGTTTTAATGTAGCGCAGATACTTGAGCATGAAGAAAAGTTGTACCCACCAGGGAAAAGATATGCAATGAATGAATTAATAACATTTAGAGAAAAATATGAGCGAAAGAAATCCTAAAGTCTTAATCGTTGCTACTTCCCGCAAAACCAGAGGAGGAATAACCTCTGTAGTAAAGGGGCATGAGATGGGTGACCAATGGAATAAATACCAATGCAAATGGATAGAAACGCACATAGACAAAGGAACAGGATATAAATTGTTGTATTTTTTCAAATCATTCATATGTTTTTTGTTTCTTCTTCCTCGATATGATTTGGTGCATATCCATATGAGTGAGCCGCCTTCGGCCATTCGTAAAGTTCCTTTTCTGTGCTTTGCAAAATTTTTTAGCAAAAAATTAATTGTTCATTTTCATGCTTTTTCGCCAGATACAACTATAAACAGTAAATACAAGCATGTGTATCAATACTTGTTTTTAAAAGCAGATGTGGTTTTAGTATTGTCAGAGTATTGGAAAAAAGAGATTCAACAAGCCTTTGAGCTTAAAAGCAAGGTACAGGTTCTGTATAACCCTTGCGTTACTCCCGATTATTCTCATCGATACGAAAAGCAAAAACATATTTTGTATGCCGGCACCATTAATAATCGTAAAGGATATTCCGATTTAATCAAAGCATTTGCTCGCATTGCTATTAATTTCCCCGAATGGGAAATAGTGTTTGCAGGTAATGGAGAGATTGAAAATGGAAAACGTTTGGCAAAAGAACTCAAAATAGACAGTCAAACGGTCTTTTTAGGTTGGATAGATGGAGAAGCAAAGTCAAAAACTTTTCAAGAAGCAAGTATATTTTGCTTGCCCAGTTATGCCGAAGGTTTTCCCATGGCAGTATTGGATGCTTGGGCATATGGTTTACCGATTGTTACAACTCCGGTAGGAGGTTTGCCCGATGTATTGAAAGATAAAGAAAATGCATTAGTCTTTGATCCGGGGGATATTGAAGGTTTGGCAAATGCATTAAGGTTTATGATCGTGAACGAATCGCTTAGGCAATGTATTATGGAAGAGTCAGTAAAACTAGCCAAAGATGTATTTGATCCGGCAGTGATTTGTTCGCAGTTGGATCAAATATATTTAGATCTTTTATCTCTAAAATAGCCAAGTTTACCTTTTTTCAGGTTATACTATATCCTGTGTTATAGTTCTATTTTAAACAATTAAAATTTTCTATCATGCGTAAACTTAATTTGGCAATATTTTTATTTATTCTGATTTGTTCAGATGTAATTGCGCAAAATGCGTTGTATGTATCTCCTAATGGAAACGATCATTTATCGGGTTCTTTACTTAATCCTTTACAAACAATTGATTCGGCTCTTGTGATATCTCGTAAACAGCATATTCACACAATTTATTTGAGAAAAGGGACTTATTACAATGTAAACCTGAAAATAACGAAAGCGGATAGCAATTTATTAATAAGCGGTTATAAGAAAGAGCAAGCTGTGTTGTATGGTGGAATGCCGTTTACTTCGTTTGAAAAGAAAGATGGATTATTAATTATTTCTTTATTGCAAAAAAAAGGGGCAACTGATTTTCAAATGATATTGGTGAATGGTAGTTGGCGCCAACGGTCCAGATTGCCCAGAAGTGGTAGTTATCGTTGTTTGAATGAATTTAAAGTCAAAATGGTGCCACTCGCTTCCGGAGGTGGTTTAGAGCGGAAGCCAACCACAGAAGAATTATCGCAACTAAAATACATGCCTGCAGATATTGCTCAGTGGAAGAAGGATGTGAAAAATGCCGAAATATCTTTACTTAACCAATGGAGTGAATCTTATGCCGGAGTAGATGCCGTGGATACAATAGCACAAGTTATCAAATTGAATTATCCCCTTATAGCTCCTCCCGGCTCTCTCGGTCATAAAGAGTATGTTGTCTGGAATACCCGCGAAGGGCTAACACAAGGAGGACAATGGTATTGGGATAAATTATTAAATAAAATATTTTATCGAGAGCTTCCGGGGGAGACTGTTCAAGAAATTATAGTTCCAACTCAAAGGAATATTATAACTTTCGAAAAAGGGGCTGAGAAAGTTCGGTTGAAAGGTTTTTCACTATGTGCTGCCGCTAATAAACTTCAAAATGAGAATTTTGCGTGCTCCGGAATTGATCCTGCAATTGAGGGCAGTCAGCTTCGGAATATTTCTCTGGAGGAACTATCAATATTACAAACCAATGGTTCCGCCATCCGTTTACAAGGTAATAATATTAATGTGACAGGATTGCATATTCGTAATTGTGGTGGGGGTGGAATTTATATCAACGGAAAAAATATCACTATAACAAATTGCGTAATCGATAGCATGGGGAAAATCTTCAAAGGCGCCACTGGCATTCAGGGCAGTGCACAAAAAGTGTTGATTACTAATTGTACAATTAGCAATACGCCTTATTCGGGCATTTGTTTGGCGATTGATTCGGGAGTGATACGGGATTGCATCATCAAACATGCGATGACTGATTTGCTAGATGGTGGCGCCATTTACGGAAATAGCCATCATACTTCTGTGTTGCATAATTATATCGTTGGTAATAATGATAACCGTTTTACAACAGGCATATATTTTGACGAACTTAGCAACGATTGTTCTGCACAAAACAATATTGTTGTGAACACTGGAGTACCTATCCATATTAATATCGCAAATAGTATTATTTATAGCAACAACATTTTTGTCGATAAACAGACACAGACAATCAATTCTGGTGGCTCGTCAGCGGTATTGTTGGATGGCAATATATTTGTGGCACCCAAAATTCAGTTTAATGGACCCTCCGTATTTGATAAGCAAATAGATACGCTAAAATTAGAACCCAAGAATCGGAAGTCCGCAAATCCGACAGGAATTACCTCTTTTCAGAATAATTGTTTATTCAGCATGTCGGCCGATAATGTGAAACTACCCCGGACCGACAAAAAAGCCCTCTCGGGAACAATTGTAAAAAATATCAATGCAAAAAATATGAGTGCAACAATTCTCAATCTATTGAATGATAAAGAGGTAATAAGATGCATAAATAATTCAAAATTAGGACTAACCAGCAAAAAATTAGAAGAGATAGAACTGTTAATACGGTAATGTTTTTGATAAGATATTCCATCGGAAGTAGGAAAGCGACAATTTATAATTCAATTTAGTTTAGTAAATCATCTAAAGATGCTGATTTAATGATATTTGATCAAAAGCTCTTTGGAATATTTGTAGTTATCGAGAATTTTTTTCTTTCGGGATATAAGTAGGGAACCTCAATTATCAACAATATTGAATTACCGTGAATTTTTTTTATAATTTAAACAGATAAGTAATGAGAACTAAAAAATGTCGTATTTTGAACATATCATCTGATACGCTACCTTATCGGACTTAAATTATTTATACCTCAGATTACACAGATAAACACCGATTAACAAACTCACTTTGTGAGTTTGTTAATCGGTGTAATCAGTGGTATTGTTTTTTTTTAATGCAGCATAACAGCCAATATTTTTCTTTGATCTTCAATTGAAATATGCGACATTATATCTGTCCAATTACTTAAACGACTAAATATCAATCATTATTTATAAGGAAACCTAATGGATTCCAAATTATTCGGACAGTTATAAACTATGCTATCATAAATATTATTGGTTACTGTAAAATTCCTTATTATTTAAATGGTTCATTTATCAAAATTTAAGCTTTATAACCAGCCATTAACCTCACTAGTCTTTGGCAAAACCTTAATCACCACCCTTAATGCTCACTGTTATAATATTACCAAAACAGACGTACTTTACAAGGAGGCATTATTGCACAGTGATGTTTTGATTCCCGATGGGATAAGTGTCGTATGGGCTATGCATTGGTTAACAGGTCAAAAGGTTTCAAAGATTGCTGGGGCAGATTTATTTTTTTATGAGATGGAACGGCTGCAAACGATAGCAGGTAAATGTTTTTTTTTAGGAAGCACAGAATCAACACTTGCCAAAATAAAAAAAAGAACCGCACAAGAATACCCTGACATACTGGTTCAATCCTATTCACCACCTTACAAACCTGTGTTTACAACAGAAGAAAACACAGTAATGATTGAGGCAATTAATGCATTTCACCCAGACGTTCTGTTTATAGGAATGACAGCACCCAAACAAGAAAAGTGGGCTTATACTCATTTCGAACAGCTTGAGGCAGGTCATATATGTTGTATCGGCGCTGTTTTCGATTTCTATGCCGGAACCATTAACCGTGCACCACGATGGATAATTAACCTGAGTCTGGAATGGTTATATCGCCTGATCAAAGAACCGCGAAGAATGTGGCGTAGATACCTGATTGGAAATACAAAATTTATTTGGTCAATTCTTAAAGAAAAATATGGTAATAATTCGAAAATTTGATTTAAAAAGCAATAGCAGTATTTAATGTCTCACCCCGGCCAGTCTTCTCTATGAAATTACTTGAAAAAGAATTGCTTACGATTTATTTACTAATTGATCTGTTTTTATTAAACACTTGTCTTCTATTTTTGAATTGGATAAGGTTGGATGTATATTTTACTGAACCGCAACAGTTAATTATTTACTTTATTCATTTAAATACTTCCTGGATTTTCGCCTATATAGTATTTAGTAAACGAAATATTTATCTGCGCGATGGCTTTCGAAACCGGATATATCGGATAACAAAGCGAATACTGATTTATATTTTAATAGCCTCAGTCTCCGCATTTCTATTGCTCCCTAAATTTTACTCCCGCCACTTTTTCCTGGAGCACACTATATTATTTTATCTCGGAACAATTATTATTTATTACTTTATTTACAAATATCTAAAATACAAAAGGGAAAAGGGGTTTAACATCACCCGTGCGGTAATCATTGCAAATTGCGAAACGGCAACTTTATTACAAAAGGTCATCAATAATAATCCTATGTTGGGATATAAATTCCTGGGGTTTGTTGTTCATGAGAATATGCCGGATCAACAAAATGTACTTGGCTTAACATTCAACCTCGGGCAACTTATTAGCGAACATAGAATCCAAATGGTTTTTTCGATACAGAATGCGGCAAATCAGGCATTCAACCAATCGATTGCTTCAAGGTGTGATAAATATGGTGTAAGACTCCGTCTTGTTCCCGAGAATAACCGCCAATACAAAGCCGGACACAATGCCGAAACAGTTGCCGGGATCGCATTAATCAATCCGCACGAGATTCCGCTCGATGACCTGGGATCCAGAATAAAAAAAAGATCATTCGATCTGTTTTTTTCGCTGTGCTTAATTCTTTTCGTATTCTCCTGGTTGTTCCCGATTATAGCAATCATCATTAAATTATCATCAAAAGGGCCTGTATTCTTTTTGCAAAAAAGAACAGGTTTGAATAACCGGACTTTCGTGTGCCTAAAGTTCCGAAGCATGAACCAAAATGGTGTTTCGGATATAATGCAGGCCACAGCAAATGACGCACGAATTACACGTATTGGCCAATTTCTAAGGAAATATAATTTGGATGAGCTCCCCCAGTTTTTTAATGTCTTTGTGGGCCAAATGTCAGTAGTTGGCCCTCGTCCCCATATGTTAAAGCATACCGAATATTATTCAACCCTCATAAAACATTACCTGGTTCGACAGTTTGTAAAACCAGGAGTAACCGGTTGGGCACAGGTCAACGGATACCGCGGAGAAACGGATGAATTGTGGAAAATGGAAAAAAGAGTTGAATATGATACAGACTATATCGAGAACTGGACATTCAGCTGGGATCTCAAAATCATTTTCATGACCTTATTTGGAAAAGACTCCTTTAAGAATGCCGGTTAAGTGATGGTTAAAATTATAAAATCGTGTTTATTAAGCAAAGTTTAAAAATAAGGCTCTCTGACGTTTGACATGGATAATTGAATTTTGTAATGATTGCTGCTGACTATTAGTGACTGGCCGACTCGCTTATTAAAAAACCAATTTTCCTTTGGTGTTCAGCCGGATTAATCTTTATAAAATAAGCGAATATAAGGTCGGGGAAAAGGTAAATAAGGTTTTTTCCGCGCTTTATATCTCTGTACCTTTGCGTGAACCTTTTCCTACCTGGAAAAACCTTATTTTCTGATTCGCTTTAACCTGCGATCCCCCTCGTTTGCAACGACAATTATATCGCATAATGTCATCAGAAGATGCGGTTAGTGATTGTAAAGGAATGGTAAATATTACAATTGAAATTTAAAAACAAGTTGTAAACTTAAAACCACAATCCCCTCCCCGAAAAAACGGGGCAGGCTGTTACAAACGAGGGGCATCGCAGGAATATACCGCCAATGCAGACGGGATTGGGACACTTCGGTTACTCGAAGCAGTAAGATTGCTTGGACTGAGCAAGAAGACACGTATTTATCAGGCTTCTACTTCCGAATTATATGGAATGGTTCAGCAGGTTCCGCAATCGGAGAAAACGCCGTTCTATCCGCGTTCAAAATGCTAAAATTAACACAGCCATTCAAATCAAATTTTAATGAACGCTAACATACGTCAGCTATTAGAACAAGGAGAAGGCATTTCTGTTGAGTTCAAGAAAGCCACCAATCAACTCCCTGATAATTTCTTTGAAACCGTATGCTCTTTTCTAAATCGCAATGGGGGTACTATTTTATTGGGAATAAATGATGATAAAACCATTGAAAGTGTCAATCCAAATTCTGCGGAGAATCTTTGTAGAAACATTGCCAACTTAAGCAATAATCAGCAAAAGCTTTTCCCATCTTTTCTTATTGAACCAAAAATTGTTGAGTATGACGGAAAAATTCTGATTCATGTTTTTGTACCCATTTCATCGCAGGTACATCGCTGCAATAACAAGATATTTGATAGGAGCGCTGATGGCGATTTTGAGATTAAGTCCGATGCTCAAATCAAAAATTTATATACCCGGAAGAATTTGCTTTATTCCGAAAATACTGTTTATCCGTTCTTATTCGAGTCAGATTTTGTTCCAGGTATTGTGGAACGTGTTCGTAAAATCATCAAAATCAACCGTGCAAACCACCCTTGGAACGATCTTTCAAACGATGAATTTTATAGAACAGCTGGTCTTTATAGAAAAGATTTATCTTCTGGCATCGAAGGCTTTACAATGACTGCACTATTGATGTTTGGGAAAGAAGAAACAATACAAAGTGCAATTCCACATTATAAGATAGACGCTCTTTTACGACAAATAGATTTAGATCGTTATGACGATCGTGAAAATATTCGATGCAATTTAATTGATGCGTATGACAAATTAATGAATTTTGTAGCAAAACATCTGCCCGATAAGTTCTACATGGAAGGCGATCAACGAATATCGCTACGCGAAAAAATATTTCGTGAAATTATTGCCAATATGCTCATTCACCGAGAATACACAAACGCCTACCCGTCTACATTTACTATTTACAACGAAAAGGTAGAATCTAAAAATGCCAATAAACCTCATTTCTATGGACTTCTTTATCCCGACACATTTCAATCTTTTCCTAAAAATCCGAATATAGCTCAGCTATTCACTCAAATGGGGCGTTCTGAAGAGCTGGGGACAGGGATCCGCAATGTATATAAGTATTCAAAAGCTTATTCCGGCAGTGATAAAATTGTGTTTTCGGAGGAAGATATTTTTACTTCAAATGTACCATTGGAGTCTCATAATTTGAAAAGTGGCGAATTAAGTGGCGAATTAAGTGGCGAATTAAATGGCGAATTAAATACTGGCCAAACAGCTGTTTACCAGCTCATAAAAAAGCAAGAAGGGATGAATGCCAGCCTATTATCAAAGGAATTGAAAATGCCCTTTAGTACTGTTGACAAGCATATCCGAGTCTTGATAAAAAAGCATCTGATTGAACGACAAGGCAGTAAAAAAACTGGCGGATATTATATCGTGATTAGTCAAAAATAAATCAATAGTTTCTTAAAAGCTCAGTTGGCTCTGGCTTTAAGCGCTATGATCGGAACACAGATTACACAGACATTACGAATGATCATCGATCTTTAAATTAAAATTTTATCTGTGTGTAAATCTGTCCGATCCGCGTCATCTGTGTTCAAAAAAATGTAATGCGAATTCCAACAATAAACGGAGAACACTGATTACACTGATGTTACGGATGAGCACTGATCTTTAAATTAAAATTTTATCCGTGTAAATCTTTCCCATCAATGTCATCTGTGCTTAAGAAAAAGACCATCAAGAGCATTTTAAATGGTTGATCTTAAGATGTATAATCCGTCAGCTGACGGATGCGAGTTCCACACCGGATCGAATATTAATCCGATGAACAACATTTCATCCAACAGATATTCAGCAACTTAATAGTAATATCTACGTGTGAAAGCGGTTTGCAAAATCTACCCACACGATCCGTTATAGAGCCGATAAAAGACTAAAATAAAGTATTCAAACTTTGCGTTCTTTGCGAATACTTAGCGAATCTTGTGGTTAAAACTATTTTTTGACATCCTCTTGTTTTCAACGTTTCATCACTACTTTTATAAATAAAGCAAAATATCGGGTTGCATAAACCTAAAACCTCTTTGTCAGACTCAAAGCTCACTTTCTACCACTTCAAGATACCTTTGTGTCGCATCTAATATTCAATGTTCGACCGTCAGGTCAATATGTGTTGCTTACACGTTGCTTGCACTTTATTTTACGCGACCCTCCGCTGACTTTGTGTCACATTCCATATATTTTGTGTGACTTTCCACCTGCTATATGTCACGCACCTTGCATTTTGCGATATCTGCCGCCGACTTTGTGTATTTTGTACGGCCATCTGATTCTATTGTTCATTGCTTAATTGCAAGTAGAACTGTTAAAATTATTCGTAATTCGTTCAATTTGTGTTCTTTGCGATCCCCCTCGTTTGCAACGAGGGGTTAGATGTCAGTCGTTTGCAACGACAATTGTCAACACCAGAGTTAATTGTCAATCGTTATAAAAACAAATATCACATAATGTCGTCAGAAGACTATACTATTGCCGACCAGAATGCTCTTTATTTTCTGACTTTTACGATCACTGATTGGGTGGATGTCTTTACCCGAAGTTGTTATCGAATGGTAATATTAGATTCACTAAACTATTGCATTGAAAGTAAAGGTCTGATAATTTATGCATGGTGCCTGATGTCAAACCATATACATTTGGTGGCAAAGGCAAATGAAGGTTTTCGTTTAAGTGATATAATTCGTGATTTTAAGAAATTTACAGCCAAGAAGATAATTGAAATGATTAAGGAAGGACCTGAAAGTCGTAAAGAATGGTTACTCTATCGTTTTTCATATGCCGGCAAATTCGATCACCGGATTAAAAATTATAAAGTCTGGCAAGATACAAGTCATCCAATATTATTGGAAAGTAATTATTTAATCGATCAAAAGATCAACTACATCCACCAAAATCCTATAAGGGCCTTAATTGTACAAAATGATATAGACTACATATTTAGCTCTGCGGGTGATTATGCAGGAATCAAAGGAATGGTTAATATTACATTGGAAATTTAAAAACAAGTTGTAAACTTAAAACCACAATCCCCTCGTTACAAACGAGGGGCATCGCAAAGCATCGCAGGAATATCGGGTTGCATAAACCTAAAACCGCTTTGTCAGACTCAAAGCTCACTTTCTACCACTTCAAGATACCTTTGTGTCGCATTTAATATTCGATGTTCGACCGTCAGGTCAATATGTGTTGCTTGCACTTTATTTTGCGCGATCCTCCGCTGACTTTGTGTCACATTCCATATATTTTGTGTGACCTTCCACCTACTATATGTCACGCACCTTGCATTTTGCGATATCTGCCGCCGACTTTGTGTCATGCTTTGTGTATTTTGTACGGCCACCTGATTCTATTGTTTATTGCTTAATTGCAAGTGGCACTGTTAAAATTATTCGTAATTCGTTCAATTTGTGTTCCTGAAGGTCTGTTTAATCTGTATCATCTGTGTTCTAAGAATATTTTTCACTATATTTCTTTTGTGCTATTATATTAAAAAAGGTTGATCATGGCAACAGTAATTCTATATACACGTTCAACCGAAGCAAAAAAAATGCTGGAGTTTTTAAAAGCAACCCGCTATGCCAGGGTCGTTGAAGAAAATATACCTAATGATGAAACTATATCGGCAATTAAAGAGGTCGAATCAGGCAAAGTAAAACCTTACGGGTCGGCAAAAGAAATGATGTCAACTCTGAAGAAAAAAGCAGGTGTATAAAATTAAAGGCTCTATGACGTTTAGTATGGGTTATTGGATTTTGTAATGATTAATGCTGGCTATTAGTGACTGGCGACTGGCAAACTCGTTTACTGAAAAAATAAGGAATTATCTTAATTTTAGAGGATTAGGGCCAAATAGTTAGCACTATCATGCCAGCTGCAAGTAGCAAGTTGCCAAAAACCAGCAGCTGATTGCATAAACCATTTGAAAGCGGTTTGCAAAATCTACCCGCACGATCCATCATAGAGCCAAAATTTTCAACGATTACATACAATAGATATTTTTCAAAATACTACCTTCCCGTTATAGCCAGAAACTCTGCGATCCCCCTCGTTTGCAATAGCCTGCCCCGTTTTTTCGGGAAGGGGTTAGATGTCAGTCGTTTGCAACGACAATTATATCGCATAATGTCATCAGAAGATGCGGTTAGTGATTGTAAAGAAATGGTAAATATTACAATTGAAATTTAAAAACAAGTTGTAAACTTAAAACCACAATCCCCTCGTTACAAACGAGGGGCATCGCGGGACAACTGACAGTCAATGTTTTATTTGTTTTTATTTAAACTTAAACAGTCTCTTAATTTTTAAAGGATTAGGGTCAAATAGTTAGCATGATCATGCCAGTGGCAAGTTGCCAAAAAACCAGCTGCTTATCGCATACACAATTTGAAAGCGGTTTGCAAAATCTATCCACACGATCCGTCATAGAGCCAAAGTTTTCAACGATTACGCACAATAAATATTTTTCAAAATACTACCTTCTCTTTAGACAGAAACAATTAATAATATGACACAAAAAACCGCTTTAATCACCGGTGTTACCGGCCAGGATGGCGCTTACCTGAGTGAGTATCTTTTAAAAAAAGGATATATCGTACATGGTATCAAACGCCGTTCCTCGATGTTTAACACCGAACGTATCGATCATATCTACCAGGATCCGCATGTCGAGAATCGTAATTTCATGTTGCATTATGGTGACATGACAGATTCAATGAATATTACACGCATTGTTCAGGAAACCCAGCCGGATGAGATCTACAACCTGGCTGCGATGAGCCATGTGGCCGTTAGTTTTGAAACACCGGAATATACCGCCAATGCTGACGGAATCGGGACACTTCGGTTACTCGAAGCCGTAAGATTACTTGGACTAAGCAAGAAGACCCGTATTTATCAGGCTTCTACTTCCGAATTATATGGAATGGTTCAGCAGGTTCCGCAATCGGAGAAAACGCCGTTCTATCCGCGTTCGCCCTATGCCGTAGCAAAAATGTATGCGTATTGGATCACGGTCAACTACCGCGAAGCCTATGGGATGCACGCCAGCAATGGCATACTGTTTAACCATGAGAGCCCGATCAGGGGTGAGACTTTTGTTACACGAAAGATTACACGCGCTATCAGCAAGATTGCTTTGGGAATGCAGGATCGGCTCTTTTTGGGTAACCTCTCTTCAAAACGTGACTGGGGTCATGCCAAAGACTACATCAAGGCGATGTACCTGATTCTTCAGCAGGAAGAGGCTGATGATTATGTAATTGCAACAGGAATTACTACTACAATCCGTGATTTTATCAAAATGGCTGCTGCCGAAATTGGCCTGGAAGTCTCGTTTACAGGTGAAGGAATCGCCGAGAAAGGTTTCATTACAGGCATTGATGAGAAAATATTCATTGAAACCGTAGGAGAACAATACCTCGCAGGCATTAAATCCCGCCTCTCACCCTCTCTCCCTCACCCAATCACCCTTTCGCCCAATCACCCTTTCGCCCAATCACCCAATCACCCTTTCGCCCCCTCTCAGATAGTAGGTGTTGATCCTACCTATTTCCGTCCGACAGAAGTAGATCTGCTGATCGGCGATCCCACAAAGGCGAATACGAAGTTAGGTTGGAAACCACAATACGATCTTAAAGGTCTTGTTGAAGACATGATGCAGTCGGACATTAAATTAATGAAGAAAGACGCCTGGCTCAGGGAAGGTGGATACAGAACATTGAATTATTTCGAATAAGAAATAAGAACGATAACCATTAGGGCGAAAGGGTGCACGGGCGTATTGGCGAATGGGAGATGAGATAAAATTTGAAATGATTTTTCTTTAGAAAATTTTAAAAGTGACATAATGGACAGAATTAGAACTCATAAAGACCTGCAGGTATACCAGTCAGCGTTTCAAGTTGCACTGGAGATTTATCAGATTTCTAAATCGTTTCCTCCGGAAGAAAAATATTCATTAACCGATCAGATCAGGCGAAGCTCAAGGTCAGTTTGTTCAAATACGGCAGAAGCATTCAGAAAAAAAAGATATCCGAAATCATTTATTGCCAAACTTTCAGATTCGGAAGGTGAAGCAGCTGAGACACAAGTGTGGCTTGACTTCTCATTGGCATTCAATTATATTGATAATGAGAAACATGCATTGCTTTATGATAAATATGACCATATCCTTTCACAACTGGTCATCATGATCAATTCACCTGAAAAATGGTGTCACTAATTCTCCCCATCGCCTATTCGCCCAGTCGCCCCATCGTCACACCCGTGAAATCATAAAAATCCAAAATGGAAAATACAAGTAAGATATATGTCGCTGGTCACCATGGTTTAGTGGGTTCAGCAATTTGGAAAAACCTTCTGTCTAAAGGATACACCAACCTGATTGGTAGAAAACACAATGAATTAAATCTCCAGGATGCCAATGCGGTAAATGCTTTCTTTGAAAAAGAAAAACCAGAGTATGTTATCCTCGCAGCAGCAAAAGTAGGAGGCATTATGGCCAATAGCACCTATCGCGGACAATTTATCTATGAGAACCTGATGATTCAGAATAACGTGATTCATGCGGCATATCTCAACAATGTTAAGAAGTTACTATTTTTGGGAAGCACCTGCATTTATCCGCGCGACGCGCCACAGCCCATGACCGAAGATTCCCTCTTAACTGGTCCTTTGGAGTATACAAATGAGCCTTATGCAATTGCCAAAATCGCCGGTATTAAGCTATGTGAAAGTTACAATCTTCAATACGGCACCAATTATATTTCGGTAATGCCTACCAATCTTTATGGTCCAAATGACAATTTTGACCTCGAAAAATCACATGTCCTTCCTGCAATGCTCCGGAAAATGTACCTGGGCAAATGTCTCGAAGAAAACAATTTTGCTGCAATCCGGGAAGATCTGAATAAAAGACCGGCTGAAGGGAGAAGAGGAGAAGAGGAGAAGAGGAGAGCAGGTGAAGAGGAGAAAGGGCGAAACGGAGATGATGAGATATTAAAGTTACTGGACAAATATGGCATTCGTATCGCCCCATCGCCCCATCACCCCATCGCCCAATCGCCCAATCGCCTCATCGCCCAATCGCCCAATCGCCTCATCGCCTCATCGCCTTTTCTCTCTCAAAAAGTGTCAGTCGAGATCTGGGGTTCCGGTGCTCCCATGCGTGAATTTCTTTGGAGTGAAGAGATGGCCGATGCTTGTGTTTATCTTATGGAACACACTGACTTCGAGGATCTCATTCGTGTTAATTCGGGTATCCTTCGCGATAATTCGCATTCAAACCGTGAAATTCGTAATACCCACATCAATATTGGCACAGGCATTGAAATCTCCATCCGGGATCTTGCGTATCTGATCAGGGACAAAGTTGGTTTCAAAGGAAAATTAACATTTAATACTTCCAAACCCGATGGAACAATGCGTAAACTGACCGATCCTTCAAAACTTCATGCGTTAGGATGGCATCACCAGATTGAGATCGGGGAGGGGGTAGAACGATTATTCAAATGGTACCTGAGGAATAAATAGTCAATCAATTAGTTGAGTCAGCGATTGACCGATTCGGCGAAAAGGCGCATTGGAGAAAATTAACTTAATTGACAACAATTTATATAGTCTAAAATTAACCTTATGGAAATAATTAAAACACATAAAGATCTTCAGGTTTATAGGTTAGCTTTTCAAGCAGCAGTGGAAATTTATCAAGTTTCGAGATCCTTCCCTCCGGAAGAAAAGTATTCATTAACCGATCAAATCAGGCGAAGTTCAAGGTCAGTGTGCGCCAACATCGCCGAAGCTTTCAGGAAAAAAAGATATCCAAAATCATTTATTGCTAAACTTTCAGACGCTGAAGCTGAAGCAGCTGAAACACAGGTCTGGCTTGATTTCTCATTGGAATTCAATTATATTGACAAAGAGAAACATGCATTGATCAATGACAAATATGACCATATTCTATCACAATTGGTCATTATGATCAATTCCTCTGAGAAATGGTGTCACTAATGCGCCTATCGTCCCTTCGCCTATTCGCACGAGCGCCTATTCACCCCTTCGCCCTATCGCCTTACTGCTGTATTTTATTTTAATTAACTACATTTCAAACTATTTCAAATGACTAAACGCGTCTTTGTCAGCGGCTGTTACGACATGCTTCATTCGGGCCATGTGGCATTTTTTGAGGAAGCAGCATCCCATGGTGAACTCTATGTGGGTTTGGGTTCTGATAAAACGATAAGTCAGCTCAAAGGTCGGAAAACGATCAATACCGATCGTGAACGTCTGTACATGGTGAAAGCACTACGCATGGTCAAAGATGCCTGGATCAACAGTGGATCGGGCTTAATGGACTTCGAAAAAGAAGTTATTGCGTTACGTCCCGATATATTCTTCGTTAACGAAGATGGTTTTACGCCTGATAAACAAGAGTTTTGCAAAAAACTCGGAATAACATTAGAAGTAAGCAAGCGAGTTCCGCATCAGGGACTTCCGGCCCGCTCAACGACAGCATTGCGTAAAGAGTGTAAGATTCCTTTCCGGCTCGACCTTGCAGGTGGTTGGCTCGATCAACCTTTTGTGTCGAAATACGCTCCCGGTCCGGTAATCACCATTTCAATTGAACCGGAATATGAGTTTAATGACAGATCCGGAATGTCGAGCAGTACAAGAGCCAAAGCGATAGAGCTTTGGCAAACAGACATCCCCGAAGGAGATAAAGAAAAACTGGCCAGGACACTCTTCTGCGTCGAAAATCCTCCAGGCACAAGTTATGTCAGCGGTTCACAGGATTCAATAGGAATCGTTTATCCGGGGGTTAATAAACTTGATTATCCCCGGGAAAAATATTGGCCAAATCAGATCACTTCGGTTACGGACGAAAATACATTGGAATGGATTGAGCAACATTTGTGGCTGATCAATCTTTCACCCCGCGACAATGGTTATAATGTATTGTCTGACACTAAAATAGATACGAAAGGAGCGCAATTGCTTGCGGATGCCGCAGAAGAAGTTTGGAAAGCTATTGCCGACAAAGATCTAAAAGCATTTGGCGCAGGTGTCAAAAAATCATTCGAAGCACAGATTGCTATCTTTCCCCATATGATAAATCCCTATATCCTTGAACAAATCAAATTTTACGAATCCCAGGCATTAGGATGGAAAATCTCAGGAGCAGGCGGCGGCGGATACCTTGTTCTGGTTTCGGATCATCCAATCAGAAATGGACTACAGCTTAAAATAAGAAGGTAACGACAAGACGGTTAAAACTGACAAACTGATCCTTAATTGAAATTGAGAAGACAAAAATATAGAAGTTCAAAAGTTCTGGCTCTATAACGTTTAGTATAGGTAGTTGGACTTTTAAATAATTGCTGCTCGCTATTAGTGACTTGCGACTGGCAGATTCGTGTAATAAAAAATACGGAGTTATCTTGATTTTAAAAGAAGCAGGTTCAATTAGTTAGCGCTGTCATGCCAGTTACAAGTGGCCAAGAGCCAGTTGCTTATTGCATAAATCATCTGAAAGCGGTTCACAAATTTATTCCACACGATCCGTGATCGTGCCAATATTTCTAACAAAACATTCTTTAAATTTGTCGTTCAAAGTTCCTTTGGATATTTTTAACAAGTCACAAAAGATTTCATCAAAATAAATGATATCACTCCTCTTCTCAATTCCGCAATGGCTACGGATCACGCTTAGCATGATCTACCTGACTATCGTTGCATTTCTTTCCCTGCTTCCGCCCAACGACTTTCCGGATATTCCATTATTTCCCGGCGCAGATAAAATTGTCCACACCTGTATGTATATGGGCCTTACCTGGCTGGTTTGCTGGTCGATGCATGCTGAAATCAAACACATTTGGTATTACCTGATTGTACTCTTCTCAATTAGTTGGGGGATAGTTATGGAGATCTTCCAATATTTGATGCATATGGGACGTTCATTCGATTTCTACGATATCGAGGGCAATTCATTCGGCACATTGATCGGGGTGTTGATCTATATCATAATGGCACAGCTGAAGAGGAATATTGATTCCCGAAAGGCAAAAATTTGTAAATAATGCAAATTTAAGGCTCTATAACGTTTGGTATGGGTAATTGGATTTTGGAATGATTAATGATGGCTATTAGTGTCTGGCGACTGGCAGACTCGCTTACTGAAAAATATGGAGCTACCTTAACTGTTAACAGATTAGTGTCAATATAGCTAGCACTATCATGCCAGTTGCAAGTTACCAAAAGCCAGCTGCTTATCGCATAAACCATTTGAAAGCGGTTCACGAAATTTACCCACACGATCCGTCATAGAGCCAAATTTGAAGATAATAAAACGATAAAAATCACTATTTATTCTGGAAATACGAGCAGCCAAATGCCAGTTGCGGTAATATTTAAATCATAAAGTAAGATATTGCAGCACTGTCTCATTTAATAATTCATTATGAAACGAGCATATTCATTAAACATAAATACGAATGAAAATTTCACATGCGAGTTCTTCCGATAGTTCGGAACTGGCAATCAGACCATTAAAAAACAAATTATTAACATTTACGCATGAAACGAGCATGTTCGTTAAACATAAACACGGATGAAAATTTCACATGCGAGTTCTTCCGATAGTTCGGAACAGGCAATCCGGCCTTTAAAAAACAAATTATTAACAGATGAAATAGCCAAAAGAATAAACTTCGCACAAACCAAAATGAATCCATCAGCTGACGGATGGCTATTCCATGCGACCTTTAAAAAACAAATTATTTACGCATGAAAGGAATAATACTCGCCGGAGGATCCGGAACACGATTGTACCCGATCACAAAAGGGGTATCCAAACAATTGTTACCAGTGTATGATAAACCGATGGTTTATTATCCGTTGTCGACATTAATGCTTGCAGGAATCAAAGATATTCTGCTGATCTCCACCCCGGAAGATATCCCGATGTACGAGAGGTTATTAGGGACAGGTAAAGATTGGGGAATTAATATTGCTTACAAAATACAACCATCTCCGGATGGGCTTGCCCAGGCTTTTATCTTAGGAGAATCATTTATCGGGAAAGACGATGTTTGTCTCGTATTGGGAGATAATATTTTTTACGGATATGGATTTTCGGGAATGCTTAGTGATTCAGCAGAACTCGTTAAAGCGGAAAAGAAAGCCGTGATTTTTGGTTATGTTGTTTCTGATCCCGAACGATACGGTGTTGCTGAGATTGATGCCGTAGGCAATGTCCTTTCAATCGAGGAAAAACCAATTGCTCCAAAATCAAATTATGCGGTTGTTGGACTCTACTTTTATCCCAACTCGGTTATCGAAATCGCCAAAAATATTAAACCATCTCCACGGGGTGAGTTGGAAATAACAACTGTTAATCAGGAATATATGAACCGAAAACAGCTGAGACTATCCACAATGGGGCGTGGTTTTGCCTGGCTGGATACCGGAACTCACACATCGCTGATTCAGGCTTCGAACTTTATCGAAACGATTGAGACACGTCAGGGATTAAAAGTTGCTTGTCCGGAAGAAATTGCCTATCGTAACAAATGGATTACAAAAGACCAGCTGTTGGAGCTTGCTCAACCGATGGTTAAAAATCAGTACGGGCAATACCTGATCCATTTGGCCGCAGAGTAATTATTAAATAAGATGAGCCATTTCATGAAACGAGCATGGCAATTAACCACAAAATGAGATGTATATATCTTTCATGCGAGTTCCACACCGTTGCTTATTTCAAAAAAGTGGAGCTATCAATACGAATTGAATATTAAGAACTCACGAAAATCTAAACGTGTGAAATAGCCAAGAGAATAAGCTTCGCACAAACCGAAATGAATCCGTCAGCTGACGGATGGCTATTCCATGCGACCTTTAAAAAAACAAATTATTTACGCATGAAGATTATTAACACACAAATTCCCGAAGTACTGATTTTTGAACCCGATGTTTTTGGTGACCATCGCGGATATTTCTTCGAATCGTTTCGTCAGGATATTTTTGAAGAGTATGTAGGCAAAATACAATTTGTTCAGGACAATCAATCGAAATCAGGATTCGGCGTTTTACGCGGATTACATTATCAAAAACCACCGGCGACGCAGGCCAAACTTGTGCAGTGTTTGCAGGGAGAGGTCCTCGATATCGCCGTTGACATCCGGATTGGATCCCCAACCTATGGGAAACATGTAGCTGTAAAACTCTCGGAAGCAAACCATTGCCAGCTTTATATTCCCAGAGGATTTGCTCATGGATTTGTAGTGCTCAGCGAATCAGCAGTATTTTCCTACAAATGCGACAATTACTATAATCCCGGTGCTGACGGAGGACTTGCATGGAATGATCCGGATATTAATATTGACTGGATTCTCTCACCCGACGAAATCCAACTCTCGGAAAAGGATAAAAAACAACCTTCACTTTCGCAAGTCCTGCATTTCGATTATAAAAATTTTAGATAGATTTTAGAAATAGCCATGATTGAGAAATCACAAATCGGTATGAATCCGTCAGCTGACGGATGGCTATTAGCTTCGCAGATCTCCGATTCAAATTAAATCCTTTCAGGATTTTTTGGTTGAAATAAGAAAATGAAGTGCATAGGACATTCGCATTTGTACTTAAAAAGCTTGCACTTTAAATTGCAAAAATGAAAATATATCGCTGTATATCAGATATATATTAATTTTCAAGCAGACCCTAAATAACAACCAGTAAATTAGACAACACTTCAACCTATTGCAACTACATTTACAATATTTAAAAATAACCGGTTTAATAAGCCGGTTATTTTTTTGACCTAAAGTGACTGGGTGAATGTTCAGGTCATGAATATTCACCCGGTCACTAAATTAAGTTTGAGAAGCTGATTTTACCACGACTCCTCTCCCACTTTAAGTTTTTTCATGTAAGTTTGTAACTTTCAAATAAATCCGTTTATGACTGGTACAGATCATCCGTTTCAAAAATACATCAAAATATTCTGGAGCATCTTCGGAATTGGTATACTATTGATTATCATACTATTCTCGCTTGTTGCAAATGGCAAGCTTGGTTTCATGCCAACGCTTACCGAACTTGAAAATATTGAAACATCACTGGCATCCGAGGTTTATTCAAGTGATAGCATTGTGATGCGCAAGTTTTTTTACAAGGAGAACCGGTCATATGTTCCCTATGAACAAATCAGTAAAAATGTGATGACTGCTTTAATCGCAACGGAAGACGAGCGTTTTTATCACCATTCAGGAATTGACATCAGGGGATTATTAAGAGTTGTCAAAGGGATAATAACAGGCAATGAAAGCTCGGGAGGAGGAAGCACAATCAGCCAGCAACTGGCTAAAATGTTGTTCCCCCGCGAGGAAATGGACAGTAAGACGGATCTGGCCTTCCGAAAATTCAGAGAGTGGATTATTGCAGTTAAACTCGAACGCAATTTTACAAAGGAAGAGATACTTACAATGTACCTCAACAAGTTCGATTTCCTAAACCTTGCCGTTGGAATAAAATCTGCTTCAGAAATCTACTTTGGAGTCACACCCGACAAACTTACAATGGAACAAGCTGCCATGTTGATCGGAATGGCCAAAAATCCCTCTCTTTACAATCCACTTCGACGTCCTGAAATTGTAAAACAACGCCGAAATGTTGTACTTGATCAGGTTCGCAAATTCGGCGCAATATCCAAAACTGAGTACAATACACTGAAAGTAAAAGACTTACAATTAAATTATCATAAAGAGGACTTTAAATCGAGTCCGGGAACTTATTTTACAGAATATCTGCGGACTATTCTTATGTCTCAAAAACCTGACCGTAAGAAATATGGGGCATGGCAAAACCAGCAGTTCCACGAAGATTCACTCGAATGGGAAACAAATCCTTTATATGGATGGTGCAATAAAAATCTAAAACCCGACGGAACCCCATATAACATTCATTCTGACGGCTTGAAGATCTATTCGACTATTGATATGCGGATGCAAACTTACGCAGAATATGCTGTAAAACAACACCTTAGCCTGGAAATACAACCCGTATTCAACCAAAGAATCAAGACATTACGAAATCCGCCATTTCCTAATTCAATGACGGACGAAGAGGCGCATAACCTGCTTACTTTTTCAGTCAAACAAAGCGAACGATACCGGCAACTCCGAAGTCAGGGGATGAATCAGGAGGAGATTACAAAAGAATTCAGCAAACCAGCCGAGATGACGGTATTCAGTTGGCGTGGAGATATTGATACCACAATGACTCCGCTCGACTCGGTGAAATATACGCTCGGATTTCTTCGGTCTGCTATGATGACCATGGAGACAAAAACCGGCCACGTAAAAGCCTGGGTAGGTGGACCAAACTATAAATATTTCATGTACGACATGGTGAAACTGGGCAAAAGGCAGGTCGGATCGACTGTAAAACCATTCCTCTACACCTTGGCCATGCAAAACGGCTACTCACCTTGCACTCTGGTTCCGAATGCCGAACAAACTTTTTATCTGTCAGATGGTCGTACATGGACTGCCAAAAACTCAGGGCATACCGATTATGATGGGCGCATGGTCACCTTAAAATGGGGACTTGCCAATTCAGTCAATCAGGTATCCGGATGGGTGATGAAACAGTTTAATCCGGAATCGATGGCCAATATGATGCGAAAACTCGGAATCACAAGTCCCATCGATGCCGTTCCCTCCATGTTTCTTGGAACTTCAGATGTCAGCATATATGAGATGGTTGCAGCTTATGGTACATATGCTAACAACGGCGTTTATACGAAACCTATCTTTGTTACGAGGATAGAGGATAAAAACGGCAATATTCTTTCCCGTTTCTCTCCTGAGCACCACGATGCTATCGACGCAAAAACGGCCTTTCTGATGCTCAATCTAATGGAAGGCGTTGTAAATGAAGGAACAAGTCAGCGGCTTCGCCGGGCTGGATTGCTGTATGGCGGATTAACGGCTGATATAGCCGGAAAAACTGGAACAACTCAGAATCAATCGGATGGATGGTTTATGGGAATAACTCCCGAATTGGTTACGGGCGTCTGGACAGGTGGTGATTTACGCGCTATTCACTTCGAAGGCCTTTCGATGGGACAGGGAGCAAATATGGCATTGCCTGTTTACGGGTATTTTATGAATAAAGTCTACCGCGATCAGACCTTAGGTTTATCCCAGACTACGCGGTTCGAAGCGCCTGAAGGATTCAGAATGGATCTTGATTGTTCGAAGGTAATGAAAGAAGACAGTGATGCTCCGGTAAGTGAGAGTGATTTCTTTTAAGAAAATAACTTGAAGTTGAAACTTGAGCCTGAAGAGAAAATATTCCGGGGAATATAATGTTTAGAAAAAATGCATCAGATGATATTGTTGGGGGAATTCTCTTATTCAATGATAACTCATTTACAATTTGCAACTTTAGTCCAAAAATAAAATCGTAGGATGACATCTTTAAAAACTAATTTTTAGAAGCTCACCATCTTAATTACTCGAGTCACAGTTAAAGTCACACAAAGATCACGGGAAATCTGCCTATTTTGTGATCCCGCATGTGCGGGATGACAAATATCCTTGTAACTCGTATGATTATCAGCAATTATCTTGTGACTTTAAATAACATACGGGAGTCTGTTTTATTGTCGCAAATTGTTCAGCCGGCCCCCTCAATCCTGAAGGAATTAAACGTATGTAGGTATTGTAGAAACACAAACAATTCTTCTCCAATAATTTTTCTATAAATATATAACCCCTCTGAGGTCATTAAAATATAATTTGATTTTTTTAGCAGACCCAATTACAGATATATTGAA
The DNA here is from genome assembly GCA_015654795.1 of Bacteroidales bacterium. Taxonomy (GTDB): domain Bacteria; phylum Bacteroidota; class Bacteroidia; order Bacteroidales; family Prolixibacteraceae; genus JAAFHB01. Next base: position 32,482 of record JAATGF010000155.1, read on the forward strand.
ACAAACAGCCCGGACGGGTTTGCACCATATTTTCCCTCGTACCTGCTCTATATCTGCTCTATGTTTGCTCTATATTTGATTCATATCGAGTCTGGTTTCAGGTCCTATACCCGAATCGTATCCACAAACAAAGATTTTTAATGACTAATACCATAATGACCTTTCTAAATGACGGCGAAGCCAATTACCTTTTCAATGACTAATGACCTTTCCAAATGACGGCGAAGCCAATGACCTTTTCAATAACTTTTTTAATTAAACCGGTGCCTTCCAATCACCATATTCTATCATCAATTTCTTCAGTTCCTCAACTGCATTCTCGGTGTCAACATGGCGTTTGATCAATTTCTGCCCTTTGTATAAATTTATTTTCCCTTTACCTGCACCTACAAATCCATAATCAACGTCCCCCATTTCGCCTGGACCGTTTACAACGCAACCCATTATTCCAATCTTAAGGTTCTTCAAATGGTTGAAGTGAAGCTTAACCTCGGCAAGCGTATCCCGAAGATCGAACAGTGTTCTTCCGCATCCGGGACAGGAGATAAACTCAGTTTTCGTCACCCGCATACGGCTCGCTTGTAATATGCCAAAAGCAAGATTCTTCAATTCATTGTAACCAATATTTCCCCCGTTGGATAACAGAATCCCATCACCATATCCATCAATAAAAAGTCCGCCCAGATCAGTAGATGCCTTAATCAAAAGATCTTCGTAATTATTTTCTTTATATGATCGGTGCAGAATCACAGGATTCTTGCAAATATGAGCATCCAGTTCCATAAAGAAAGCGCGCATTTCAGCATAACAATTGAGGTTATCACTCTCCATGATCAGGATAACCTTCCGTTCTCGCTTTAGTTTTTCGATAATCTCGGGATTTTCCTCTTTAAAGACGTCATACGTCTTTTTGTTAACCCTTACAAAGCGCATCTGACCCGTGTAATTATCATTGAAAAGATAATCTTCAAGTGACAAAATCGGGTATGATTTATTTCCGCGATCAAGTACCCGCTTACCATCATAAAAATATTCAGGTTCAATGCCTGAATTAACCGAGCGGATCTCTTCTCGTGTATATTTATTGAGACTGCCAATCACTACAACAGGTTTCTTCCCACCAATATCATTAACCGGACGGGTTGAACGACGTTCATATTCAAAAGGATTGGTCTGAGCAACAAGAGGCGCTTTTATAGGCGCATGATTTTCCCTTCCCTTAAATATGTCAACCAGTTTACGCGCAAATGGAATTTCGGCGGCAGGATCTTCAGTGAGAGAAATTCGAATTGTATCTCCGATTCCGTCAGCCAGAAGTGCTCCCGATCCGACAGCCGATTTTATCCTTCCGTCTTCTCCTTCACCGGCTTCTGTAACGCCAATATGAAAAGGGTAATTCATATCTTCCAGACGCATCCGGTAATTCATCAGCCGGACGGTATAAACCATCATTCGTGTATTACTCGACTTAATGGAGACGACAATATTGTGATATTCTTGTTTTTTACAAATTCTGAGAAACTCCAGCACTGACTCGACAATTCCTGCCGGAGTATCACCATAACGGCTCATAATCCTGTCGGAAAGTGATCCTTGATTGGCGCCAATACGAAGTGCGGTACCACGTTCTTTGCATTCCTTGATAAACGGCACAAACCGCTCTTCTATCCTGGAGAGCTCCTCACGATATTCTTCATCAGTATAATTAACCTTCTCGAAGGTGGCGCGTTTATCGTAGAAATTACCGGGATTAATCCTTACTTTTCTGACGTATTTGATGGCCGTTTCTGCAGCAGCGGGATTAAAATGAACATCGGCAACAAGAGGGTTTGGATAACCTCTCCGATCAAGCTCAGCCCTTATATTCTGCAAATTCTCGGCTTCTCTGATTCCCTGAGCGGTAACCCGGACGAAGTCAGCGCCTGCATTTAATATTCGAATAACTTGATTTACAGTAGCCTCAGTATCGTTAGTGTCAGTGTCGGTCATTGACTGAAGCCGAATGGGATACAGTCCGCCCAATGTTACCATCCCAATTTTGACTATTTCAGTTTCCTGTCTTTTGAATCGTAAAAGGGAATCGATGTAATTGAAATTTTGGTTCTTCATTCCTGTTGTCTGTTATAGCCGAAAGCTTTTGCAAATTTATTCTTTATTTTGAATTAAATTTGTTGAAAAATTAGTTACAATGTCGGTACGCGTCGAATCAGTCACAAAAATATATGGGAATCAGAAAGCATTAGATAAAGTTTCCTTCACAGTCAACTCGGGCGAGATTGTCGGATTCCTGGGGCCCAACGGCGCCGGAAAGTCGACAATGATGAAAGTTATCACCGGGTTCTTGCACGCTGAAGAAGGGGACGTCTGGATAAATGGGGCAGTTATCGGTGAAAATGCACGCGAAATAAGACGTCAGATTGGTTACCTTCCCGAAAATAATCCGCTTTACACCGACCTGTATATTACTGAATACCTTGAATATGTAGCCGGAATCTATCATCTGAAAACCGTTCAGTCACGTGTTAAAGAGATGATCGGACTAACGGGACTTGAACCCGAGAAGCACAAAAAGATCGGGGCCTTATCGAAAGGATACCGGCAGCGTGTCGGTATCGCTCAGGCGCTGATTCACGATCCGTCGATACTCATACTCGACGAACCAACTTCAGGTCTCGATCCTTCTCAAATCGTTGAAATCAGGCAATTAATCCGTAATATAAGTACCAGCAAAACCGTGATGCTATCGACCCACATTATGCAGGAAGTAGAAGCGTTATGCGATCGGATCATGATTATCAACCATGGCAAAATTGTTGCAACCGATACCCCGGCAAATATTAAATCACTTGCGACTACAAGCATCCGGAAGGTTTTGGTCGAATTTGCAGAATCCATTAATCAAAGCAAACTACATGAAATAGAAGGCATTGTCGAAATTCAGCCTTTATCAGAGAAAACATGGCTTATTAATGGCGGGGAAACCGACCTTCGTCCCCTGATTTTCAAATTTGCAGTCGCTAACGAATTGACCATTTTGACCTTAAACAAACAGGAATCAAGTCTTGAAAATGTATTTCTGGAGATAACGAGGTAATTATTGGGAAAGGCACTTCATAAAATTCACTAACGAATCTCCTCATCGCCAAAACAGCAAAGAATCTGATATCCCAGCTTTTTAAGCAATTTGAATCAATTGATGCCAGATTCCCTGTTTATAATAATAGCGACGATTCTATTTTCTCCCTCCCTTACAACATCCTCATCATGCTTATACCAGTCCTAAGCAATGGAAATAAATAAATGTCGTCTTTTGCCAGCACGTGATTTGTAGACTTTCAAAACACAATGCACTTTTAATGTATATTTATTATAATTTGAATAAATAGCCCGGATGGATTTGGTTCATGTTTCGTCGATATCGGGCCTGGGTATCAGGTCCTATGCCCGCATCGTATCCACAAACAAAGATTTTTAATGACTAATGCCATAATGACTTTTTCAATGACGGCGAAGCCAATGACCTTTTCAATGACGAATGACCTTTCCAAATGACGGCGAAGCCATTGACCTTTTCAATGATTTTTTAATGACCCTTAATGACATTCATCTCTCCATGTCTCCCCATCCCTTTTCCCATCGCCCCATCTCCCCTTCCCCTCTTCGTGACTTTTCCATTTTTGGTCGCCTCTTCGCCCTTTCTTTACCCTTCTCCCATCGCCTTTTCGCCCATTCTCCATGTCTCCCCATCGCCTTTTCGCCCCATCATTTTCATAATCTGTATTTCCTGACCTCCATGAAACCGACATCCAATGACCTTTTCAATGACGAATGACCTTTCCAAATGACGGCGAAGCCAATGACCTTTTCAATGACCCTTAATGAAATTCATTCTCTCCATCGCCTCACTCTTTTTCCCATTTCCCCTTCGCCTCTTCGCCTTTCGTGACTTTTTCATTTTTGTCTCCCCTTCTCCCTCTCTTTACCCTTCTCCCATCGCCTCTTCGCCCTATCGCCTCTTCGCCTTTCGTGACTTTTCCATTTTTGTCGCCTCTTCTCCCCTTCGCCCTTTCTTTACCTTTCTCCCTTCCATTCACTTTCAAATGGACTATTAATACACAATCTAAATAAAAATTCACAATAATTTGTATTTCTCAAACAAAAGACTATATCTTTGCGCCGTTATTTGTGGATAAATTTGATTGATTGCAACCACGGGAAAAAATGCTAAAACAAAATTTTCGGATTCTTCCATATCAATCAACTATCCCTGTAATTCATTAATTATTAATTGTTCCAAATTTTCGGGACAGAAAATTATTTTTATTATGGGATATCTTTTTACTTCAGAATCGGTGTCTGAAGGACACCCTGACAAAGTTGCCGATCAGATTTCGGATGCGGTACTTGATGAATTTTTGGCGTACGACCCCAACTCAAAAGTGGCCTGCGAAACCTTGGTTACAACAGGTCAGGTTATTCTGGCTGGCGAAATCAAATCACAAACCTATGTTGATGTGCGCGAGGTGGCTCGCAGGGTAATCAACCGGATCGGATATACAAAAGCAGAATACCAGTTCGATGGCGATTCGTGTGGTGTTTTAACCGCTTTGCATGAACAATCGCCTGATATTAATCGTGGCGTTGATAAGATCGACCGCGAAAACCAGGGAGCTGGTGATCAGGGGATGATGTTTGGTTACGCATCCTCTGAAACAGAGAATTACATGCCATTGTCGCTCGACTTGTCACATCTGTTATTGCGCGAACTTGCTGCGATACGTCGGGGCGGTGAAGTGATGACTTATCTTCGTCCCGATTCAAAATCGCAGGTTACAATTGAGTATGATATTAATAATAAACCAGTTAAAGTTCATACGATTGTAGTTTCAACTCAGCATGACGATTTCCTTCAGCCTGAAAACGATTCGCCTGAAGCGCAGGCATTGGCTGATCAGGCGATGTGTGACAAAATCAAGGAAGATGTTCAGAAATTCCTGATTCCCGCAATCATTGCCAAATTGCCCGCATCAACTCAGAAACTATTTAAACCAGGGTACATTTTGTATGTCAACCCTACCGGGAAATTTGTGATCGGAGGCCCTCACGGCGATACTGGTTTAACCGGACGCAAAATCATCGTTGATACTTATGGCGGGAAAGGGGCACATGGTGGTGGCGCTTTCTCAGGAAAAGATCCATCGAAAGTTGACCGTTCTGCTGCCTATGCCGCCAGACATATCGCTAAAAATATGGTTGCCGCAGGTATCGCAGAAGAGATTTTAGTACAGCTTGCTTACGCAATTGGTGTTGCACAACCGGTGAACATTTACGTAAACACCTATGGAACAGCCAAAGTTAAGTTAAATGATGGCGAGATTGCTGAAAAGATATCTTCACTATTCGATCTCCGTCCATATGCAATAGAAGAGCGTCTAAAACTCCGTAACCCAATTTACGAAGAAACAGCAGCTTATGGACATATGGGACGTACCCCTCAAACAGTTGTAAAGAAATACTCATCTCCCTACTTTGGTGATATAGTGAGAGAAGTTGAACTCTTTACGTGGGAAAAACTCGATTATATCGATAAAATCAAAGTTGCATTTGGCGTTTAATCCGCACAACCAATTCATAAAAAAACCGGGTAAATTCACACAGAATTACCCGGCTTTATTTTTAATTTTCAAATTCTCAAATTGGCATATTATCTCATCAAAAACTAATATCCCAAATACCTGCCGCCTTTTCAAGTTCAACCAGCGCAACTGCCCGGTTAAAGAGTGTTTCGTAATAATTTTGCTGAACATCGTTATAAGTACGTTGGGCATTCAGAACCTCGAGCAATGATGTTTCCCCCCGATTATAACTGTATATCTTTCCTTTACGAACATTTTGCGCACTTTCGAGCATTCCCTGATCATAGCTCTCAACCTGTTTACATAAAGACCGATACCGTTGCATTGCCTGAGTAATTTCAATACTGATCTGCAAATCAGCTTTCTTATAGAGCTCCTCTGATTGTGCTATCTGAAATTGAGCCATTTTCACTGACCCTTTATAATAATTCGAAAATTTAAGAGGAATCGCTACACCAGCTGTAAAAGTATTCGCAGTTGGCCCGTTACCGATTGAGGGATAGTTGCTTTCGATTCCCAGTTTCAAATCAAGATCAATATTCCGCTCCTTATGAGCCAATTTTAAAGCCTTATTAGCCACTTCTTTGTTATAAAGTGCAGCAACAAGATCCGCTCTTTTACTCCGGGCGACATTGATGAGATCCGTCAATATAAAAGATCGTGCATTGAGTGTCAGGCTTCCGTCGGGAACCCACAAAGTATCCGGACTTGTAGTGCCGGTGATCATTGAAAGTTGAAGATAAGAACTTTTAAGATCTGCCTCTGCCTGTAATAGTTCATTCAAAAGCGATCCTGCTTCCAACTTACTTTGTGTGGCGTCAATTTCCATGATACTACCTAGCTTCAACCTGATACTATCGGCTTCAGAAAGTCGTTTCATCGTCTCATAAGAGCTAAGCTTTACAGCGAAAAGCTGTTTTTGTTTCAGTGCTTCCAAAAACGTGATTGCGGATTCCGCTTCCAGATTTCGAAAGAAATCTGATAATAGCGCTTTCGACAGCTCGTGCTCGCTTTTTGCCAAATCAATGCGAGCTTTACGCTTTCCAAACAATTCTATCGTTGTACCGAGTTCAGAGATAAACCCTTGGGCGGTCTTTAAATCTCCCTCCCGATCCTGCGTAACATCCACACTAAGTGACGGATCCGGAAATACTTTTGCGATCTCAATGGCCGCCTCCGATTTACTGACTTCATATCGTTCTGCGGAATAATCGAGATTGTGCTTACTGACCATATCCATAAAGTCAATAAACCTGAGCGGTATTCGCAGAGATGAAGTATCTGTTTGTGATCGGGACACTTGAACCTGACACAACAGACTAATAAGGCATATTGGAATTATTTTCATCTTTTTAAATCTCATTTTTTCTATGCTGATCAACAACCGACCATTTTTTCTCCATCAGATAATATAAAGCCGGCAATACATAAAGCGTTATCAATGTCGCAAATAGCAGACCGTAAACAATTACTGTTGCCAACGGGCGCTGAACATCAGAACCAATTCCGGTAGAAACCGACGCAGGAAGCAATCCGAGCACGGCTACCGTCGCAATCATTAAAACTGGTCGAAAACGATGATGCGCTCCTTTAATTACAGCCTCTTTAAGTTCCATTCCATGCTTTCGAAGTGAATTAATATGGGCAATCATAATGACACCGTTTTGAATGGAAACGCCAAAAAGCGCTATAAATCCCACAGCAGAAGAGACGTTTAAAGTCATTCCACGCACATTCAGCGCAAGCATTCCTCCGAAAAGCGCCAGTGGTACTGCGCTCATCAGTAAGCCTGCCTGGCGGAACTTGCCAAATGTACCGAAAAGCAATAAAAACATAATTGCCAGGGCAAAAGGGACAATAAATCCAAGACGTGAATAAGCTCTGTTCTGGTTTTCAAATTGGCCGCTCCACCGAATGTTACATCGCTCATGGTTATACTTCACATTTTGGGTAATTTTCTTCTGGGCAATGTTTATAAATTCTGAAAGATCGATTCCCCGTAGATTGATGCGCAAGGTGACATATCGTTTATTCATCTCCCTTGTAATCGAACTTGCACCAGTACTTAGTTTTATATCAGCAACTTGTGAAAGAGGAATTTTCGCGCCGGAACCTGAAGTAAGCATCAGATTACCAATCTTTTCCGGTGTATTTCTGCTATTATCGGTGTAGCGGCAAATCACATCGTATACTTTATTTCCGATGAAAATCTGAGAAATGGCCTTTCCTCCTATCGCAACTTCAACCAGTTCAGCAACATCCGAGACATTCAAACCATATTGGGCGATTTTATCGCGGTCAGCATGAATCTGCAATTGTGGCTGTGGTGGTTCCTGATCAATTGCAAGATCAACCGCACCCGGAATTGTCTTCAGCACATTTAAAACATCCTCCGCAACTTTACGACTCTCTTTCAAATCTTCACCATAAACTTTTACAGCCAGATCACTGTGTGTCCCGGCAATCTGATCCATCACCATGTCGATGATTGGTTGCGAAAACCCAACAGAATAGCCGGGCATCGATTCAAATTCCTTCGCCATTTCCTCAATCAGGTCACTTTTCTTCTTCCCATGCTTCCACTCACTATATGGTTTTAAACCGATTGAGCATTCAAGATGTGAAATAGAAAACGACTCTGCACCCTCATCATCCCGGCCTGTCTGCACCATGGCATAGGTCACCTCTTCATATTTCATCAGCCGCTGTCGCAGCGTGTCGCTCATTGCTTTTGATTTGTCGAGTGATATTCCGGGAGGAAGCTGCACCTGCAGCCATATTGATCCTTCATCCAATTGGGGAAGGAAATCTTTTCCTACCGTGATCGTCAGAATCGTAGCTGCAATCAAAATAACTCCAAGAGGGGCAAACACTGATTTTGGCTTAGCCAAAATCTTTTCTGTCTGTCGGCTATAAATACTGGATAGCTTCGTCAGCCATTTATTCTGATAAGTCTTTTGCGGTTTTTTATAGAGAACATAAGCCAATCCGGGAATTAAAAACAGGGCAACAGCCAATGCTCCCAGTAATGCATAACCTACAGTGAAAGCCATCGGTGTAAAAAGTTTTTTCTCGACCCTTTCGAAAGCAAACAAAGGTAAATAGGCAGTGATAATTATTACTGATGAGAAAAAGACCGGCTTGGCAACTTCAACGGTTCGCTCAACAATTGACTTCTCCTCCAGTTCAAGATCCGGATAATCCTCCCGTTTCTTTAGGATCGTTTCCATCATCACAATTGCCCCTTCGACGATAATACCAAAATCTATCGCACCCAGCGAGAGGAGATTCGCCGGAATATTCGTAATCATCATGAGCAAAAAAGCAATGAGCAGAGCGATCGGAATTGTAATTGCCACCAGTAATGCACCCCGCCAACTCCCCAGGAAAACGATCAGAACAATCAAAACAAGAAAGATGCCTTCGAGTAAGGTATGCGAAACAGTATTCAAGGTAGTCCCCACAAGGTCTGTCCGATCCATAAAAGGATGAATTTTAACGCCTTCGGGTAAAATTTCGTTATTAAGTTCTTCCACCGATTTATGAACCTCTGTTAATACCTTAGAGGGATTCTGATAACGAAGTAATTGCACAACTCCCTCAACAGTTTCGGAATAGCTCCGACTTCTGTCAGTAAAGCCCAGAACTCCTTTGCGTTCCAGATTTCCATATTTCAATTCTCCAAGATCTTTGACAAAAACAGGGACTCCGTTTTTCGTCTTAACTACAATCTTACCCAGGTCATTTAAATCTTTCACGAGTCCGATTCCACGGATCACGTAACCCAGATCACCCTGGTAAAGCATGCTGCCACCTGCATTCGTATTGTTCTTCTCAATCTTTTCAGAGACATCCGATAAAGTCAGGTTATATTGTTCCAGCTTCACAGGATCAATCTCAATCTGAAACTGTGTTGTAATTCCTCCAAAATTGCTCACATCGGCAACTCCTGTTACCTGCTTAAGCCGTGGAATGATCACCCATTTATTGAGGTCGGTTAACGCCCGTAAGTCGTGATTTTTACTTTCGATAATATAGCGATAGATCTCTCCTGTTGGCGAAGTCAATGGATTTAATTCGGGAACAGCCCCATACGGAAGTTCAACGCCGGCAAGTCGCTCCTGTACACGCTGACGGGCCCAGTAATCATCTGTTCCATCTTCGAAAACAAGGATAACAGCTGATAATCCAAATGTATTTTTACTGCGCATCACGTGCAGACCAGGTAAACCATTCAAATCCCGCTCAATAGGAATCGTAATCTGTTGTTCGATTTCCTCGGCAGCCAGCCCTGGAACCTGGGTAATCACCTGAACTGTTACATCGGCAATATCGGGATAAGCCTCTATTGATAGTTGTTGCCATGAATAAAATCCCATTATGGATATGATCACAAATAAACCAACCATCATCCATCTTTTACGGATGGCCAATAATATAACTCCGTGCATATAACTAATTATTTGGCATCGAGTAAATAAAATGCACCTTCCGTAACAATCTCTTCATCGCCTCTTAATCCTGATTTCAGAATTACCCGTTCGTTATCGGTTCCCGAAGTTTCGATCAATCTTTTCATATAACCATTACTACTCGTTTTCACGAATACAAAACTGCTCTCCTCCATCTGTAAAACTGCGCTTGCCGGAATGAGAATTGAATTATCGGCCTTTTCAGTAAACTGGACGGTAGCATACATTCCGGGTTTCAGATTACGTCCTTTGTTCTCACATTCAACAAAAACCTCAACGGAGCGGGTCTCTTCATCCAGTATCTCACTAATATGATATACTATTCCGGGGATGGTAAGACCTGGTATTCCAGCTACAGCAACCTCCACCTCGTCAGATTCGTGTACATTGTTGACATCTTTCTCCTTTAATTGTCCAACCACCCACACTTTACTCAATTCTGCTACCAGCGCTACCGGACCGGCATCTTCGCGCAGGTACTGTCCAATCACGATATTATCAGCGATAACCTCTCCGGCTATAGGCGAACGAACGATCAACGGCTGACCCAGAACCATTTCATCAGGATTGACATGATAAACATTAAGGCTGGCAATCGAATTTTCGTAGGTTCTTTTGCCTAGTTCAAATGCAACCTCAGCTTCTTCCATATCTTTCTGAATGCCAACACCATTCTTTAATAAATCTTGTTGACGGTGCAGATTTTTTTCAGTAAGTTGCATCTCCTGCTTTGACTGATAATACGCCTTTCCGGCTTCAAAAAACGAAGGTGAACTAATCGCAAATATTGGAGCATTTACGCTAACACGCTGTCCTAATTTTATAAACGATTTAATGATCCGACCGGCAAATGGCGAGGCAATCTGAGCATAATTGTTGGGAATTGCCTTCACAATACCCGAGGCGGACAACTTATGTCTGTAAGGAGCCGAACTGATGCGAGTTGTTTTGATTTTATCCCGAAGATTAGAGTTTCCGGGGATTATAATGGTGTCACTTTTGAGAATAAAATTCCCTGGCGGCACAGAAACATTATTGCTTTGGCATGAAATAATTAACCAGGCAATGCAAATATACATTAAACGCTTCATTATTAATATCTTTTGAAATGCACAATCATCCGACCTGCCATCCATTGAAACTTGGCAGACGATAACTAACTTCAGTAAAATAAATTACTGCTTCAAAACCAAAAAAAGCATTTCAAAAAGGGGGAGCACGCAGAGAATAGGTACAATAACTGCTTAACAAGCTATAGCCACCAGTCGTAGGTTCGACTTGTATTTCGCACAGCAGAAATCTGAAGATTAATGCGCCAAACGTAATCGAAACAGCTGTTGTGAAGAATACGGATAATAACTGAATGAGTAACAACTGTTTCTCACTATGCGGCAGATTTGTTGAGTCTTTACCGTTGTCTGAATTGAAAGGATGGGAGTGAACAATCGTGACCCCGTTGATAATGTGGCTGTGGAAAAATAGGGTGATACTCCCGTAATACCCAATAAAGAGAAATAACAGAAGATATCTGAATGTTTTACTTGCCCAATATTTAAACTTCAAACCGAACCGCATTTACCGAAGGATTTGGCAGCAAAGATAATCTTCTCCCCAACATATTACATTAATAATAGTTTAAGGATATAATAATTCCTTTACAATCTAAATCTTAAGTGATGGGAATAAATAAATGTCTTTTGCCAATACGGGATTGCCGAACGCTCAAAGCACGTGCACTTTAAATACATATTCATCATAATTCAAACATACAGCCCGGATGGGTTTGCTCCATATTTCCCTCGTATTTGGTTCATCCCTGCTCTCTATCTGCTCTATGTTTGCTCTATGTTTGGTCCATATCAAGTCTGGTATCAGATCCTATACCCGCATTGTATCCACAAACAAAGATTTTTAATGACTAATGCCATAATGACTTTTTCAATGACGGCGAAGCCAACGACCTTTTCAATGACTTTTTCAATGACGGCGAAGCCAATGACCTTTTCAATGACTTTAATGACTCATTTCATCGCCCCATCGCCTTTTCTCCCTGTTCCTTACTTGTGCAAATACGACATTACTTTATTCCTCACACTTAGTACCTGCAATTATAATTCTACCAGGAATTTAGTTTCCCCCGTACAACAGACTGAATCATTTCACATCGGGTTTTTACCTGACTATCAAGCAACTCAGCTTCACCGAGTATTTGCCTGATCGATTCCTTATCACCAAAACCTGAAGCATTCGTCAAAATATTCAGATAAGCTCCCGAGACTGCAGTACTTGCGCATAAAGCGCCCACTCCTGCATCAGTCACCGAATTGGGATTACCAATTTTAGCCATTGCCTCAATTATTTCCATTGAATTATATGATAATTGCATTACCCTGAATGGAATTTCAATGGCATTTTTCGTTGCTGCCTGAATCGCATTTTTGCGAATAGTAATTTCCGCTGAAGATTCCTTAGGCAATTTGAATGCCTCCATAATCTGATTAAAAGCCTCAGTATCTTTGTCTGCCAACTTTAATAATTCTTCATAGATCACTTTCCCCTTCTCAGCCCATTGCGAAAACTCCTCCCAGCAATGATCCCAGCCTCTTTTATGTGAAGTAAGATTTGCCACCATTGTACCAAGCGCCGCTCCCATCGCGCCAACATAAGCAGCAACAGATCCACCGCCTGGTGCGGGAGAATCGGAAGCTGTCTCATGAACAAATTCAGATAGTGAAAGATCAATCAACTTATTGTCTTTATCTTCAAGGAAATACTCAATGATTCTTTTACCAGGATCAAAAGGTGCCAGTTCGTCGAGGCCTAAAGATTTCACAGCAATCTTAATAATTTCATGGTCGGGAATTCCAATAGAGCGGTGCTGCTTTTGGAGAAAATACTTTCCGGCATCAAGCATTGCTTGCAAAGGAATCATCCCAATTAACTCTGAACCGGTGACCCTAATTCCACGATCACGCGCCCTTTCACACACTTCGTCGAAAGCCTGATGAACGGATGTTATCGTTATATCCGTCAGATTAATAGATATTTGCGCAATTCCATACTCTTTAATAAACCAACCGATAGCTCTTACCTTTTTCAATGTTCCCGGAATCCTTATCGGCTCACCATTTTCGTCTGTGACGATTTTCCCCGTTATCGGATCTCCTTCCCTTTTGACACGACCTGCTTCACGGATATCAAAAGCAATAGAATTAGCCAGTCGCACTGAGGTTGTATTCAAATTAACATTGTATGCAATCAGAAAATTTCTTGCCCCGATTGCTGACGCGCCCGATCTCTCATTAAAAACTGCCGGACCGAAATCGGGTTGCCATTCAGCAGTCTTCATCTTCTCCGCCAACCCCTCGTATTCACCGGCCCTGCAATTGGCTAAACTTCTTCGTTTTTCTTCAAAGGCCGCAAATTCATAACAATAAACAGGAATATTTAACGCATTACCGACACGTTTCGCAAGTTTTCGGGCATATTCAACCGTTTCTTCCATCGAAATATCCGAAATCGGAACAAGCGGGCAAACATCCGTAGCCCCAAATCGGGGATGTTCTCCTTTGTGATAACGCATATCAATCAATTCCGAGGCCCGCTGAATTGCTCTGAAAGCGGCTTCGACAACTTGCTCAGGTTCACCTACAAAAGTGACGACAGTCCGGTTCGTTGCATAACCGGGATCAACATTAAGAAGCCTGATTCCTTTTACACTTTCGATGACATCGGTAATCTGTTTTATAATTGAAAGATCACGCCCTTCCGAAAAATTTGGTACGCATTCGATAATTTGTTTCATTCCTCTAAAATTTAAGTTCTAATAAAGACTCATCCCGATTTGTCTTACCTTTTAAATCCATTTCTCCCTATCACCTTATCGCCTCACCGCCCCATCTCCCTATCAATCACTCCATCGCCCCATCTCCCTTTCGCCCCATCGCCTTTTCCTTTCTCTCTCCTCTTTTCCAAACCACCGAAGGCTTCAGACTCCCTTGATTATAAAGAATCTCACGATAATCGGATATGGGGAAACCAATAATATCAGCTAAATGCCCCGATTTTAAAATACCCCGATCACTCAAACCAAGTGCCGCTGCGGCTCTGAAAGTGACGCCAGCCAACGATTCAGCCATTGTCATTTTCTCAAAGATACCCAAAATTGCGGTTTGCATCAAAAGATCACCCATCGGTGCCGAACCCGGATTCCAATCTGAACCGATCGCAAGAGAACAATCAGCATCTAATAACTTTCGTGCCGGAGCAAACTGGTAACCCAAACCCAATGAAGACCCTGGAAGAGCAACCGGAATCACATTTGATGCGGCCAGCAACCTGATTTCCTGACTCCTAATCACCTCAAGATGATCAACAGAAAGTGCACCCAACTCACAGGCAAGCGAAACCCCACCTGCCGAAAATTGTTCTCCATGTATGACGAGATCAAAGCCCAATTTCTTTGCTTCGTTCAGATAAACCCTTGCTTCATCTGTTGTAAATGCGCCATTATCGATGTAAATATCAATCCGTTTAGAGAGCCCTCTTTTCATCACTTTCGGAAGTAGCTCATTAACAACACACTCCAAATATTCACTGGAAGAGCCATTAAAATCGCCAGGCTTAATATGTGCAGCCAGGCAAGTTGGAATCAGATCAACCGCGAGGTTTTGATTTACTTTCCCGATCACCTCAAGAAGTTTAATCTCACCCCCAGTATTTAAACAATAGCCACTTTTTACTTCAATGGTTGTCACACCATTTTTAAGATGTGTGTTTGCATGTTTGGTGAGAATAGCTTCAAGTTCCAAAGCACTTGCTGCCCTTGTTTTGGCAACAGTATCCCCAATTCCCCCTCCGCTTTTGGCAATCTCGGGATAACTCTTCCCTGCTAACCGAAGCGAATAATCCCTGGCGCGGCTTCCGGCCCAGCAAATATGGGTATGTGGATCAACCATACCCGGCATTGCTACCATCTCACCATCAATCTGCTCAATGATTGCATTGTGACCGCTGAACTCCTTGAAGAGCAATTCGAAATCCCCTATTCTCACAATTTTCCCCTCACTCACAACCACTCCTCCGTTTGGAATGATTTCAAGTTGACGATTATTCACACTCCCCTTCAATAGAATTTTGTCCATCGTTAGAAGCTGAGTAAATGGGCCGATTATTTTAGTTTTTAGCATGATTTGCAATTGATTGAATAAATGTTAATCAAAAATAATCAATCCATTCTGAAATATGTTTTTTATTTAAAACCAAGATTAAACTTCTTCATATTCTCTTGTGCTTCAGGGTATCCCGCATCATTGTGCCTGAAGATTCCCATCGCAGGATCGTTGTACAGCACCCGACGAATACACACCTCTGCCCTTTCGGTTCCATCGGCAACAACCACCATTCCGGCATGTTGGGAATATCCCATTCCAACTCCTCCACCATGATGGAAGGAGACCCATGTTGCGCCACCCCCCGTGTTCGCCATCAAATTCAAAAGTGGCCAGTCCGAAACGGCATCGCTTCCGTCCTTCATTTTTTCCGTCTCCCGGTTCGGCGAAGCTACTGAGCCACAGTCAAGATGGTCGCGTCCGATGACAATCGGGCCTTTTACTTTTCCCTCTTTCACAAGATTGTTGAACAGTACCCCTGCCTTTTCACGTTCGCCCATTCCCAGCCAACAAATTCGGGAGGGAAGTCCCTGGAATTCGACTTTTGATTCAGCCTTAACCAACCAGCTGATCATATGTTTATTCTCTGGAAATGCCTCAATCAAAGCATGATCAGTGATTCGAATATCTTCAGGATCACCCGATAAGGCCACCCAACGGAAAGGTCCTTTTCCCTCGCAAAAGAGGGGACGAATAAACTTGGGAATAAATCCGTCGAAATCAAACGCATTTTTTTCACCGCCTTGTTTGGCCATCTCCCGAAGGTTATTCCCGTAATCGAACACAATACTACCCTGCCGCTGCATTTCGAGCATAAAACCGACATGCCGGGCCATACTATTCATTGACAACCCTTTATATCTGACAGGATCACTTTTCCGAAGGGCTTTTGCCTCGTTTAACGTAAGATCATTCGGAACATATCCGTGCAAAGGATCATGGGCAGAGGTTTGATCGGTAACAACATCGGGAATTATTCCATCAGTCAGCAACTGCCCGAGCGTATCGCCAATATCGGCCACAAGTCCGACCGAGATGGCCTCCCCTTTCTCTTTTGCATTCATAACCATAGCGATAGCCTCGTCATAGGAATATGAAATATGATCAATATATCCCGAATTTACCCTCTTTTTTATCCGCTCAGGATCTACATCTACCCCGAGGAACGTGGCGCCCGCCATTGTAGCTGCCAAAGGCTGAGCTCCGCCCATTCCGCCGAGTCCACCCGAAACGAACAATTTATGTTTCAGGTCACCCTTAAAATATTTCTCGCCGCACGCTACAAAAGTCTCGTAAGTTCCCTGCAGAATTCCCTGTGTTCCGATATATATCCAACTTCCGGCTGTCATTTGGCCATACATCATTAACCCTTCCGTTTTCAGTTTTTCAAAGTGATCCCATGTTGCCCAGGCCGGGACAAGATTGCTGTTTGCTATAAATACCCGTGGAGACGTGGGATGCGTTCTCACAATTCCCACTGCTTTGCCCGATTGAATCAACAAACTATGATCTTCATCCAGTTCGAGCAGACATTTAATGATTTGAAGCAATGCCTCAGGATTTCGCGCCGCCTGTCCCGTTCCGCCATAAACGACAAGCTCCTCAGGATTTTCGGCAACCTGGCGATCGAGGTTATTAAGCAGCATCCTCAGTGGCGCCTCGGTCTGCCACGATTTTGCATTCAGCAAACTCCCTGTCGGGGCCTTATAATCAGGGTGAGTGGCGTATTTCTTAATAAATTCCGAATAATTCATGGTTCTCGTTTTTAAGATTGATTTTCAATTTCTTAGCAGCATTCCCGGAAACGGTTACCAACGTTTTATTTTTGACCAGATCGATCGCCTTATTCATTTCTTCCGACATAATGTGATCCGATTCAGCAAAAGGAATTGTCTGTCTGACAAAACGATGGCACTCATCAATTATCCCGCCCGATTTAAGTGGTTTCCTGAAATCAAAACCTTGTGCCGCGCAGAAAAGTTCAATTCCCAGTATTTTCTCAAGATTGTCAATTACCATAAGCGCCTTACGTCCACTGATCGAACCCATACTCACATGGTCTTCCTGCCCAAGTGATGTGGGAATACTATCAGCGCTGGCGGGAAAGCATAAACTCTTATTTTCGCTGACCAATGCGGCAGTTGTATATTGAGGAATCATAAACCCGGAGTTTAATCCGGTTTCACGCATAAGTAGCTTAGGCAATCCTTCAATCGTATCATTTAAAGATAAATAGATACGTCGGTCGGCAATATTACCCAATTCGGCGGCTGCAACCGTGACGTAATCGAGCGCCATGGCCAAAGGCTGACCATGAAAACTTCCCCCGCTAATCGAACGTCCGTCCTCCAGAATAATCGGATTATCCGTAACCGAATTCAACTCAATGTTTAACAGCTCTTTCAGATGAAGCCATGCATTCCGTGAGGCTCCGTGTACCTGAGGAATACACCTTAGCGAATAGGGATCCTGAAGCCGTGAACAATTTCTATGCGAATGCACAATTTCAGAATTGCCAATAAGCATCCTCATCCGCCCGGCAACATATATAATCCCCTGGTAAGGTCTTAACGCATGTAATTCAGGGGAAAAGGTCTTCACGGAACCAAGCATCGCCTCAAGATTCATTGCCGCAATCAGATCGGCATTATCGAGGCAGTTCTGCAATCGCTCTATCACTTTAACTGCATGTGCTGCAATAAATTGTGTCCCGTTAATTAAGGCAAGTCCCTCTTTTGCCCCCAATTCTAAAGGCTCCATTCCGAATTTCTTCAAAAGATCTGCCATACCGGTCACTTTACCTTTATAGTAAACCTTCCCGTTTCCCGTTAGCGGAAGAAAAAGATGAGCCAGCGGAGCCAGATCGCCCGAAGCGCCAACCGAACCCTGCGACGGAACTACAGGTATAATATCCTGATTGATATGCCACATAATCCGATCAAGGGTTTTCATCTCAATACCTGAATAACCTTTCGCCAGGGCATGTACCTTTAGAATCATCATCAGTTTGGCAATCTCAAGGTTAATTGGGTCACCAACACCCACACTATGACTCTTTAATAAATTGAGCTGCAGCTTTTTGGTATCACTCTCAGAGATAATCGTCGTACAAAGCGGACCGAAACCGGTATTGATTCCATAAACGATTTCATGGTTGGAAACGATGTCATCAACGATTTTACGACTTTTCGCAATCCTTTCCGCCGCCAGTGGACCTACTGATCCGATAACTTTACCGGACGCAAGTTGGAGCGCCAGGCCAACAGTAAGTATATCTTCTCCAAAGTTGAAAGAATTTCGGCCCTTTGTATCTATTTGCCTCATAATATTTTAGTAGAATTAGTTGCGAAATTTTACCGTTAGTTTCCGACGGTTTAATTTTAGTCTAATCGTACGAATTATTTACAGATCTACAAATGACAAAAGCCGTGATAAACCAACTTCTAAAATTAATCAGACTAATCAGATGTCCTGTTCCCAATATTATGCCCGCCGATAAATTGCAATAAAATACAGCAATATTTACGTCGCGGGATTTACGGATCACATTGAATTGTTGTGGAGATTTATAAACGTGAATCTTTGATCAATAAAAATGACTCGTTTGATACGACACGGACCTTTTCAGGTAAAGAATTTATTGTTTTGAACCCTACCTGATATAGAGCAGGGAAATGGAATGATGGGGCAATAAGGCGATAGGGAGCAAGGGCGATAGGGAGAAGGAGAGATGGAGAGACAGAGGGAGTGTCATTAAAAAGGTCATTGAAAAGGTCATTGGCTTCGCGCCGTCATTAAAAGGTCCAGACTCGATATGGACCAAACAAGAACCAAACATAGAGCGGGTATAGAGCAGGCATAGAGCAGGTGCTTTCCGTTCCCGAATAAA
>JAATGF010000039.1 GCA_015654795.1 Bacteroidales bacterium
TATAACGAAGCCCGCAGAAGTTTTGCAGATGCTAAAAAAACACACTCTCAATTGAAAAAGACATTGTCAGCGAAGAACAAATCAGCTGCAATAATACATCATGACAATATTGACAAGCAGCATGCGAATGCCACGATCTTTGCAAATGCGATGTCCTGGGAATTGAATAGTGATAAACCTGATAATGCAAAGTTAAAGGAGTACGCTAAGAAACTTTACAACGCCACTGTTATTGCAGAAACAGAACATCAGGCATTAATCAGAGATGTCAATTAGTCTTCTGGAAATCTTATGTCTAAAAAAGACTGCTTTTTTGTTATTTCGTCAAATAATATCATCCTTTCTTTTGGCAATATATAGCTTAATAGTCAATTAATTATAGTTTTATGGTGCCTTTGACAAGGATCCCTATGTCTTTGATTTACAAAAGCGGGAATGAAGAAGGTCACGGGAAGATTTATGTGAGTTGTAATATTGTTATGCGAATAAGACATCTGAACGATAACCCATCAGATTGGGGGATTTATTAATCATTTTCCACGTCAGCCATTCAGAAAAATAGTGTAATTTTAGAATGTGAATAATTAATAATTAAACAAATAATAATGAGAGTCTTTCCCCTCGTATTTCTATTAATGCTTATTTATACGCAGCATTCGTTTGCACAGAGTCAAAGCATTAAACAGGAAAAACTGACCAAATTTGAACTTCAGTCTTCCGAATTGATTAATGGTACCGGTGAAGTTATATCTACCTCGGGTTATCATTCCAATGTTTACTGGTTCCCTGTAAATGTCCCTTCAACTGTTCTTACGGGATTGGTTGCAAACCGCGTTTATCCTGATCCGTATTCGGGGATGAACAATATGCTGATACCGGATGCCTCGGATGAGTTTAATAAGAAATACAATCTGGAACAATACAGTCATATTCCCAATGTGGCTAATCCATGGAAAAAACCTTACTGGTACCGTACTTCGTTTAAAGTTCCGGCTGCCGATAAAGGGCGTCATTTCCAATTAATTTTTAAAGGCATTAATTACAGGGCGGCGGTTTGGATGAATGGCCAACCGATTGCTGATTCAACACAGATGGTTGGAATGTTTGCCGAATATAGTTTTGATGTAAGCAAACAAATTAAAGCAGGTGAAGAGAATGTTTTAGCCGTAAAAATTTATCCGCTTGATTTTCCGGGATTACCTGCACAGGAACAATTGAAGGCGATGGATGATTTTTTCGAAAATGGCGGTCCTACCGGTGATATTGGCAAAAATGTTACTATGGTTTGTTCGGTAGGGTGGGATTGGATGCCTCCTGTTCGGGATCGTAACATCGGAATATGGCAACCCGTATTTCTTCGCACTTCGGGGGATGTGACGATTGTACAACCACAAATTATAACAGATTTACCGAGTCTGCCAGATACTTCTGTAGCTAAACTTTCATTAAATCTCTCACTTTCAAATTACAGTCAGAATAATACAAAGGGGAATTTAAAGGTGACTATTCGTCCGGAGAATTTTACGGGCACATCTGTTTCATTTTCGAAAGAAGTATCTATAACTGCAGGGTCGAAAACGCTGGTTGAACTGAATGCAGATAATACAAACCAACTACTTGTAAAACAACCTCACTTATGGTGGCCTAATGGTTACGGTAAAGCAAACTTGTATCGCATTCATCTGCAGTATGAATTGAACGGCGCGATTTCGGATGAGCAGAACATTGTTTTTGGTATCCGGACCGTCAGTTCAAAAGCAGTCGAGGTACCTGATAAATTATTGCGCCGTGATTTCTATGTCAATGGGAGACGGGTTCAACTTCTTGGAGGCGCATGGGTTCCCGATATGATGTTAAATCGTGATTCGGTAAGATATGATTCAGAATTACACCTTTGCCGGAATGCAAACGTCAATCTTGTCAGAATCTGGGGAGGCGGAGTCACCCCTCCTGATGTATTCTTCGATTTAGCCGATCGTTACGGATTAATGGTGTGGTCCGATTTCTGGGTTACCGGTGATACGCATGGTGAATTCAAAGGATCAACAGATTGGCCTTTGGAACCAGAGGTTTTTGTTAATAATGTGATCAGTACGATTTATCGTGTTCGCAACCATCCGAGCCTTTTGTTATGGACAGGTGGGAATGAGGGCCATATCCGGAAGGATGTTTACGATCGGATGAGAGAAAGTGTGATCAAACTGGATGGAACAAGACCATTTATCCCCAGTTCGTCAGGATTTGCCAAACTCCCCCAAGGGTTACAAGGCTCCTGGCCAGATAACGTTGCATCAGGCGTTTACAGTGGCGGACCCTACTCGTGGCTTGATTCAAAAGAATATTACCGGTTGGCAGACAATGCCAAAGATTGGGTATTTAAGGACGAAACAGGATTGCCTTCACAGCCCCCTTATAATTCACTTGTGAAAATAATTCCCAACCTGGTTTGGGATTCCAAATTACCATTCCCATTAAATAATTCATGGGGCTATCATGATGCTGCTACCGGAAACGGGAAATATGATAAGTATTATGAGGCGATGGTGAAAAGATATGGTGAGTCAACATCAATGGAAAATTTCTCTGATAAAATGCAATTAATGAATGCAACCGGGTATCAAGGCACTTTTGAATCAGCAGGACATAGGCTGAATGATATCGGGGGAATTATGCTTTGGAAAATAAATGCAGCGTTTCCAAGTGTGATCTGGCAGATTTATGATTGGTATCTTGAGCCTAATGCAGGGTACTATTTTATGCAAAATGCGTGTGAACCAGTTCATGTTCAACTTAATGCACTCGACTATAACGTAACTGTTTTAAACAGGACTTATCAGTCGGTCTCCAATTTAACTGTGGAAGCGGATGTATTTGGAATAGATTCAAAACCTTTGTTTCATCAAACGGCAAAAGTAAGCCTTTCCGTTTCAGATGTAAAAGAGATATTTTCATTAGCGAAGATATTAGCAGATGCAAAAGGGGTAAATTTCGTAGTTCTAAACCTCAAAGACGCAAATGGAAAAGTAATTTCGCATAATGTTTACTGGTTGGCTGCTGACAACAATTATTCGGCCCTGAATTCTATGCCTCAATCAAAGGTAGAGGCGACTGTTTTAAAAAGAGAAATCGTAAAAACAGATACGAAATGGACGATTAATTTTACTAATAAATCCAATCAACTGGCATTTTTCATTAATCCGCAATTGCTGAACGATGGTGAAGAGATAATGCCGTGTTTTTGGTCTGCCAATTATTTTTCATTGGCTAAAGGTGAATCAATTACAGTTACCGTTAGTGTATCTTCGAATCAGTTAAAAGGTAAAAACCAGGAGATTAAAGTGAAAGGCTGGAACCTTGAGAATCATTTGATATCCTTGAAGTAAAAGTTAATCACTCGGGAACTTTGTATTGATGTTCCTAATGTGGAAATTGAATCATAAGACTAAAGGTTAAAGTATGTTCGAAGTAAACTCGTTCAATGTACTTTAACCTTTTTTTGTCCGAGATTTGGGGACTGTTTAAATCTAATATTATTTGAATATTGAAAGGTCATTCAATAAAGTCATTGAAAAAGTCATTGGTCATTGGCTTTGCTGTCATTGAATGAAGTCATTGGGTTCATTAGTTATTAAAAATCTTTGTTTGTGGATCCGATGCAGGTATAGAACCAAACATGAACCAAACATGAACCAAACATAGAGCAGGTATAGAGCAGGTACGAGGGAAATATGTAGCAAACCCATCCGAGCTGTTTGTTTCAATTACGATAGATATGTATTAAAAGTGCACTGTGCTTCGAAGGTCCACAAATCTCGTATTGGCAAAAGACGACATTTATTTAGTCGCATTACTTAACCAGAATAATTCACAAACCATAAAATCGAGAGTTCCGGTATGCTTTTAGCAGTTCAGTATGGAATGGTATCGTCCTATTTAATTGTGTCATTGAACGAAAC
This sequence comes from Bacteroidales bacterium, assembly GCA_015654795.1. Classification (GTDB taxonomy): domain Bacteria; phylum Bacteroidota; class Bacteroidia; order Bacteroidales; family Prolixibacteraceae; genus JAAFHB01. The sequence goes on from JAATGF010000039.1 coordinate 3,957, forward strand.
GGCATAATCAATACCCAATACCTTTTTGTACTCCCGGCAGAATGAATCGTAAAGATTTTTTGCCATCCCTTTTTTACCAAGGTGATACAATACAGAGCACTTCATGGCAAAGGCTTCATCATTTAACGGATCGTAAACAATAATGCATTCTGCCAGGTGATACTTTAAACTGAAATTAAGTTTTACATCTCTGTGATCAAACAACCTGCTGAGTCCATCGATCGCTTCGTTGGCAAACTCCGATTTAAATCCATCCATCCATTCGGTTTGAATATTGGGTAAAAACTCACCAAACGACAGAAGAGCTATAAGCATGTGAATCTCAGACTCGACAATAGTATTAGATTTTGATTTTCGTAGAAGATTTCTGATTTCGGTATAATCGCAGAAAATTGATTTATCTGTATTAATCTTCCAGTAAGAATTTTCATTTACCACTTCCACACCTCCAATTTCGTCAAGAACTGCACGTAGTTTGCTGATGTTGACATTCCGGTTATTCCTTGCACTATCTCCGGATTTGTCATACCACAACACTTCGTCAAGTTTTGCGGAGGATACTCCTTTCCCATTCTTAATGGTGTGCAAAAAGATGAACAGAAACAGTTGCTTCAACGTTCGCGAGAATGAGGCAGTAATATTGATGCCGCTATGGTCGTAAATTTGAAATCCGCCCATAAACAGGATCGAAGAAATGGTTTTCCGCTCGAGTGGCGTAATGGGCGCAATATTGGGATGTTCAACCTGCTCATATATTCCACCACTATAATTCCTGCCTTGTTTCTTTCGAAATAATAAATACGAGACAAAAGTAAATCCTCCAGCCAGCAAAACAACAATTAGCCAAATATACCATTTCACTTTTACCGGAACACTTTGGTAAACATCCTCAGGCATAAGCGGGGGATATGCAATAGCATAGATCGCGACATCAGAATTGTGAGCGGTTACCGCAATCAACTGCGAGGTTTTTTGGTCGAGAAAAAGTGTACTCCATGATTCGGTGTCGAGAAAATTATAAGGGATTGAATCGTCATAAAGCTGATATTTATTTTTTTCAATTCCAAACCTGGCAAGGCGTAAAAAAGTTGCATAACTACCGCTGTTGTAAATCAACGTATAAAAAATACCATTCTGCGGATCAGGAATCAAAGCATCGCATGGAACAAATGGCTTAGCAGGTGGATCGAGCGTCCAAAGCTTTTTAAAAGAATTATCGCTCAAATCGAATGAATACAAGTCATAATAAAATTCAGGCGATAATTCCTGCCGACCGGTCTTACTACCATAACCACCAAAAATAAGCATTCTTCGTTGTTCAATAAATCCAGCACCACTTAAATACCTGGGTTCTATTTGGTTACTGCGATCAATATGCTCCCAGGACTGGAGTTTGGGATTATAATGATTGACAATACTCTTATAAGTATAATACCCATAGCCCATTAGTGTAACCAAAGAGCTGTCGAGAGGCGATATAAATCTGTTGTGATGCGCAAAACCAGGTTCTATCGCGAAGGATTGATCATAAGACCATTTCTTTGTCTGAAAGCTAAAACGGCTGATTTGATTGTTGTTTAAACTATAAGACCAAATTTCATTTGTGTATTTATTGAAGATAATCTGTTTTCCCAGAAGATCGTGATAAGGCGTACCTCCGGCGAAAAGTATTGTATCAGTTGCTAAAGATTCAGTTGAAATTGAATAAACAGATCGGTTATCTACAAAAAGTATACGACCATTCTTATCATCTTTGGTGATTCCTAACAGGTTGTCAATTTTTAAATCTTTTAATTTTCTCCATTTTACATGTGCATCGATGCTCCAGTTCGGATTCTCGACCAACGCTTCCGACTGATTAACTTCATCATACACTTTTGTTTGGCTATGTTTCGATAATTTCCAATCGTGGACGAGTATGTTCTTTGTATCGAAAATCCGAATATTTCTCAACGACATTGGGGAAACGTCGGTGCTCAGAAATGCAGGATTCCGACATGCGCCGAATATCATGTCAAAGTTCTTAAGTCGGGCAATTTCGGGCACTATTTTTTCCTGCTTATTCCCATTAAACGAAATTGCCAGTTTAGAATTTCGGATATCGACGTCTAACCTGATTTTAATCCATTTCCCAAAACCGACCTCCGGAACATCAGCCCATTTGTATGAAACAAGAACCTTGTCTTTTAAAACAAGCCAAAAATTGGATGAGGAGGAAGCGAGATTCGAAACAAAGTCAATATTTGTACTTCCATCGCTGATGATCCGGAATATATAGCCATAGTAACCATCTCCACGGCGAAAATTCGCTTCCATCTCCAGTGAAAAACCTTCAGGAAATTTAAATGGACTGGCAGGTGTCAGATTTAAAGAAGTACGTTTGTCCTGGATGACTTCGTGCGATGAGAAGTACAATCCGGACAAAAGCTCGTCCTGACAATATGCATTTAATCCCAGAGATAGAATCGAAAGTAGAATTATTATGGACTTCACCGCAATACTTATTTTTAAAGACTCAAAGTTAATTAAATCCGATTCACAGTAAGCAGTATTTGTTAATTGTTTAGGAATCGAATATAAATCCGGTTATTGAAAGTAAGATTGGAGTTTAAACGTGCTGCCAGATAAACATGAGATTCGGGTAAAATGTCAGTTTACATCAGTAAAAATCTTTTGTGATATGGTTTACGGGACTTTCACGTTCAAGAAAATCGGCCATTGCCCGCAAACTGGAGGAAAGCTTATTTCAGTCAGGAATCCGCACCGTATATTCCCGATGGCAATAATTCGGTATTAACATTAACAATTAACAGCAATCGAGATTTTTCGGCAGCGAATCGGCTATAAAATATACGGAGGGTTGCTAAAACAGCAAAACTACTAAACGAACCGGGACATTTCTAAATCATCAATAATGCTGATTATAAGAAATATACCTTCACGCTGATTTTAGAATAGGGCAAAAATAAGTTATTGCTTATTTTTATAAATAGTATTTATTTTTTTAGTAACTTAGCACCCTATTTTTTATTTATAAATTTCTAATATTTACCCATTATGCGCAACGAGGAACAAGAAAAACTAGAATGGCAAACACCCGAAATTATTGATTTGGATATAGACAAAACTGCAAGTGGGCGTTACGCTTGGGGTTATGAAGGTGGCAGTTATGCTCATTCTTAGTCTGATTTTTCAAATTGTAATTTTTAGCATAATCAGCATAAACAAATTTACTCACCCATGGAATGCGATTTTTACAAATAATCGAAACAAAAGGCTTTTTGAAGAGCCTTTTCGTTTTTAATTTAATTCTGATAAAAAATGGAAATACGATTTCCTTTTGAAGGTGTTGAGGTTGCTTACTCCAGGAATGTTGTTAAACCATCGTTCCCAATACTATCGCGTCCATTTCTTGAGATTGGAGAGCGTGAATTTTACCTTGATGTACGTAATGTCGCTCAATACACTTCAGCGAATGGCGAAGAAGTCCACATTATCCCTTACGAAGGTGCTGATGTAAGTTCTATTCAACTTTTCTTAACTGGTTCGGTTTTTGGTTCAATTCTGCATCAACGATGTCTCCTTCCGTTTCATGGCAGTTCCTTTGAATACAAAGGAAAAGGAATAGTCATTTGCGGAACGGCCGGGGCAGGAAAATCGTCAGTAACAGCCTCCTTTTGTCAAAACGGAGGTCGTTTTATTAATGACGATATCACTCCTATAAAGGTATCCGACTCGGGAATGACCATTGTTCCGATTAAATCACGGATTAAATTGTGGGACGATGCCCTCCTGAAATTGAAAATTGAGAATGAAAACTTTGAAAAAATCAGGCCAACATTAAATAAATTCTATCTCCCGCTTCAGGATACCTCCACCATAGAACAGCAGTTAAATCATGTTTTCATTCTTAGTATACACAACAAGGATGGATTCGTAGTGAATGAATTATGCGGGATGGCAAAACACAACGCACTACGCAATCAGATTTACCGGAAAATGTATTTAGAAGGTATGCCCGAAGCGGAAAAATCGTATTTTAAACAATTATTCCAAATTGCCAAAACCATCAGGGTAACTCAAATTACCCGCCCTTCAATTTGCAATATCAATGATGTCATGGACTGCATCAAAAAAGAGATTGACAGATGAAAAATACTCTATGGCTGGTATCCTATCCTAAATCGGGCAACACGTGGTTTCGCATGTTCCTGGCCAACTATCTTAAAAATATAACTGAACCAGTATCGCTGGATGAAATTGAATCTGCACCGATTTCCAGTAATGCCGTTGATTTTGAAGATTTAATTGGGTTGAATCCGTTTGAGTTAACAGCCGAAGAAGTGAATTTTTACAGACCCGATTTGTATCGTATTCTATCTCAGAATACAGAAAATACAGGTGAAATCACTTACAAAAAAACGCACGATGCCTACACTTTAAATTCAAATGGCGAACCACTTTTCCCGGAAGAAATAAGCAAGAGTGCCGTTTGCTTTGTCCGCAATCCGCTCGATGTTTGTGTATCGTATGCCAATCATAGTGCCGACAAAATTGATAGTTCAGTCGATTTTTTATTAAAAGAAGAAGCTCATCTGGCCGGGAACAAAACAGGACAGCTGTGCCAACAATTATTCTCATGGAAAAACCATGTTGCAAGTTGGAAGGAACAAATTCAGATTCCTGTTCATATAATTCGTTACGAAGATATGCGACTAAATCCCATAGCAACTTTTGGTTCCATTATGACATTTATGGGATTTGAATACGATGAAGAGCGGTTGAAAAAGGCCCTTATCAATAGTGATTTTAAGCTGCTACAGCAAATGGAACGAGAAAAAGGCTTTCGGGAAAAAGTGCAAAATTGTAAAAGCTTTTTCTGGAAAGGAAAGATTGGAAATTACCGCGAGCACCTTTCCGAAGAACAGATTCAGCGTATTGTGGAATATAATTATGATATGATGAGGAATTTGGGGTATATTGATGAACAGGGAAATCTAACAGTATAATGCAAAAAATAAATATGGAAAAATATAGCAGAAATGAACAAATCATCGACGGAGAATTAGACGACAATCAGGTGATGATGCATCTTGAAAAAGGAAAATACTTTGGTTTGAATGCCGTGGGGAAAAGGATATGGCAACTCATTGAACAACCCAAAAGTCTTCAGGAAATAACTGAGATTCTGCAGTCTGAATTTGCGGTTACTAAAGAAACGTGTTCGCACGAAGCACAAGTATTTCTGGATAAAGCGGTTCAATTCGATATTATTAAAAAATGTGATATTCCTTCGTAAATTCGTACAACTTCCGAAAGAAGAAAAGATGCTGTTTTTCGAAGCGGTATTTTTATTGTTCTTTTCAAAAGCATTTCTATTGCTTCCATTCAGGTATTGCATTAAACGACTGCATACGTCAGAAAAAATGAATATCATAACTGATTTTGTGCTATTATCAAAAATACGTGATGCTGTTTCCCGAGCCAATAAATTAGCTTTCTGGAAAAACAGGTGTCTGGTAGGGTCTTTCTGCGCCCGGTTGATGCTGCAGAGACGGAATATCGATTCGGTAATGTATCTGGGATTGCAATTCAAAAATGGCAAAGAACTTGTTGCTCATGCATGGTTGAAATCCGGCGATATTTATATTACTCCCAAAGGAAGAAACAACTACAAGGAGATATTCAGCATATAAGTCATTTACTAAACGATACCTTACACTATGAGTTTCATCTATGGAATAATTAATTTAGACGGAAAGTCTGTAAGTCGGGACGATGCAAATATTTTAGCCCAGGCTGTAAAATGGGAAGGATTTAATGAACAGAATGAAGCTCATGAAAACTATGCCATAGGTTATTGCCATCATCGCGAACGTGAACCAAAAGCAGGAATCTTCAAAAACAATGATGTAATCATTCTGGCTGATATCCGAATATATGATGCCCCTGAATTAAGTAAATCGTTTGCTTTTGAAAGTCCCGAAGAAGCCTTTGCCAAAGCGTATCTACGTTGGGGATTGCAATGTGCTAACCATATTAATGGCGATTTCGCTGTAGTGATAATTGACCGCAAAAAAAATGAAGTTCATTTGTTTCGCGACCACATTGGCACCCGACCCTTAACCTATTGGGTTCATGAAAACCATCTGATTTTTGCTTCAAACGAGTTTGGGTTGGTAAAATCCGGATTGATAGCAGCTTCCATCTCAGAAGAAAAACTGATTGATCAACTTTTCCAGTCTAAAGGAGATTATTCGCAAACAGTATTTCAGAATGTCCATAAAGTTGTTCCCGGATATTGTGTTTCGTTCTTGCCCAGTCAAAGGCAAATAACAAAATACTGGAAGCCTGAAGAAATCAGTCGGAATAAAACTCTTACATTTGATGACACAGTTACACAACTACGGCAATTGATAGTTAAAGCCACGCTTAACAGAATGGAATCGGATAAAACCGGAGTACATGTGAGTGGAGGAATTGATTCAACAGGCATAGCTTCGATTCTGGCAGATCACTCAGATGATAAAACACAATTAATTGGATATTCATGGACGCCCGAAGAGTTTCAAGGAGAATTTGACGGAATTGACGAAAAGGAATTTATTGAGGCATTTTCTTCTGAAAAGAGTGTACCGGTAAAATACATCAAATTAGATAAGGATGAATCTGTCAAAGACTCTCTTCTCCCTGAATTTGAACAAATGTACATTGAGCATCCAACCATGAAAATGGCCGGAGCAGATGGCGTAAAAACCCTTTTCAGTGGTTGGGGCGGCGATGAATTTATTTCCTTGAGTACACGAGGAACTTACAATCATTTGTTTTTTAGTTTAAAATGGCTCACCCTGGGACGCCTTATCCTGAAGCGAGGTATAAAATCAAGCATTTGGCAATTTCGTATTGAAGTTTTACCTTTACTAATTCCATTTGGATTGTTGCATACCTACCAACCTGTAGACTGGTCAATTCTTCGTTGTTTGAAAACAGCGTTTATCAGTAAACATTGGAAACAGATTTTCTTCAATCGGAAGAAAAACATCTTTGGTTATGGGAACCGCACTCGGTTTATGCTTAATTTGCTGGGAAATTATCATATTCCCAACCGTATGGATAGTTGGGCAATGCATGCTGAACGGTATGGCTTTGAATATAAATACCCATTATTGGACAAGGATTTATTGGAATTTTGGTTTAGCATTCCAATTGAATACACTTATCGGGATATGATTCCACGCCTGGTGTATCGTGAAGCGATGAAAGGTATATTAACAGAAAAAATCAGGATACGTAAAGAGAAGGGAGAGGGACAGCGGATTGCTTTTACATTGCAAAACAGAAAGAATGGAGAGAATTACATCAGACAATTATTTATATCAATCAAAGAAAGAGAGCATATTCCATTTTTTCGTCCCGAAATATTGCAAAAGGTGATAAATCAAACTCCAGGAAAACAGCTTATAAAGGAAGTACGAAGACAAAATAAATCTATTCTATATCTTCGCTATGTTGAATTGGTAAAGAAATATCTTACAATAAGTCCGAATTTAAAACACAGTGGATAAATAGATCGCCATGTACATGCTTTTTAAGTTATACTCAAGGGCATTCATTTTCGAACTAGACTAATCATAATTATAGATCTCTATCATTCAATAAAAATGACAAATTTTTCATCTAACCATAATCTTGCCACCGAATCGTTTCTAATCTCGCGTGATCAAAAAGAAGCACTAAATGGGCAAAAAGCTTTTGTTGTCTGGCTTACCGGGCTCTCGGGAGCCGGGAAATCGACCATTGCCCGAAATCTTGAAGTTGCTTTGTTTAAAGCCGGGATCCGCACCTTAATCCTTGATGGAGACAATACCCGCATGAGCATTAACCGTGATCTTGATTTTTCGATTGCAGGCCGGCAGGAAAACATCCGCCGAGTAGCCGAAATGGCGAAACTGTTAAATGATGCCGGAGTTGTGGTGATCACTGCCTTTATTTCCCCATTCGAAGTCGATCGTATTCAGGCGAGAACCATTATCGGCGAAGATTGTTTTATCGAAGTATTTGTGGATGCGCCGCTTGATGTCTGTATGGAGCGTGATACAAAAGGCTTATATCAAAAGGCAATCAAAGGTGAATTGAAAGATTTTACCGGAATCAGCAGTCCCTACGAAGCACCGGGGAATCCAAAGTTAACTGTCCAGACTAAAGATCAAAAACCGGAAGACTCAGTTATGCAAATTGTTGCATGGATGAAAAGCAATTACTATATTTGAACATCTACTACAGCAAATCTTTGATTGGATAGCTATTTCATTAAGAAAATCAAGAAATTTTCAACATAACAGGTTAATCAACAATTGGAACGATGACTAATTCTTTATCGGACAGAAACTACCTCCATGACCGCCACCGGTTAAGCCACCAGCAAATCGACCGATGGTTGGGAGAAAACCGAAGCAAAGAATTTTTGGATGAAAAGCTTAAAAGGCTTGAAGCGGTAAAGCATTTTCTGTCCGTAACTGACCTGTTTAGTCAAAATGGAATTTCATTTATCAGTCTGAAGGGACCATTGCTTTCGCTCCGGATTTATGGTGATCCTTCGGTGCGATTATCACATGATGTTGATATTTTGATAGAAGATGACAGGATTGAACCTGCAATGAAGGTACTTATTGAAAACGGATATCAATTAACCCAGGGAGAATTTTGGCCTTCAAAAAAGAATCAGCAGGAATTGCTTATTAAATCAGCACATCATCTGGTTTTTTACAATCAGAAAGTCAATTCCATTCTGGAACTGCACTGGATTATTATGCACGAATTTCCTCTTTCTCACAAAATGCAAAAGGAGGTAATTACAAAAAATATTACAGAAATTGTATTTGCAGAACGAACATTTACTGTATTTACCAAAGAGTTTGAGTTGCTGTATTTGATGATTCATGGCGCTATACATGGTTGGAACAGGTTAAAATGGCTCGTCGACATTAAAGAGTATCCAATAGCAGATATTAACATGAATATATTTCAAGAACTCGTCGACCGCTTTAAAGCCGGACGTATAGTCCTTCAAACCAACTGTCTGTTAAAAGAATATTTTAACGTGCAACTACCGTTCGACAGCGACACACATTTCTCAAAATATATTATTAATTATGCACATAATTGTATTTTGAATGACACTGTAGATGGATTTCCAATAAAACGAATCATTCGTCGTTACCGGTACGAATGGTTACTGATTCCCAGTTTTTATTCCAAGTGCCGAACTTTAAGAGAAATATTATTCCGTCCAAGGGATATCATTGCCATTAATTCTTCATCAAAACTAATGTATTTTTTATACCGGCCCTTCAGTTTCATAAAAAGGAGAATATTTCATGCATAACAACCTGTTTATTCTTCGAAGTTTTGGCCTCTTTTTCAGGCATAATCCTGTCAGGCTTATTGTCCTTTTCGGGATTACCCTGTTTCTGGGATTTAACCAGGGAATTACAATCGTTCTGCTAATTCCCCTGCTTGGACTGTTAAATCCAGTTCAACCTCCCGGTTCTCCTAATAAATTGATTGATCTTCTGAATTCGATTCTTAACCAGGTAGGGCTGGAAATCAATCTGACATTGATTTTGGTTGTGTTTGCCTTTTGCCTGATATTGGTCGCTGTTTTAAACTATTTTCAATCAATCATACAGGCATCTTATCAACAGGAATTTTCTTATCAAACCCGCAAACGACTGTTTAAAAAAATCATCACGAGCAACTGGCAATTTCTGAACGGAAAAAGTAAGCACAATCACATTCAAATTCTTACTACCGAAATCCCCAAAATGACCAACTACTATTATTTCTATCTTGGATTAGCGACCAAGGTAATTTTCATTGTGGCACATCTCGCGCTGGCCTTGATGATTTCGATAAAGTTTACCTTATTTGTCGCAGTTGTTGGTTTTACCGTCTTTATAGTCTTACGAAAGTATCTCAAAAAAGCCCGGCTATTAGGAGATGCTAATATTCAGGCTTTCCGGAAAATGCTCAAACATATCGATGATTTTTGGTTGACAGTTAAAATGGCGAAAGTCCATAATACAGAAGAGTTCTATTACAATAAGTTCGACGAATCGAATACACTGATGCTAAAGTATCAGTGTAAACAAATAAAAAACAGAGCCATTCCCCAGTTTTTGTTCACTTTGTCAGGAATTGCTTCGCTTATAATTGTTGTTTATCTTGCCTATTATATTGCACACCTTCCGGTTACTTCGCTATTTATACTAATTCTACTTTTTGCCAGGATATTTCCACAGTTTATGGGCATTAATAACGATATGAATATGCTTGTTTCGAACATGGCTTCAGTTAAAATGGTACTTGAGATGGACAGAGAAATTGAAGAGCGGAAATTTGAAGAAATAAAAGCTACCGGAGAAATTGAATTTAACCAACAACTGGAAATCAGAAATTTGAATTTCGCATATGACACAGGCGTTCCTCTTTTCACTGATTTTTCGGAGTCGATTCCGGCCCGGAAAATTACCGGAATCATTGGAAAATCGGGGTGTGGAAAAACAACATTGATTGACGTAATTGCCGGATTGCAAAAGGCAGGAAACGGGGTAATTGCAATCGATGGGGTAACCCTTACTGATAATAAACTCCCTGTTTGGCGAAGTGAACTTGGGTATTTACCGCAGGATTCTTTTTTTATAGATGGCACCTTTCGCGAAAACCTGATCTGGGATTCCGGGCAAAATTTATCTGATGGACAAATAATGGAGGTATTAGGTCAGGTGAATGCTGATCAGTTGGTTATGGGATCTCCCATGGGACTTGACACCTCAATTGTCAATTACCAGTATCATTTCTCGGGTGGAGAAAGGCAACGTTTGGCTTTGGCCAGAGTACTCATACGCAAACCAAAACTATTGTTGCTTGATGAAGCCACTTCTGCCTTAGACTTTGAAACCGAAGCTCAGATTATGCAGTGCCTGATTGGTCTGAAAAAAAATGTAACTATCGTATTTGTGACTCATCGTCAGAATTTGAAACATTACTTTGATAAAATCATCGACCTCAATGATATGAAATGAATCGTTTGTTTGGGGTTAATTGCACTAAAAAAGAGGTTTATGAGTAGTCACAAACCTCTTTTTAAACTGTAGCGAGAGAGGGGCATGATCCCTCGACCTCACGATTATGAATCGTGCGCTCTAACCAACTGAGCTACCTCGCCATTATTTCAAATACTCAATTCCAACGCTTAGGAAAGGAACTACTCAATTTTCGTAGTTTGAGGGTGCAAAGATAATACGTTTCTGGTTTAAGGCAACCCCTATCTTTATTTTTTTGATTTTTGTTTGCACTCGGAGCGCATTGTATTGGAATTTGTAAATAAATAGCTATTTTGCAACTATTTATCAGAACACCCTTAATTTTACTGAATAAAGTTCCGTTACTTATGAAAGAGATCAGATTAGAGTTTTTCCTCAAGACTTCGCCCGCTGTTTTATTCAGCAGGGTAAGTACGCCTTCCGGATTGGCAGAATGGTTTTCGGATAATGTGAAAGTGGATGGAAAAATCTTTACGTTTATCTGGGGAGATTCAGAGCAACAGGCTGAGGTACTGACGATGGTGCCCAATGATTCAATTAGCTTCCGCTGGTTGGATATGGAACCGGGTTCTGAATTCGGATTCAATATTATACAAGATGAACTTACGGGTGATGTGGCGTTGATTGTTATAGACAATACCAGTGATGACGATGTTGAAGACACACGGAATCTTTGGACTTCGCAGGTGGCAAAATTGAAACAAATGATCGGCTCGTAGATTAAACACCCCAAATTCCAAAAAAGGTTTAACTTTGCGTTCGTTTCAGAAAACTATTGCATGAAGCGTCTACATTTGTATATTATTAAGAGTTTTATCGGACCGTTTTTTGTTACACTCGTCATCTCCCTTTTTGTACTGCTAATGCAGTTTTTGTGGGTCTACCTTGATGAGTTGGTCGGTAAAGGACTGGAATTTAGCGTAATACTTGAATTCATTGTTTACACAATGGCCATGTTGATGACCAATGCCCTGCCCCTGGCAATGCTTTTGGCATCGATTATGACTTTTGGCGATCTTGGTGAAAATAACGAATTACTGGCCATGAAAGCTGCCGGTATATCACTTTACCGGATCATGAAGCCTGTTGTTGTGCTCAGTATACTTCTGAGTATCGGGTCGTTCTACTTTTACAACCAGGTCATACCGGTATCCTACAAAAAGCTGATTGCCTTAATGTCGAGCATCCGCCAATTACGTCCTGAAATCATTGTTAAAGAGGGCGTCTTTTCAAACGAAATAGATAACTATTCCATAAAAGTAGGTAAAAAATCTGCAAGTGGGAATATGCTCTATGATATAATGATCTACGACCACACTGAAGACAAAGGAAATTCGACTGTGACTGTTGCTGATTCAGGAACGATGAAAATCACGAAGGATAAGAAATATATGATTCTGAACCTTTATTCAGGCCAGACTTATTCTGAAATGCAACCCCGTGACCGGCGAAAAACGACATTCCCATCCAGAACAGACAAATTTAAAGAGCAATCCATTTTCACAGTTTTACAGGGGATGGAACTCGAACGGAAAGACGAAAGCGTTTTTAGAAACCAAAACCGGGCGCTCAACAATTCGCAGATTGTCTATTTCGTCGATTCGCTTGGGAAAGTGCTTGAAAAACAAAGAATAGATAATGCCTTAACAATTAGCTATATATCTCCTTTAAATACGAACATCTATAAACTGGCCCGGAGAGATGTATCACCTGCGTCGCCACTAAAGTTGATTCAGTATTCTGATGTCGATTCTATTATGAAGAAATCATCCGCATCGGTAAGGTCAAATATCATAAACGGGGCACTTAACTCAGCACGAAACAACGCGCGCGCTATTCAGCAATCAGACGAGATGATCACTGCGAGCGTTCGTAGCCTCAACCGCTTCGGCATAGAATGGCACAAAAAATACACATTTGCCATCGCATGCCTTATATTTTTGTTTATTGGCGCTCCTTTAGGAGCCATCATACGGAAAGGTGGGCTCGGGATGCCGTTGGTAATTTCTGTATTATTATTTATATTTTACTGGATTATTACCACTACGGGTGAAAAATTCTCACGCGAAAGCGTAGCATCACTTTGGCAAGGTGTTTGGTTCTCAACATTTCTGTTTCTCCCTGCCGGAGTTTTCCTTACATACAAAGCCGCAAACGACTCGGCAGTATTCAATGTAAATGCCTATATTGAATTCTTTAAGAAGATTTTCAGGAAAGTAAAAAAAGAAGATAAAGAAAAACAAGATAAACTGTCACAATAATATAAGAATGAACGAGATTAAATTGAATACCATTGATGAGGCCGTTGAAGACCTCCGCAATGGAAAATTAATTATAGTAGTTGACGACGAAGATCGTGAAAATGAAGGTGATTTTATTGGAGCGGCAGAAAAGATTACTCCTGAGATGGTCAACTTTATGGTAACAGAAGGACGTGGGTTAATGTGTGTTCCACTTACCGAAGAACGTTGTGAAGAACTCGACCTTAATATGATGGTTGGCACAAATACCTCCCTTCATGAGACCCCTTTTACCGTTTCTGTAGATGCTGTAGGCGAAAATGTTTCTACTGGTATCTCAGCTTACGATCGGGCAATTACAATCCAGAAACTTGCCAATCCCGCCACACGACCAGATGAACTTGGCCGTCCGGGACACATTTTTCCGTTACGAGCCAGAACCAAAGGAGTTCTGCGCAGGGCAGGACATACAGAAGCCGCCGTTGATCTTGCCCGTTTGGCTGGCCTCGAACCAGTGGGGGTTTTGGTTGAGATTATGAACCCTGATGGTTCGATGGCACGACTTCCGGAGTTGTATCAAATTGCTCAGAAATTTGATTTAAAACTTGTCTCGATTGCAGATCTTATTTCCTATAAATTAAACAAGGAGAGCCTGATAGAAAGAGGCGAAGAGGTTCAATTGCCAACTTCGCATGGAAAATTCAGATTGATCCCATTTCTCCAGAAATCAAACGGAGTGGAGCATATCGCACTGATTAAGGGCGAATGGGAGCCCGATGAGGCCGTTCTTGTAAGGGTTCACTCTTCGTGTGCAACTGGAGATATTTTCGGCTCATTGCGTTGCGAATGTGGCGATCAGCTTCACAAAGCCATGGATCTTATTGAAAAAGAGGGGAAAGGGGTCGTTGTATATATTCAGCAGGAAGGACGAGGTATTGGACTGATGAACAAGATAAAAGCCTACAAGCTTCAGGAACAGGGAATCGACACTGTTGATGCCAATATCCATCTTGGATTCGATCCCGACGAACGCGATTATGGTGTCGGGGCTCAAATTTTATGCAGCCTGGGGGTAAGAAAAATGCGCCTCTTAACCAATAATCCGGTAAAAAGGGTTGGATTGGAAGGTTATGGCTTGAAAGTGGTTGAGACGATCCCAATTATAATCAAGTCAAATCCTTACAATGAAGTCTACATGAGGACAAAACGCGACAGGATGGGACACTCGCTGTAACTTATTGTATCATTGCCGAATTCAAATAAATAAAAAATAGCTGATTATTGAAAAGATAAAACCGGTTGTGCAAAGCCGGTTTTATCTTTTGGTGCAGAAATTATTTTGTAAAGGAACAGACATTTTAACCTGTTAAACCTTTCACCTATTGGTTTGTTATAGAATCAGTTTAGTTTTAATAAGGCAAACCGCCCCGCTACAACTATACCGGATAAGAGAAATCAATTTTTAAAATTAGTATATGATTGATGATATTAAATATAATAGCGAACTGAAAGAAGGAGTTGATTACCATATGTCGAAAGATGGCTACAGAATTATGACAGAAAGCTTTCTGAAAGATCGGGGCTACTGTTGTGGAAACGGCTGTAAAAACTGTCCTTATTTCCCAAAAGCAACCAAAGGAAACACCAACCTACGCTAAACGACTCAGGAAAAATTATTGTAATTTTAAAGAAAAAATCCATAACCCATGATTGGAAAAGATCTGCGCATTGTCTTTATGGGAACTCCGGAATTTGCAGTAGCAAGTTTAAAAGCCCTGATCGAAAATGGCTATAATGTTGTCGGAGTTGTAACTGCTCCTGATCGCCCCTCGGGTCGCGGACAAAAGTTACACCAATCAGATGTTAAACAGTATGCAATCAGTTGCGGATTGCCTGTGCTTCAGCCCGAAAAATTAAAAGATGAACATTTTCTGTCTGAGTTAAAATCACTGAATCATGATATTCAAATAGTTGTTGCATTCCGAATGCTACCCGAAGTGGTTTGGAAAATGCCGCCGATGGGAACATTCAATTTGCATGGCTCATTACTTCCTCATTATCGCGGTGCCGCGCCTCTCAACTGGGCGATCATCAATGGTGATCAGGAGACCGGGGTAACTACGTTTCTTTTAAGACAGGAGATCGACACCGGAAATATTCTGTTTCAGGAGAAGGTCAAAATAGGGTCTGAAGAGACAATCGGCGAACTTCACGATGCATTAATGGGCATCGGGGCAAATCTTGTTCTCAAAACGATAGATGCCCTAGCAGAAGGAAACGTCTCTCCTCTTGCCCAGGACATACTGGCCATTGATCCTGAAAGATTACATGCCCCTAAAATTTTTAAGGAGAATTGTATGATAGACTGGGAAAAGCCAGGAATCGTAATCAACAACCTGATCCGAGGATTAAGTCCTTACCCTGCTGCCTGGACCAACTTTCAGTATTCAGGGTCCGAAACAGGAGTGAAAATCTTTAAAGCATCATTCGAGGAAGCAGATCATCAGTATAAATCAGGTGAAATCCAAAGTGACAATAAAAAATACCTCAAGATTGCCTGTTCCGATGGTTTTCTGCACATCCTTGATCTACAGCTTGCAGGCAAAAAACGGATGGGAGTAGCCGAATTTCTGCGCGGGTTTCCGAATGCAATCAGTTACAAAGCACATTAAGAATCCTGTAATCCAGGATTCCTGTGTACAACTTGATAACAGCCATTTGCTATTATCCCGGGATGCCTTTCACAAATGGTATCCTAAATTTTCCTTCGCGGGCGACCATCACTTTTATCTCATTTGCAGCGTCCGTCGCCGTCCATTTCTGTCCATCTCAGAAAAAGTCAATCCAGACTATACGTTTTTTTACTACCTTTATCGTATCGATAAAGGCGCCCCACTTCCTCCGTACCTGGTCCTGACCAACTCCTGACCAACTCCGTACCGAAATCGGGTTCTTTCCTCCGGTGACAATTTCATGGGTAGATTACAGGGTATCAGGCAAAAAGGCCATAAGACGTTTCCTGAACCCGTAAAAACGAGGCATGCCTTCTCTCTGCTCTGAAACATAATTCTTAATTCTCAAAATCCCGTGAGGGATTTGATATGGGTAGAA
>JAATGF010000037.1 GCA_015654795.1 Bacteroidales bacterium
CAATTTATTAAGGGCAATTTATTTTTTGATTTACGTCACCCCACCCGTACGGGACGAAATATTTTTCTTTAAATTCTCATTCTACCCATATTTGGTGCCTACGGCACGGTCATCAATAACAAGATTTTAATCGAATAAAAATTCAATTGCCTGGTTATTTCGGTTAACTCTTTCGTGGCCTGTCGCGGCCTTTGGTGGCCTCTCGGATTAAATTGATCTGGGTGAACCCAATCCTCAGTACCTTTATCGTATCGATAAAGGCGCCCCACTCCCTTCGTACCTGGTCCGTACCAACTCCGTACCTTCCTCGCACCAACTTCGGGTTCCTTCCTCAGATGACAATTTCATGGGTATTTAGTGTTTCAAAAACTCACAAAAAAGCCGCCCCCAAAACGAATTCGGAGACGGCTTTCACATAGATTGAATGATTGGTAAGATCGGTTACGATTCGATAATCACGATCTTCTCGATTTTATCCCCCTGACGAATAGCATCGATAACTTCGAGACCTTCGTAAACCTTACCAAAACAGGTATGATGACGATCGAGGTGACTTGTGTTTTTGCGGCTGTGGCAAACAAAAAACTGCGATCCCCCCGTGTCTTTTCCGGCATGAGCCATCGACAAAACGCCACGGTCGTGGTATTGGTTGTCACCATCCAGCTCACATTTAATCGTATAGCCGGGACCACCGACGCCTGTTCCTTTTGGGCAACCGCCCTGGATTACAAAATCAGGGATAACGCGGTGAAATGTAAGTCCGTCGTAGAAACCTTCTTTCGAAAGTTTTACAAAGTTGGCCACTGTACCCGGAGCATCCTTTTCAAAGAAGTTAACCTTCATCACCCCTTTTACTGTATGAATTTCAGCTTGAATCATTATTGTTACATTTAAAAGGCCCAAAGGTACAATCTTTCGGTCAAATAGCGATAATTTTCACAATCAGGCCAAATAAAAATCTGTTAATAAGTTATCTTTGCCCATCACTTAACCTGCAATCTACAATCCGAGTTAATTATCTTCGAATATGGATTATCTTAAAATACGTCATTTATGCCTGCTGTTTCTGATCGGACTCACCTTTTCGTGTACCGTATCAAAGCGCTACCATTCGGCAATGACCTCTTTTGAGATTGGAGAATATACTAAAAGTATTACCTCGTTTCGGAAAGTTTACATCCAGACCAAAGACCGGCAGAAAAAAGCGGAGATACAGTTTAAAATTGCGGAAGCCTATTATAAAATCGGGCAATACCGCTCTGCTGAAGGCTATTACAAAAGCGCCTTGATGCGTAAAGCAGGCGGTGCAATAACATGGTTGCACTATGCAGAAGTTCTTCGGGCCAACGGGAAATACGACGAAGCCATCAATAATTATAAAGCGTATCTCGATTCTGTTCCCAAAGATGAAATGGCCCTCAACGGGATTGAATCGTCGCTGAAAACAAAAGAATGGCTGAAGACCCCCACCCGCTATAAGATTGAAAACCTAAAAGATATCAATTCGATATCGAATGATTTTGCAGCCTCCTATGCCGGGATTCACGACAATGAGATTTTCTTTACCTCTTCGAGAAAGGGTAGTACCGGGAAAAAGAAAAGCGCCATCACCGGAGAATACAATGCCGACATTTTCAGGAGCAGCTACAACCTCCAGAAAAACCGTTGGGATAAACCACAACTTGTCGACGAACTCAAGGTCATCGATACTTTTGATGAAGAGGGCGCCGCTTCGTTTAACGCAACCGGGAACATGATGTATTTTACACGATGTCCTTATGTAAAAACCGAAGAGCGGGGTGCTGAAATCTTTACTGCAACATTACTCTCCGGTTTATGGGGCGATCCTGCAAAAGTGACAATCGGCAAAGATAGTCTTATGACTGCTCATCCCTCATTATCAGCTGATGGCAATACTCTTTACTTCGTTTCTGACCGTCCCGGCGGATACGGGGGAAAAGATATCTGGTTCACTGTGAAGAAAAAAGGAGAATCATGGGAGAAACCGGTGAATGCCGGACCCGAGATCAATACTTCGGGTGACGAAATGTTCCCCTACATCCGCGAAAACGGAACGCTCTACTTTTCATCCAATGCCCATATTGGAATGGGAGGGCTCGACCTGTTTATGGCAATGAAGGGAAAAAACGGGAAATGGGTGGTCGAGAATATGAAATCGCCGATTAACTCTGCCGGCGATGATTTTGCCATCTCATTTTACCAGGGTGAAGAACGGGGCTTATTCAGCAGTAACCGCGAAGGGAGCCGAAAAGACGATATTTACAGCTTCGTTCTACCACCAAAAACATACGAAATCGAAGGAAATATTTTCAATAAGGAAAATGGATCAAGAATCAATGATGCCACTGTGAAGTTGATCGGGACCGATGGTACAATGCTGAAAATGACTGCAGAGAATGGCAAGTTCAACTTTAAGTTAAAACCAGAAGTTGAATACATTGTCGCAGCTTATAAAAAAGGATTCCTTAATACGAAAACGGTCGCCTCAACTGTTGGAATCGATGACGGTAAGCAGTTTCAGGTGAGAATGGAACTAACACCAGCCGATTTACCAATTAGCGTCGACAATATATATTATGAATTCGGTAAGTGGGATCTGCTTCCCGAATCTGTAACCGCACTTGACAGTTTGACAGAACTACTTGTTCTTAACCCAACTACTGTGATTGAATTAATGGCACATTCCGATTGTCGTGGTGACGATGCTACCAATTCTGAAATATCGCAGAAAAGAGCGCAATCAGTCGTGTCGTATTTGATTGCCAAAGGGATACAACCGGGAAGATTGGTCGCCAAAGGATATGGAGAGACTTCACCAAAAACAGTTACTAAAAAGCAGGCCAAAGAATATCCATTTCTGAAACAGGGAAGAGAACTCACATGTAGTTTTATCGAATCGCTTGCCGATGAAAAGGAGCGGGAAATTTGTCATCAGATCAATCGGCGCACCGAATTCAGGGTTTTATCTTCCGATTACAAAGAGAAGTTTGAGAAATAAGTCACAAAAAAATCTTATTTTTGTGCCGCCTGAACCGGGTAGCCGGATAGATTTCAGAATTATTGCAAACCATTGATTATTAACATGGGTTCCGACAACAGATATGACCTCAGGGGTGTTTCGGCTTCGAAAGAGGATGTTCATAATGCCATCAAAAACATTGACAAGGGGCTTTTCCCGAAAGCCTTTTGTAAAGTCGTGCCCGATTTTCTTGGCGGTGATCCTGAGTATTGCAATATAATGCATGCCGATGGAGCGGGAACAAAATCATCGCTCGCTTACCTTTATTGGAAAGAAACCGGCGATCTTTCGGTATGGAAAGGGATTTCGCAGGATGCGATTGTAATGAATCTCGATGATTTACTGTGCGTTGGTGCTGTCGACAATATCCTCCTCTCATCTACAATCGGAAGAAATAAAAACAATATACCTGGTGAAGTAATCACTGCGATCATCGCAGGGACAGAAGAACTTTGCGCAGAATTGAGGGATATGGGTATCAATATCTGGCCAACTGGCGGCGAAACTGCCGATGTCGGCGATCTTGTTCGCACAATTATTGTCGACTCAACGGTTACTTGTAGAATGAAAAGATCAGAAGTTATTTCCGCTGATCAAATCAAGGCCGGAGATTGTATAATTGGCTTATCATCATCAGGAAAAGCTTCTTACGAAAAAGAATATAACGGAGGTATGGGAAGTAATGGCCTCACCTCAGCACGCCATGATGTTTTTGCCAAATATCTGGCCAAAAAATACCCGGAGAGTTACGATCACTCAGTTCCCGAAGCATTAGTGTTCTCGGGAAATTGCAAACTGACCGATCGTGTTGAAGGAACTGATCTCAATGCGGGAAAACTGGTTCTTTCACCTACAAGGACTTATGCGCCAGTCATTAAAAAATTACTTGAACAATTCAGAAGTTCAATATCAGGAATGATTCACTGTTCTGGTGGCGCTCAGACTAAAGTACTTCACTTTATTAATGATATACATGTTATAAAAGATAACCTTTTCCCCGTTCCTCCGCTTTTCAAATTGATACACGAGCAAAGTGGAACTTCCTGGCAGGAAATGTACAAAGTCTTCAACATGGGGCATCGCTTCGAAATCTATGCTGATGCAAATGCAGCCGATGGAATAATCGCACTTGCCAAATCATTTAACATTAATGCTCAAGTTGTTGGACATGTCGAATCATACAATGGTAAAAAAGTGACAATCCACTCCGAATTTGGCACTTTTGAATATTAGCTACGCCTTACTTTGTTCAGAATCATTTTCATTTTCTTAACCAGTAAGCAAAAAATAATATGTCAAATAATTCATTAATAGAAAAATACGAAGGGATTAAGATCCGCTTCGACGAAGTTAGTCAACAGATTTCCGATCCGGATATCATGAAAGATATGAAACGGTACGTCAAGCTGAATCAGGATTACAAACAGCTCGATTCACTCGTGAAATCATTCAAAAGATACCAGGGTTTATTGAAAAACTTTTCGGATGCCAAAGAAATACTTGACACCGAAACAGATGAAGACCTCCGTGAAATGGCACGCGAAGAGTTGGAAAATAGCGAAGCCCTGATTAAACAGCACGAAGACGAGATCCGTTTTCTGCTCGTTCCGGCCGATCCCGAAGATAGTAAAAATGCAATTCTGGAAATTCGTGGCGGAACTGGTGGCGACGAAGCTGCTATTTTTGCGGGCGATCTTTTCAGGATGTATTCGAAATTCTGCGATCGTAAAAACTGGAAACTCGAAGTAACAAGTTCAACCGAAGGAACTTCTGGTGGCTATAAGGAGATTGTCGCTAAAGTAACAGGCGAAAATGTCTACGGTATTCTCAAGTTCGAATCGGGCGTTCATCGCGTACAACGGGTTCCGCAAACCGAAACAGCCGGACGAATTCACACTTCTGCATCTACGGTTGCCGTATTGCCCGAAGCGGAAGAGTTTGACATTGATCTTCGTGAAACCGATATCCGTAAAGATACCTACTGTTCATCAGGTCCGGGGGGGCAGAGTGTAAATACCACCTATTCGGCAATCCGGTTGACCCATATTCCCACTGGAATCGTTGTTACTTGTCAGGATGAGAAATCTCAGATAAAGAACCTGGCGAAGGCAATGGGCGAGCTGCGAACAAGGATATATAATATGGAATACCAGAAATATATGGACGATATTGCGTCGCGAAGAAAAACGATGGTTTCAACAGGTGACCGTTCCGCTAAAATCCGCACGTACAATTATCCTCAAGGACGGATGACCGATCATCGTATTGGATACACAGTTTATAATCTTCCTGCAGTTATGGATGGTGATATTGAGGATATTATCGACAAATTAAGGGTCGAGGAAAATACTGAACGGTTGAGAGAAACCGAGCTTTAACAGGTAGAGACGCGCGGCTGTGCGTCTTCGCACAAATTATATGCTGTGATCTTAAAGCATAATTAAATTACAGACGATACTGATCAAAATTGAAGGAATGAACAATCAGCAACTATTCGAAAATATCCGCAAAAAAGGATCTTTTCTTTGTGTCGGTCTCGACACGGACATCAAGAAAATACCACAATTTTTACTCGACACCACTGATCCGATGTTTGCGTTTAATAAAGAGATCATTGATGCAACAGCTAAATATACAATTGCTTACAAACCAAACCTCGCATTTTACGAATCAGAAGGACTAGAGGGCTGGCGCAGTCTTGAAAAAACTGTTCATTATCTTCGCGAAAACTATCCCGACATTTTCCTGATCGCCGATGCAAAACGTGGAGATATTGGAAATACCTCATCCATGTATGCAAGAGCCTTTTTCGAAAAATTAAAGTTCGATGCCATAACGGTTGCTCCTTACATGGGCGAAGATTCTGTAAAGCCATTTCTGGCTTACGAAGGGAAACGAGTTGTTCTGCTTGCCTTGACTTCCAACAAGGGAGCATTTGATTTTCAATTTATTGCTGACAATTCAGGAGAAAAACTCTTCGAAAAAGTAATTCGGACTTCTCTGAATTGGGGTAATGAGGAGAATATGATGTATGTTGTCGGCGCCACAAAAGCTGAAGAATTAGCAGACATTAGAAAAATAATTCCTAATCATTTTCTGCTTGTTCCCGGTGTAGGTGCACAGGGAGGAAGCCTGCAGGAAGTTGCAAAATACGGATTAAACAAACAATGCGGCCTGCTGGTAAACTCATCAAGAGCAATTATTTACGCTTCGAATGGCCCGGATTTTGCACAAAAAGCTGCCGAAAGTGCAAAAGAGACACGGGACGAAATGATCGAACTACTCAGAAATAATAGCCATACAACGTCTTTCTTTTGATCTTTAATATAGAATTTCCGGCTTTTTGAAGTACAATTTGGCTCACAAATGCAAAAAACAGCTAGGAACGAAAAAATATACAATTATCATTATATCAAATAATTGAGTTGATTTATTTTTCGAATATTGTGTTAAAATATTTTAAAAAATCAGAATTAAGGTTCTTGAACCGATAAAAAGGTTATTTTTGTGTATTATTCACTTAACAGGACAAGATATGAGATTAATCGCCCTGATTGCACTTTTAAGTTTTACTGTATCACTCACAGCAAAAACTCCGGGAGGCAATTCTCCGCTAATGGCAGAAAAATCAAAGACTTACCCTTACCTGGCATACCTACCAGACGGATATAACAAAAACAACGCTAAAGCTTGGCCATTAATAATTTATTTACATGGCAGTTCATGCAAAGGCAACAATCTTGAAAGATTAAAAAAATACGGCCCGCCGTTTTATCTCGAAAGAGGAATGAACGTCGATGCTATTGTAATTTCCCCACAATGTCCGTCAAATAAAAATTGGACAGCGGGATCATGGTTTGAATCGTTTTACAAAGAGCTGAAAGACAAGTATAACATCGATCCCTCACGCGTTTATCTTACCGGAATGAGCCTTGGAGGGTTTGGAACCTGGGATATTGCATCGCGTTATCCCGAATACTTTGCAGCAATTATGCCACTTTGTGGTGGCGGACAGACAAGAATGGTCGAGACATTAAAAGATATCCCAACATGGGTGTTCCATGGTGAGGTAGATAAAAAAGTAAATCTCAAACGTTCGGTACAGATGGTCGATGCATTGCAGGATCTTGGATCAAGACCAAAGTTTTCTGTACTTAAAGGGCAGGGCCATGGTATCCAAAAAGTTTATTCTGATCAGACGATTTACAAATGGTTACTCAGTCAGCACAAGCAAGCCTTTGAAAAGTTTATGGAAATTACCTCTCTTTGGAATCCAAAGATTGATTCTGTAAACACAAAGAGTAATAGTAGTTCCAACGATAAGAAAGAGCTGATTGTAAAAGATTTTCCAATACGGCAACCGGATAATCAGGACAGCAAACCGGAAGTAAAATCGTTCCTCTACAATTTATTCAACAAAAAACCGGAATATAAACAGTCAACTTTATATTAATAGCTGATTCATAAATATTTATAAACCACAACTATCTCCATGCGACCTTAAAAAACAAATTATTTACGCATGAAATAGTCATGACTAAAAGTCACAAACCAGGATGAATATTTCATCATCCCACCCATGCGGGATTCCATCTGACCATTAAAAATCAAATTATTCACAGATGAATATTATTAAGCCTTTATTTACAAAATTAAACCTAAAGTTCTGCCAACATGCAGGGCGGGATTTAACCAATAATCTTCCTATGAAGAGCTGCGCTTCAAATGTAATCTTTTCTGTTATCCATTGCAGTTGCTTTTAAACAACTGATAAATAAAAACTTAAATTGAAATTGCTTTAGCATCATTATTGGCTAAACAATAAAACCATCCATCATTGTCCTGTCATCTGTGATATCCTTCAACCGGAACTTCATACCAATTTTCACCAACAACTTGAAGTCAAATCTATTAGGCTTGAATACTATTTTTAAATTTCTCGTAGGGAAAATAGCCCGGTAGAATGATTAAAATTAATAATTGGTATTGTCCCGTACGGGACAACAGATCATAATTGAGCATTTTTTCTACCGATGTTCGGTTCCTTAACGGAACCATTAAATAAATTTTCAAACCCACCTCTTTGCGAAATGTAAATTTATGCTGCACTAAAGTTTTGCAGGGAAATAAGTCAAATTTCGAAAGCGAATTAAGAGATCAGCACACCAGAATCCGGCGCCGTAATCACCACCTGATTAATGAATCTCCCCGTCGCAAGCAGACGGGGTATCTTGGTGGACAGTTTATTCTTTATTTCGCCGCAAGCGGCGGGGAATTTATCCCGTAGAGATTAAAATCCGGACACACGTCGAATATTCATAATCAACTGATATACAAAATATAAATATATTTGGAGGTTTTAATTACAACTTGCAGTTTTAGCTTCCCGATCGTCCTGTCTGATAATTTTGTTCCAAAATTACTAAAAAATAATTTAATTTTCAAACCCATTTTATGGATTTCCTCGAAATGCACAAACAGCGCAATGAATGACCTCAATATCAATTAAAGATCTATGGAAAAACCCGCGAGTATATTGATTGTGCGAGTTTTCCATTGCAGTTGCTTTTAAGCAACTGATAAATAAAGAAAAACTTAAATTAAAATTGCTTTAGCATCATTATTGGCTAAAGCGTAAAAACATCAATCATTGTCCTGTCATCTGCAATATCCTTCAACCGGAACTTCATACTAAATTTCATCAATAACTTTAAATCCAAACAATTAGATTTGAATACTGTTTTTAAATTTCCCGTAAAGAAAATAGCCCGGTAGAATGATTAAAATTAATAATTGGTATTGTCCCGTACGGGACAACAGATCATTATTGAGCATTTATTCTACCAACGTTTGGTTCCTGACGGAACCATTAAAGAAATCCATTGCAGTTGCTTTTAAGCAACTGATAAATAATCATTTGAATTAAAATTGCTTTAGCATCATTATTGGCCAAAGAGCAAAACAATCAATCATTATCCTATCATCTGTGATATCCTTCAACCGGGACTTCAGGTTGATGCCTACCACATGAAGTCTTACTTATTAGCGGTTCGTTATTTTTTCATCATTTATAAATTTCCATTTTTTTAATCCTCCGATTAGAAACAAAAGTCCAATTGCCACTGCGACTAAAGAATACATTGTTTCTGTCGTTGAATTTGTTTCTTGTATTTTGTCTGCTATTAATCCGCCAACTCCACGCAGTAAATAAATTCCTGCAATTAAAAAAATTACAGGTTTTAAAAATGGCAATTTTCTAAATTTGTTATCGGCTGAAAGCCCGTAAAATCCGAATATAAAAAACATCACTGCTCCGAATACAGTTAATAAATAAGGTAATGAATTATGTATTTGAGCAAGTTCTGTCATTTCTTTTCCAATTCCTGTTACTTTGAACATTTTGTCAGCCCAAATTAATCCAACAATATGTCCTACTGCAATTAAGATATTTATATAACCACCAAGTTTTAACATAGCTGTTTATTTTATTCCGAAATTGATTCTATCGTTGACTCGTTAATTTTTAGTTCTTTATCACCAACGTATGCGTGAATAACGAAGGCAAAGAATGGAGTATGCTTGCTATAAAATCAGGATATTCATCGTCTTTTTACTTTTATTTCGTTTCTATCAGTTTTATGAATTCTCTATTCTGCGGTGCAATGATTGCGTGTTATAGGGTGTTTTTTACTCATTCCCTTTACCCTTTATTTGACAATCTTTACAATGGAAGGATCATCAACCCTCAACCATCTCAATATTTCCTTCGCTCTTGTTTTATCTTTCTTTTTGGCGCTGTCAAACTCATCCATTAGTCCGCTTTCCCAAAGTCTTTCATTTACGGTCATTCCTGATAATCCAGCAATATTCTGAATTCTGTTTAAGGTCTGTTGGTCTATGAGCTTTTTGAAAATGTATTCACATGCTTCTGTTTCATTTGAGAAAATCCGTGTTGAGTGTTTTTCTCCATATTCCTTGTAATATGTCTCGTATTCAATTCCGTATTGCCCTTTCCTAATAGTCAAAGCTATTTTTTCATTGTCATCCTTAGAACCAAAAAGTCCATGAAGAAAGTATTGGTCTTCAGAAATACCATTCTCTTTTAGTTTTGCATGTAAGTCAGAAATCGTCATTTTAATCAATTGTTACGCTGCCAATTATTATATAATCAAATTCGTTATTTTCTTCCGTAACCAAAGCACCGCCAATAGTCACTGAGTAATTCTGCCCAAGTGGTTTAAACGCCTCTTTCTCGTATCTCGGTTTAAGTTCGATGTGTGCGACACTGCCTAAACACACACTTTCCCCACCATTTGCTATATTGCGTACTGGGTATTATTTAATTTTTGACCCATAACGAAACTGATAAGGTACAAGGTAGAAATAAAAACCAATCCGGAAAACAAGATCAGGATGATTTTGTATTTCCAGTTCATTTTTCTTGTTTTTTCTCGCATGTTTTGGAACTTTAATTAACAATAATATCAGCGGGAAAGAGATCGATGCAAGCTATCTGCATAATAAGCAATGGCTTCGTTTATTTCCTCGTCTTGTAATGCTGGCCAATATGTATTAGTCACGTATATTATGCTGTACGCACTTTCCCAAAGCATGAAGTTACTCAGCCGCTTTTCTCCTCCGGTACGTACCAGAAGATCTATATCAGATAGTTCATGTGAATATAGGTTTGCTGCTATGGTAGTTTCAGTGATCTGCTCTGGCGGAAGGTTCTGGTAAAAAATCTTTTTTGCCGCATCGACAATTTCTTTTCGTCCGCTGTAATTAAAGGCGAGATTTAAAATTTTAGGACCGTCATCTTTTGTTAGCTGTGTGGCAAAATCAATAACCTCCAGAACATGTATACTCAGATTTTCACGGCTACCGCAATGCAAGATCCGACAACCTTCACTGTGTAATTTCTTAGCCAGATCAGGTCCGAATTTTGCAATGGCATCCATCAGATTTGTCACTTCCTCATCAGGCCTCATCCAGTTTTCTGTGGACCAGGCATAAACTGTAATATATTGAATTCCTTTTTTAAAACAGAATTCTACAACCTGGCTTATGTGGCCAATCCCTGCCAGGTGGCCTTTGCTCCTGGGAAGCCCCCTTTCCTTTGCCCATCGGCCATTACCATCCATTACAAATGCAATACGTTTGGGAATATTACTTCTTTCCATGTGGTCATAATATTAAAACGTGTTTTCTCACAGAGCCTTTCTTACCAATTATTGAATTCAGATGTTTGGTTTATCTGGTTTGAAACATTGGTTCCGAAATATTATTATCTCAAATGTATCCATTTTGTAGAATTCATATCCTACCTTGCACACAACGCTTATTTAAACGGATTATCCATACAATATGTCCCAATATGGGGCTATATACAGTTAACTCCTGTTTTTATTTTTGCCAATGTAAATATTTTATATTTATAAATTGTCAAATGGACTCGATATTTTCGGCTGCCTTTTTTCACATAAATGTATATAAATTTCCTGTGTACACAAATGTATATATCCATGAAAATCTTGTATTTATTATAAATCTGTTTCTGCTTCTAATAAACGTATTGCATAATTGTGCCGCAATCCATAAAAAATAATTCACATCTTAATTTTTGCCAAGTCAAGTACAGGGTTTACCACATTATTTCGCTCCGGGCTCCCCCTCCTTTGCAACAGCCGGCTCCGTTTTTTCGGGGAGGGGTAAACTGTCCCTCGTTTGCAATGACAAAAACTGGTTACCTATAATGACGCAAACTCTATTTTATGATCAATTGACCCTAATCCAATCCTGAAAAGCTGCTCCAAATCTTACCTTTTTAAGCACTTTTTCGGATCCAATTTTCATTAGGGATTCCTTAGGGTCTCCTTCGCACCAACCTCGGGATTCAAAAACAGGAGAAAATGGTCGGTTTTTGCTTAAAAAGCACCCCCTACCAACCAATCTGCATATTATAATCATAAATTATATATTTATCTTTCGTGTGTACGTCGAACGCCGGTTCAATATTTTCAAAAATCACCCCTCTCCGTATTATTTACAAACATCATAAACATTCCAAATCGGAATAATCAAAAATTCACCCGTTTTTATCATCCTCACCCGAAAAAACAACAACCCAAATCCATAAACAAAAAACACACCCGCAAACAATGCAATGTTTAAAATTTTCACAGCCGTAATCCCTAAAGTAAAGATTACTAAATACTTGATTTACAATTCCATTTATTAATCAACTTTGAGATTACCATTTTTTTGCTATATTTGTACAAATCGTCTTTGCTTTCGCGTTAAATAAATAATTACGCATAAAACAGGTATAGGTATGGTAAAAAAAACACATTTTGAAAGATTGGTTATTGCTGCCTATCGTTTGCCTTTTAAACTAAGTAAGACAAAAAAAGGCTACAAGGCAGTGCAGAATTCCGGTGGTCTTGTTTCTGCGATTCTTGCCTTGTCCGAAAACTTCAGAACCAGTAACAAGAATTTAAAAAACAGTAAAATTGTCTGGGCCGGCATTGCCAATGATTTACCCGATGATGTAACTCCCGATAGTTTTGAGAATGACAATTTCGATATATTGCCGGTTACTATTCCTGCCCGGGTAAACGATTTATACTATGGTGGTTTTTGTAATGACCTCATCTGGCCGTTATTCCACTATTTTCCATCATATGCCGTCTTTAATAATGACTACTTTAAAGCATATGAGGAAGCAAATTTAAAGTTTTGCGAAGAACTTGTTAAGACGATCAAACCGGGCGACTTTATTTGGATTCACGACTACCAGTTAATGCTGCTGCCCGAAATGATCAGGAAGAAATTGCCTGACGCCACAATTGGATTCTTCCTGCATATCCCTTTTCCATCATTCGAAATATTCAGGTTACTCCCGCGCCATTGGCGGGAATCTCTGATAAAAGGAATGCTTGGAGCCGATCTGATTGGTTTTCATACGCATGATTATACCCAGAACTTTATCAAATCTGTAAAACGTACAACTGGTTTCGAATGTCATCAAAATATAATTTATACACCCGACAAAATTGTAAAAGCCGATGCCTTCCCGATTGGAATCGACTATGACAAATTTCACGATGCCTATCTTAAAAAGTCGGTGATAGACGAAACATTAAAGCTTAAAAGTCATCTGTCAAACCAAAAACTGATCTTTTCTGTCGACAGGCTCGATTATTCCAAGGGCCTGCTGCTCAAGCTTCAGGGATACGAAACGTTTCTCGAAACATATCCCCAATGGCGATCAAAAGTAGTTTTCAATATGGTTGTCGTCCCTTCGCGCGACAATATTGGGAAATACAAAGAGATGAAAAAGGAGATCGAATCAACCGTTGGCCGGATTAACGGACAGTATAGCTCAATTGCCTGGCGACCGATTATTTACCAATACAAATCATTGGATTTTAATGAGTTGATCGCCCTTTACAATATAAGTGACGTAGGACTTATCACTCCCCTGCGCGATGGAATGAATCTTGTAGCAAAAGAATATATAGCTTGCCAGGTCGAAAACGAAGGTGTATTAATCCTGAGCGAAATGGCGGGTGCTGCGGCAGAGTTGAACGAAGCGCTGATCATTAATCCTGTTGATAATATTGAGATGGCTGAAGCTATTTTTAATGCCCTCGAGATGAAACCGAAGGAAAAACACAGGCGTCTCGAAAGGATGCAAAACCGGATTTCGAACTACAACGTTTTCACCTGGGCTTTCGATTTCTTCAATCAGGCCTACGACACAAAAGAGCAACAAAAAGTGCAGAATATAAAGCTCATTAATAAAACGATTTCATCACAAATGGTTCTTGCTTACCGCAAAGCCGACCGAAGAATTCTTTTTCTCGATTACGACGGTACACTTGTTCCCTTTGCCAAATATCCCGAACTGGCAATCGTAGGTAAAGATACATTAAAAATCATCCGGAAATTGTCGGATGATCCTAAAAACCAGGTTGTGATCATCAGCGGAAGAGATAAGCAATTTCTTGAAAGGCAATTTGTCGGTGTAAACGTAAGTTTGGTTGCCGAGCATGGTTACTACATTAAAAACGGAATCGAAAATTGGAAGGCAACGATCAACACAGATGAGCAATGGAAAGAAGCGGTGTTGCCGATTATGAACGAATATGTTAGTCGTTGTTACGGTACGTCTATTGAAGAGAAAACCGGAAGTATTGTCTGGCACTACCGCAATGCCGACCTGGAATTTGCACAATTGCGACTGCACGAATTGAGAGATGATCTGGCCGAAATCATCCATTATAAAACAGACCTGGAAATTATTGAAGGACATAAAATATTGGAAGTAAAAAGCGGTAAATATGACAAAGGACAGGCTGCGAATGCACTGATCATGAATCAGAATTTCGGTTTCATCTTTGCCGTCGGCGATGACAAAACCGATGAATTCCTTTTCAATTCTTTACCTCATTCTGCCTATACAATCAGGGTTGGTTTAAGTCCTTCATTTGCAAAATATAACGTAAAAGACATTCCGGTATTATTTAAATTACTGGAAGAATTGCCGAATTAGGATTTCAATTTGATGTTAAGTAATGAGAACTATAAAATGTCGTTTTCTGAGAGACTGTTTAAATTTTATTTAATTGTCGTTAGGGACTGAATGTCGGCAACATACCCGATAAATCATTATTCAGCAGGTGATCTGGTAAATATCTCTTTCCGACATTTCAACCTGCGAATTCAACAGTTCAGCAACTGTTTTTTTGCGCCGCGCGGGCTTTGTTTCACCTTTGAATCGTGAAACAAACAAGTCAGCAAAATGAAAAAATCAGTTTTCTATATTCTCTTTAGCATCCTTTGTCTGAATGCCTATTCGCAAACGGTTATTACAGGGAAGGTTACCCTTCAACAGGGTGAGTTATTGCCGGGGGCCAATGTATATTTGCAGGGAACCTACGACGGAACATCAAGTAACGAAAACGGGCAATTTATACTAAAGACGAAAAAAACAGGTCCGTTTGATTTACATGTCGAGTTCATGGGCTACGAACCGTTTTCGCAAAAAATAGAACTGAAAGGCGATACCATCCGTTTGAATATTCAATTGAAAGAAGCATTTAATCAATTAAATGCGGTTACAATTACGGCAGGAACATTCGAAGCCAGCGACAAAAAACAGGCTGTCACAATCACACCCCTCGACATGGTTACAACCGCCGGAGCCAGGGGTGATGTATTCGGCGCATTGCAATCGCTTCCCGGCACAACGACCAATGGCGAATCGGGCCGTTTGTTTGTAAAAGGGGGCGACAGCGAGGAATCACAAACCTATATTGACGGTTCGCTCGTTTATGTACCCTACAATTCGTCAGCGCCCAATCAGTCCACACGTGGCAGGTTTAATCCATTTATGTTTAAGGGAACAATTTTCAGTACGGGTGGCTACTCTGCCGAATATGGTCAGGCCCTTTCGTCGGTTTTATTGCTCAATACCAATGATATGCCTGCAGAAGATCAACTCGATTTGTCTTTCCTGTCAATTGGAGTCGAAGCAGCCGGAACTAAATTATGGAAAGATGGTGCGGTCACCGGATCATTGACTTACAGCAACCTGGCGCCGTACATGAATTTGACAACTCAGAACTATCATTGGATTCATGCACCCGAATCGGCCACTGGTGCATTAAGTCTAAGGCAAAAAACCGGTAAAACAGGCATGTTTAAGTTTTATTCGAGTTTTAACAAAAACACTTTTACGATCAACCAGGAAAACCTGGAACCGGGTGAAAGTTCGTTTGATTATAAGCTTGCAAATGACAATTATTTTATGAATGCCTCATGGAATGGGCATCTGAGTGAAAAATGGGCTATGAATTCAGCGGCATCGTTCACAAATAACAAGGATGATATCCGTTATGACCAAACAACTGTGGGGAAAAAAATAGTAGGAGCTCATGTAAAAAATGTCTTTAATTATCTGTTCACCGAAAAATTCAGCCTTAAATTTGGAGGAGAATTATTTACCAAAACATTTTCGCAAAATGTGACGATGCCCGCCGAAATTCATGACAACAGCTTTACAAATCATATAATTGCGGGATTTACCGAAGCACAGTTATATGCATCATCAAAATTTGTAACCCGAATTGGAGCACGTGCTGAATATTCTGATTACCTGAAAAATTTCAAGTTATCTCCGCGGCTTTCAACTGCTTATAAGATAACCGATAAAAGTCAGTTCTCACTTGCGTACGGATGGTTTTATCAGAATCCGATAGATGATTACCTGCTTTACACCAATCATCTTAATCCGGAATGCGCTGATCATTATACATTTAGTTACCAATCATCAATTGATAACCGGACACTTAGGATTGAACTGTATTACAAGGATTATAAAGATCTGGTGAAGACAAATGGAGACGATTTTTACCTGCCAACCAGCTACTCAAACCATGGAAGTGGTTATGCCAAAGGGCTTGATCTGTTCTGGAGAGACAACAAAACGATCAAAAACGGCGACTACTGGATTTCGTATTCTTACCTCGATACCAAACGCGACTACCAGAACTTCCCAAATGAAGCCGTCCCTACATTCGCAAGTAAACACAATCTTTCGGTCGTCTACAAACACTGGTTCAGTGGTTTACGATCGCTTGCGAGTGTTAATTTCAAATATTCGTCACCCCGGGTTTACAATGATCCAAATTCGCAGGTTTTCAATGGCGAGCGGATGTTACCTTACCGAACCCTCGATCTAAGCTGGAGTTTTCTATATCGTAAAAACATCATCATTTACGGCGCAGTAACCAATCTTCCGGGTTTCAAAAACGAATTTGGGCGCAGATATGCTACTTCGACTGACGCAGGAGGCAATTATCCAAGTGTGGCGATCGAACCCAGTTCTAACCGTTTTTATGTGTTGGCCTGCTTTATCACGCTGACCCGGAAAGGCGATGCCAACCAGTTGGATAAGATCGAATAAAATTATACGTTATTAGTTATAAATGCAATTACCAATAATAATTTTTAGAAATAAACTTTAAACATTTCATCATGAAAAAGATCATTTTATCTATTGCAGTCGTGTTAGTTAGCCTTGTATCGATGGCTCAGAAACCCGAATTTCTTCAGACGATGAGCGAAACGCTCAGTCTGTTTTCTACCTGTAAAAATGTAGCCGATTACCAGGCTTTGGGCAACAAGTTTCAAATGATTGCCAATGTTGAAAAAAGCGAATGGCTGCCTTTATATTACCATGCTTATTGCTATATTCTGATGAGTTTTATGGAACCAACCGATGCAACTAAGAAAGATAGTTATCTCGATATTGCCGAAAAATCGATTGTAAAGTTGATCGAATTGGCTCCTAATGAGTCGGAAGTATATGCGCTTCAATCGTTTTACTACGTTGGGCGATTAGTTGTAGATCCGATGGAACGAGGACAGAAATTTAGCGCTCTTTCGGGGCAGGCTGTTGGAAAATCGCTGGCTTTGGATCCTGCGAATCCCCGTGCAAAGATGATTAAATTACAGGGTGATATCGGTGCAGCGCCTTATATGGGTCTTGATCCTAAATCCTTCTGTCCTCAGGCCAAAGAACTGTTAGCCAGTTGGGATAATTTCAAACCCAAATCAGCTCTTTATCCATCCTGGGGAAAAGAACAGGTAGAAGGAATCGTAAAAGGATGCCAGTAACATAAGGTTATTGGCGTAAAACAAATGGGCAAACACAATAATTAAGTGCTGACAAGAAATAATGTTGTATTTTTTAATTAAGACTTAATGATCAATATTCGTCGTTTGCTTTATCAAAAAAGATAACGCCACAGTTTACAGAGATCCCACAATTAGCGGGACAGATTAATCAACTCACAAAGTGAGTTTTCAATCTGTGTAATCTGAGCAATCTGTGGTAGAAATAATCCGGTCGGCTATGGAAGCAAATCAGGTTGCCGTATTGAGAATAAGAGGTTTTATTTTCCTCTTTATTTAAATTCTGGTTCCGGATGAAGATTTCTTTCGGAACCGGATTTATCCTTAATTTTACAAAATAGACAAACTCATAAATTCAATTATCAAATGTACATTCCCGGAGACTGGCATAACCCGCTTAATCCAATCAAGTATCTGATTGCCAATTTGGTATTAAGCTTTATGATCATCCTGATTTTTATGTCCGAAGATTTTCGTGATTTGAAGACATTCATGATCAGTTATTTATGGACGTTCTGCATCACAATCACACAATGGACTGGCGCCATACTAATTAATCAATTGCTTGATCGGAAAATTAACTGGGCCGTTCAACCGGTACTGCGATCAATCCTGGGGATTGTATTACTGGCGACCTATTCGGTAGCAGCATTTATGATTGTTAAATACCTGATGTATTTCATAATTTATGGAACTATTCCATCGGATGGATGGCACTTTGCTGCCCAGTCAAGCTTTTTTACAGTATTGATCTCGTTCAACATATCACTCATATTCACAGCAATAGGTTTCTTCATGGCCTGGAAAAGAGAAGTCGTCAACTCCGAAAAGTTAAAGACCGAAATGATGACCTATAAATATGAATCGCTTCGGAATCAGATCAATCCCCATTTCCTGTTCAATAGTCTGAATGTTTTGAGTGATCTCGTTTACGACGATCAGGCAATGGCGGTGAAGTTTATTCAGCAATTGAGCGATTTATTTCGTTATGTGCTCGACAGCCGTGATAAAGAGCTGGTTCCGCTAAAAGATGAACTTGAATTTATTCGCTCCTTTACGTTCTTATTAAAGATGCGATTTGAAGATAAACTAATCATTGAAAGCGATGTACAGGTAAATCCAGAAGACTTTATTGTTCCTATGACATTACAACTTCTGATCGAGAATGCGGTAAAGCACAATGAGGTTTCGGAAGCTTTTCCCCTGAGGATTCGCATCCGGAAAAACAAAGATTACCTCGAAGTTGAAAACAGTTTGCGACTAAAAAATGTAGGTGGAGATTCGAAGAAAACCGGATTAAAGAATATCATTCAACAATTTGCTTTTTTTTCGGATCAGCCTATTGAAATCATCCCTTCGGAAGCTAATTTTATGGTACGTGTCCCTATCCTAAAATCACTCGAAAAATGAAGATAATTATCCTCGAAGACGAAAACAGGGCCGCCAACCTGCTTGAAAGGTTGCTCGCAAAGGTTGCCCCTCATATGAGCGTGGTTGCCAGACTCGAATCGGTCAGGGATGGGGTGAAATACCTGCAAAATAATCCGGAACCCGACCTGATCTTTTCAGATATTCAGTTGGCAGATGGGCTTAGCTTCGAGATTTATAGCCAGGTTGAAGTGCATTGCCCGATTATTTTCACAACAGCCTACGATCATTATGCGATCGAAGCCTTTAAAACCAATGGAATCGATTATTTACTAAAACCAATTGAAGAAGAACGACTTACCCAGGCCATTGAAAAAGCCAGCCACTTTTCACCTGTCGCCACTCTTGAGAAAATTCTATCTATCACTAATACAACGTCAAACAAGATATACAAGGCGAGGTTTATGGTAAAAATAGGTGATAAAATCAAAAGCATTCCTGTCGAAGATATCTTAGTTTTCTACAGTCAGAAGGCAAGTTTTATTCTTACGACGGACAAACATACTTACTGTATTGATTATACGCTCGATCAACTGGAACCGATGCTCGACCCGGAGATGTACTTCAGAATCAACCGTAAATATATTGTTTCGATTAATGCCTGTACCAATATCCTGGCGTGGAGCAACAGCCGCCTCCGCCTCAAGATTGATGGCACCGATGATCCTGATATAATCGTCGCGCGGGAAAGGGTCCAGGAATTTAAAAACTGGCTGGACAGGTAAGTGATTCAATATTAAAATTTATATTCCTGATTCATTCTTTTAAGCCTGAATCGAAATTTACAAAAGCCATTAATAAAATAGATTGTAGAACAGGCATTCAGCGAGACACGAAAGACAAATATATAATTTATGATTACAATAGACAAATGGGTAGGTAGGGGTACTTTTTAAGCAAAAACCAACCATTTTCTCCTGTTTTTGAATCCAGAGGTTGGTACGAGGGGATCCAGAAGGAAACCCGAAGGAATCCCTAATGAAAATTGGATTCGAAAAAGCGCTTAAAAAGGGAAGATTTGGAGCAACTTTTTAGGATTGGATCAGGGTCAATTAATCATAAAACAGAGTGTGCGTCATTATGGTAAAGTGACCACATTTAATTGGAACCGTCCTCTTTTTTTTGAAATTTTAGGTTCAAATTTATATCGAACTCAGGTTAAAAGGTATGGAGCAGGTATGAGGAAGGAATTACCGTTTCAAAACTTATTTTCACTTAAAATTAAAGAATGAGGCATACCTGATTTTGATGACAGTATAATCATAATATAAATAAACTCCTACCAGGACTTTTTATTCAACAAAGAGGATGCCCCGACAGAGACATCCTCTTTGTTGTTATGCATATGGAAACATCGCTTTATCTAATAATTGAAAATATCTTTTAGCGCCAGTTCGGTAACGGGACCAACATTTTTCAACTTCTGAAGATCAACATCCTTCTTATTACCAACAATCATATAAGTATATTTTTTATCCTTAAAATGCTGATCGAAAAACTGCTGAGTGTCTTCAATCTTTGTATTCCGGGCAGCATCGTAGTAATCCTTGCGAATGTCGTAATCGATACCTAAATTTTTGTTTTGCAGCCAGTTCCAGAAAATATTACTTTTGATAATCCGCTCTGTCTGGATGCTTTTTATCACGCTCTCTTTTGCAATATTGAACGATTTTTCATCAACAACCATTTTGGTAAACAATCCATTCATTGCACCGATAGCATCCATCATCTTATTGGCCTGCGTTCCAACATATCCGTAAATATAGAATGAATCCGTTTTTTTGGCGGGACGCAAATAGTTGGCCCAGGCTGAATAAGCTAAAGCTCTTGCCTCACGAATCTCCTGAAAAACTACCGAACTCATCGAATTCCCGTAATATTCATTAAAGACACGGGCATTCACCAAGGTTTTCGGATCAAATGGCAGATCACGCGACATCATCACAATTTCGACCTGCGATTTATCATAGTCGACCAGGAAAACCTTGTTCTGATCAGTAACCTGCTCTACAAAAGGCTTTTCAATTGGGATAGGTAAACTCTCCGGCGTTAAAATATGGTTAGTCCTGACGAGTGCAGTTACCTTTGTAAAATCGGTAGGCCCGTAATAAAATACACGATGCGGATATTTACAGAATTTGTGAATTATATCAGTAAGTTCTTGGGGATCAATCGCTTTTAAAGCCTCTTCGGAGAGGATATTCGTGAAAGGCGATTCTTTTCCGTATTTACCAAAATTCTGAAGCGCAGCGCCAATGGCATTTTGATCCTTTTTCTGATCCTCGCGCTCCTTTAAAATTCCTTCAACCAATTTTTCATAGGCATCTTTGTCGGGCTTAGCTTCGGCAAGAAGCTGCTCAAGAAGTTTTATTCCGGCTTCGCTATTTTGATCCAAACCGCTGATTGACACATACGACCGATCAGTCCTCGTATTCACACTAAGTGAAACGCCCAGTTTATAAAGTTCCTTTTTAAACTGTTCAGCAGTAAACTTTTCAGTTCCAAGATAAGGAAGATATTTAACCGCGAGCGCCAGTTTAGGATCATGATTACTGCCAATTTCGGCGACATAATTCAGCGAGAAAAGATCATTTGTGGTATTCGGGATATAATCTAAATTTACACTTTCGTTTAGTTTCTCCTCTTTTATTGCTTCGGAATAATTGACAAAAACCGGTTCGATGGGAGCATCACTTTGGCTGATAAATGTTTTAAGGAAAGCAGACTGATCCGCACGGTTGATCGCAATTGGGGTAATCTGCGGTTTTTCAACTTTAACCAGATCTTTGGCAACGCCTGTTCTCTTGAATACCTCAACATAGTTATCTTTATAATTTGCCTTGGCAAACTCAACAAGCTGAGCTTTTGTAATTTTTATAAGTTGATCATTAAAATCAAGTTCGGTAGCCCAATCTGATTTTTTTATGAAAGCATCCAGAAAAGTGAAAGCCCGTGCATTACTCTCATTGCGGCGGATCTTTTCCAATTTCAGGTTATTAATAGTCGCCGGAATAAGCTCATCATCAAACTCACCCTTCTTTACCTTCTCAATTTCAGCAAGAAGTAAATCACGCACCTCCTCTAATTTTTGTCCCTGACGTGGCTTCCCAAAGAAAAGATGATAACCATAATCTGCTTCAAAATTACTTGTACTACCAGCCTGAAGCACCTTTTGTTGTTGATTCAGATCGAGATCGATCAATCCGGCAACCGAATTGGTAAGGATGTAATCGATCATAGTTACATACTTACGATCGTCGGAGTGATAGCCGTTAAACCGGAAAGCCAGCTGAACCTGCTCTGATTCCGGACCTACAACTTCTTTAACTACAGGTGTAGAAATAGCAACTTCTTTGGGAAAATCAATCTTTGGTAACTCTTTTGGCTCAAATTTTCCAAAAGCGCTATCGACCAACTTTATGGTCTCTTCACAATCAATATCGCCACTTAGGATAAACACCATGTTATTAGGCACATACCAGGTTCTGTAAAATTTCATGATATTCACCATCGAAGGGTTTTTCAGATGTTCAGGTAATCCGATGACGTCGCGTCCCAGTGGATTTGTAGGAAACAGACCTTTCATCAAGGCATTGTTTAAACGCATGTCGTCCATATCCTGATACATATTGAACTCTTCGTAAACAGCTTCGAGTTCGGTGTGGAAAAGCCGAAGAACAGGGTTGCGAAAACGCTCACTCTCCATTTCTATCCACTTTTTAAGCTCATTAACAGGAATATCATTCATAAAAGCCGTTACATCGTAATTGGTAAAAGCGTTTGTGCTCTTTGCCCCGATAGAAGATGACATTTTATCATATTCATTCGGAATGGCAAATTTGGATGCTGCCTGCGATACCCTGTCAATTTCCTTATAGATATCCTTCTTTTGGGCGGGCTCAACTTCGGCTTTATATCGCTCAAAAAGATCCGAAATACTGTCCAGCAGCACTTTTTCAGCGGGCCAATTGGTCGTACCAAAATTATCAGTCCCTTTAAACATCATATGTTCAAGGTAATGAGCCAATCCTGTAGTTTCGGTAGGATCATTTACCGATCCGGCCCTCACTCCAATAAGTCCCATAGCGCGGGGTTCGTCTTTATTAACAGAAAGGTAAACAGTTAGCCCGTTTTTCAAGGTATAAATTCTTGTCTTCAACGGATCGTTTGTTACCTGTTCATACGAATAACCGTTTTTATCGGTTTTGAGTTCTTTCATATACTCAGCTTTCTTACACGAAAACAAAACTCCCAAAAGGAGAATAACCGGAAGGAATCGGATTGCTGTTCTCATAGGAAAATAAAATTGGTTTGAACTATTGATTAATAATGATGCTAAAAGTAATAATTTACTTTCAAAGTAATTTACTCATGCTGAAAATATTGAGGAATTAATGCAAACAAGTTTAAGTAATCGGTTGATCAGATTATTAGAAAAAAGAAGCCTGCCAAATAGCGGTCTGGCAGGCTCTGAGAAAAGTGCAGTTGTTTACTGCATCTGGGGTTATATTTGAAAGGACACAATTTGCCGTTAATTGAGAAGGTCCTCACTTTTCAACAAGCCCGGGTAATAATTTGCGATCAATCCCAATGCTGCAGAAATTGGAAGACTGCCTTCTGAAATTTTCTTCTGATTTTGAAAT
Source organism: Bacteroidales bacterium (assembly GCA_015654795.1). Classification (GTDB taxonomy): domain Bacteria; phylum Bacteroidota; class Bacteroidia; order Bacteroidales; family Prolixibacteraceae; genus JAAFHB01. The sequence goes on from JAATGF010000037.1 coordinate 23,812, forward strand.
TCCTCCTCAGACAAAAATAATGCATTGATCTCCGGATCGTATTTCATTTGCTTGCCCGATAAAAGTTGTACTCCAAAAGAAGCTTTTTTGCATGCATATCGCACTTCCAGATTTTTCGAACGAACGATATAATCCGTGCAGTTACTGCGCTCATCCAGGTAAATTAATACCGGTTTTTGAGCGTTCTCGTAAGTCAGTTCAAAAGCACGCATTGTTTCTCCATCTGTATTAACGGGAGGAAGTTCTTTGATTTCATAATTGCCAAAGTTCGTATTTGAATTCCCTTTTAAGAAGATGGAATTACCCGTAAGATCGGTTGCGTGAACTTCACAAAAAGCAAACATCAGAAAAACGAAAAGAAATGATAATTGTTTCATAGCAAATAAGTATTAATAGTATTTTAAAAATTAATTCCATGCTTTCATTTTACAAGTCTTATGCCAACTATTACTTCGCGCTGAAATATAGACGGTAGCATTTTGACATAGAGAAGTTGGATTGAACGGAATTGAATACTTTGCTGCACGAATCCGAACGATTTGCTACTATATGTTAAGTCTTCTTGAACTTTCGGACTAAATATTTGTTTTTTATTAAATATTGGTAACTTACACGTTTATAAAATTAACACGTTGCGTAAGATGAGATACCGGAGTAAATTAGCATGTTTGCTGACTGTTTTAATCCTTACGGCTTGTACGGTTACTAAAACCATTTGCCCGTGTGAAGCTCCGGAAGTCATTCGGTTGGGAGATAAAGAGATCGAAATAAATGCTCAGATTATCTTAATTGACACGATTGCATCGGGCGGAATGAAGGTAAAAATCCTGTTAACAACGCCTGCCCGTACTACTTTACCCACGAATTTTGAAGCTGACTATTATTACCTTCGCTCCTCGAATCTTTCGCGCGATGCTTTCGAAGGAAAATTTACATCGATAAATACAAATTCAGCAGAAGGAATTATGGAACTTGAAGCCAATAATGCTCCAGTCTGGGGAAATGGTGAATTGGTGGATGTAGCTGTACACCTAACAGATAGTCACGGCAAAGTGCATTTTCTGAAAAAAGATGCAGTCCCCGTTCAATCGGCGAATCGCTAATATTTGATTTGTCTTTATGTTTTGAAAATTAATGGCCGGAAAATAAAAAAATCTCCTACTTTTGTGCCACTAAAATAACCAACTAATTACTGTTGGTTAATTGACCAGGGAGAGATGTCCGAGTGGTCGAAGGAGCACGCCTGGAAAGTGTGTGTACGCCAAAAGTGTACCGTGGGTTCGAATCCCACTCTCTCCGCTGAATATGAGGCTGTTAGTAGAAAAACTAATAACCTCTTTTTTATTGGTATATTTCAAATTCTTGATAAAGAATATTTTAGGTATTAAGAATCAAAAAGAATTCCAAAACAGATTTTATCGAATTCTACGAATGATTCAGGAGTATGACTTGCCTGATGAGAATGATTTTGAACCACTAAAATGATTACTTTTGTAAATATTAAAATACCAAAATGATGAATAAAATTTTATTACTATTATTGCTACCAGTATTAATATTTGCTTGTAAATCAAGCTCTACTACTACGAATCTATCTCCGAAATCAGACAGATCCACTCAGTCGGGGATAAAAGGTAACTGGCAAATTACCAACGTTTCATTTCCAGGATCCAATTACTTTAAAGTGAATTCGTTTCAAATTGCAGATTCAAAATGTCTTATCGGAAGTACCTGGAATTTTATCCCAAATAATAACAAAGGAAATATGAGCCTGAATCAATCCGACTGCCCGTCATTTAGTTCGCCAATAGTCTGGAGCATAGACAAAGATGGGAAATTCGGTTTGAAAATTGTTGAAGTTGGCGTAAAATCAAAAACGGTTACACAAGGGTACCTTTTAAGAATTGCGAACAAGACAGAAACCTCATTTCAATTAATAGATATAATTAACGTTGAAGGTCAGGAAAAGGAGATTATTTATCAATTTGAAAAAATTAATTAAAGTATTTATAATGAAAAAATTAATAATTTACAGTTTATCTTTTTTGTGTGTAACTGCATCTGTTCTTACAAGTTGTAATTCAATTAAAAATGCAAATAATACCCAAAAAGGTGCGGGAATTGGAGTTGCAGCAGGTGCGCTTATTGGTGGAATTCTGGGCAACTATGTTGGAAAAGGCGGCAATGCTGTATTAGGCTCCGTCGTTGGCGCTGCGGTTGGTGGTGGTACAGGCGCCATTATCGGTAATAAAATGGATAAGCAGGCTAAAAAAATTACAGAAGCTTTACCAGGTGCGGATGTTGAAAGAGTTGGCGAAGGAATTCGGTTGGTTCTAAAGGAAGATGCAATTCGGTTTGATGTAAATAAATCAACATTAACTGAACAGGCAAAATTAAATTTGGACAAATTAATTCCTGTATTTAAAGAATATGGTGAAACCAATCTTGATATTTTTGGTTATACCGACAGTTCAGGCAAGCCTGAATATAATTTGACACTTTCAAAAAACAGGGCTGCCTCGGTAAAAGCCTACCTGGTTTCAAAAGGATTGGTCGCTTCAAGGCTTAATACTACAGGTATGGGAATTGCGGATCCAATTGCATCAAACGAAACAGTAGAAGGTAAAAGTCAAAACCGTCGTGTCGAGTTTGCAATTACAGCAAACCAAAAAATGACCGAAGAAGCAAAAGCAGAGGCTAAAAATTAAGAAAAGGTTAAAAATCTTGAGCCCCGTTTGTCAATTGACGAATGGGGCTTTTTGATACAAAAAAGGCTGGATTTTCATAGATGAAATAGGATAATACAAAAAATTTAAAGTTGCAATTTCAATCTTCCTTTTATGTGATACGAATTAATAAATGTCGTATTCGCTATTTAATATACCAAAAGCACAACTCTGCATAATTTTCGCCCTACCTTCCTTATGCTTTCCTTATATCATGCTTAGGTCATGCTTGATCAAACACGATTACAATGCTTAATAAAGTGTGTCCTGAACATGGTACAATGAAATACAAATAAGGTATGTGACAAAATTCAACCGAATTATTTTACCATTATACTGAATATAAAATATGACATCTATTGTGGTGTCCTCTCAGTTTATATTGATCTGAATGATCCCTATCCTTACTACCTTTATCATATCGATAAAGGCACTCCACTTCCTCCGTACCTTCCTCGTACCAACTCCGGGTTCCTTCCTCTGGTGACAATTTCATGGGGATTTAGTGTTTGATAATCTGTATTTCCTGACCTCCATGAAACCGGCATCCGTGTTTAAACACTCCCGAACTACTTTTAATTTAAAATTCAAAAAATAAGAAGTAGGAAAGTAGGAAGTGCCGTATTTATACAGACTGAATGACTATTTTTTCTTACCCGTTTCCAATGAATTTCCCCGCTGCAAACGGACGGGATATCTTGATGAATTTTTTATTCCCCATTTTGCCGCAAGCGGCGGGGAATTAACTCATAGAGATTAAAAGAAATAGTTGTAACACATTACACATCCTTCCCACTTTAATCAATAATATAGATAATTATCATAAAGCTCTGACCACTTTGCCTTATGATTGAATACTAATCTCATAGGATTAATCCGCGCCATTAACTAAGAGAATTTGCTTTGTAAAGCTGATTTTACGATACCCGCCCGCTTACCACTGAGTTATTTATTCGCAAATTACGCTGCAAAAAACAAGATTTTAAACCATTGCTTCCATCCTTTTTTACACCAAATTCTCAATATTTATCTTCAACATGAAACTTTATTAATATAATACGTAGAATCGATTATTACAAAGTTACCATTTTGGCAGTTTTTGTAATTAAAACAAGAAAAATCCGATTACAGTTTTCTTGCTTTAATAATTAATTGTATCAATAATTATTAATTAGAAAAACATATAAGCAACGAGGTCTTTAATAGTATTGAGTTTAATATGATTGGCCGTTAAACAAAAAGAGCAGATAATAATGAACCCAAAATAAATAAAAAAATGAAAGCAAGTGAATTAAAAGTAGGTCAGGATTTTAAATTCCTCGGGCAAAGAAAATTAAGACGCATTTCTGAAATTAAAGAAATAATACCTTCGGACAGAGTGCTAAGTGAGCACGTTGGGAAGCTTTTATTTTTTTTCGAAGATGGAAGTCAAATGCTTTTGGCCAAAGAGACTGAGTTAGATGCGCCAGCAACGGCAATACCTGTAAAGAAAACAATAAAGAGAGAACCAAGTCGCTATGAATTTGAGGCTTATTTGAATAACTTATACAGTAAAACGATGGATAGTGAGACCGCTTTAAAGCATTTCATTTATCTTACCAATCCAGATCCGGTTTCGGGACGCAAGATTACACATGAAAAATTAAAGACAGCTATCCGGACAAAACAATTTGGCCGGCTTTTACGAAAATATGATCCTTCACGATTTGAGGCTGAATATGAGTCAGATAAAATAAAATAAATCCAGGGAGCGCGTTTTTAAAACCGCTCAACAAACTGTTGAATAAACAAATGATAATGGGGATGCTAAGCCATCAATCCGTTTTATTTGGCTTAGGATTGGACTGCATATGCCTGATCCTCACCGACCTTTGGAAATAGCAGTCATTTTTATTTTACTAAAGCCAACGTTAAATGAATCAATAATTTCCTTGATGTAAGATTTAGCTAACTAATTAAAAATCAATAGATGTTATATTCACAATGTTCGTATAACAGAAGCACAACTCAGAGGAATTCTCTCCCCTTATACCTTCCTTAAGTACCAGAAATGAAATAATTGTATTTGCAAACAGCCTAATCGCATGTCTTCTAGTACATTATAGTCCAGAATATGGATCCAAACTTTATCGTGTTATTCTGATTCCTGTGCTATAGGCCTGTAAATAAATTGAAAAGGACAGAACCGGGCGGTTACATCCTTTTACAAAACTAACCAAACTAACTAACCTAACTAAACCTAAACTTATGAAAAAAATGTAGAACAAAGATAAGGCTCATAGCTCTACCCACCAAACATTTTAAGTTAACAAATTGTAAAAGAGATGAAAAAATGTACTGCTTTTAATAAATTCCGGTTTACCACGAATGATTAGTAATTTAGCCACATTGATCGTTTGAAAACATTAGTTACACATTTTATTGTATATCAATAAATTATATAAATAAATCTCTCGTGCAGAAGGAAATCATAACAGGATATTTTTACACCATTCTGGCAACATTGGCTTTTAGTAATGTGTACATTTTTAGCAAAGCTGCTCTAAATGAGATCTCTCTGCCTGTGTTTTTATTTTTGATGGTTTCTGCTGGATTTGTAATCAACCTGGTCATTCTTTGGGTAAAAGGCGGTTTTGTGAAGCTGTCTACTGTTCCACGTTCAATGTGGTGGATATTCCCGACCCTTGGCATTACCGAAATCTTTACAGTTTCCACATTTTATGCATCAGTGAATGCAATTTCGGAACCTGCAGTAACAGGATTTCTTGGAAATCTTTTTCCTCTTTTCACTACACTGCTGGGAATCATGTTTTTGAAAGAGCGCTTCACGCCGATTGAAACAGTTGGCATTTTTGTTGTTTTTTCCGGAGCATTACTCACAAGCTATTCGGGAAACCTCGGCTGGAAAGACTTTTTCATTCCTGGCGTAGGGCTTGTGTTGTGATGAATTGTATGGGAGCTGCCACAGCAACAGTGATCGTTCGGGCAAAAGTCAATAATCTCACGCCCGAAATACTCAGTTTCAATCGCACTTTCTGGTTACTGATCTTCTTCTCAGGTTGGGTAATCATTGCCAATACCCCGATTAGCATCTCAACCAAAGCCTTATCAAATACCGTATTTGCAGCAATACTCGATCCTGTTTTGTCTATCCTGTTGTTTTACAAAGCCTATCAATATATCGAAGCTTCGCGAGGTACGATTATTCAGTCGACGAAGGGATTAATGATTATTCCGGCGGCCTATTTTTATTTCGGAACATTACCATTACCACATCAAATTGCGGGAGGAGTGATTGCAATGATTGGAGTGGTAATCATTGGCCTGGGACAAAATGCGCTTGACCGACGAAAACGAGGATGAGGAAGATACGAAGTGAGAGAGTTTAAAGTGGAAACTTTGTAATTTCAGCTTTTAGCCGCTCATTCAGAAATTCTGAAACAGACATCCTGATCCGCCACTCTTTCGGATAGGCACTGTTAAAACGATTTCCCAGATTTTTGACCCAGCCTAAAGGAACATTCCGGTAGGTGATTAGGTTCCACCCTTTAAACGTCGATTTTGGCGAAATATCATCCCGTTTCAGAAAAGTGATTGCCTCTTCAATTGTCAAATTGATCTCAGGGAAAGCAGACCGGTTAAGGATTGTCGATAAGGCCAATTCGTGTGCAGGGAGCAAATCCTTTTGCTTCATCTCCCCTATTTTCACCCCGGCGTGAATTATCCGAAGGTTATTTTTAATCTGTAACAAATCAGATAAATGGCGCGAAGGAAAAGCAAGTAATGAATCTTCAAATCTCAATATATCAATACTTTCGTCCGAAATTAATTCACGTCCAATTTCTTTCTCCGCTTTAGAAGCAAGTAATGGATTGTCTTTGATCTTCTTTGTCTGTGGCAAACTCCTTTCGCCGGTTTTCCGGACAACAGCCATAAAAAAACCCTCGCCTGTAATTTTATGGGGATAAAATCGGTAGCATGGAAAACCGCCGGCATCGGTAATTGTAACTCCCCAATGATCAGCAATTTTCAAACTAATAGGTTCAATATCTGCAAATTCACCAAGCCACTTTATATTCTCTTCATTCTCGGCAGAATTGAATGTACATGTGCTGTATATCAAAGCGCCACCTTCCCGGAGTGTTGGCCATACATCGGCAAGTATGCGTTGCTGACGTTGGGCACAAAGCTGAGCATTGTCGGGTGACCATTCAAGAATTGCATTTTCGTCACGTCTGAAGAGCCCTTCGCCTGAACACGGGGCATCGATTACCAAAAGATCGAAGAAGCCGGGTAATCTTTGGAAATCACGCGGATCGTTATTCGTGACAATTACATTCGGCTTTCCCCACTTTTTTAAATTTTCGGATAAGATTTGACCTCGCGCCCTGATAACATCGTTACTGACCAGCAAACTATCTTTCGGGAGAAGTGAGGCAAGATGGGTCGATTTTCCACCCGGAGCAGCGCATAAATCAAGCACTTTCAGATCCGATTTTGTGATCGCCTGTTTTACTGCCTGTTCCAAAAACATAGAACTCGATTCCTGGACATAGTAAACACCCGCATGGATAAACGGATCAATCGTAAAGACAGGTCGCTTCGGAACAACATAACCTGTCGCGCAGTAATCGACAGGGGTTAGGGTCGGATGACCAACATACTTGGCAGGATTTACCCTGATTGTAGTTATCACATCATTATCAAACGATTGCTGAAATTCATCAAACTCGTTATCCAGCATTGTCTTCATTCGCTGAATAAATATTTCGGGTAAAATCATTTTTGCGTATTAAGCCATTCCGTTTCAAAATTAGCCTTTTTCATCGTATTCCAGAACCGTAACAAAAAATTAGACATCTATTTGCAATAATCAGCATCAATATTTCAATATTTCTTTAGCTTTACAATATTATCACAGCGGCATGGTTGTTTTTGTATAGTGCTGATTTAAAACTATTAATATGTCATTTTCATTTCGTTTACGCTATTTTCTGGGACTAATACCCTCAGCACAAAAGATAGATTCAGTCTGGGCTGAACTTTTAAAAATGCGGGATGAGTTACATTTGATTGAAACATCCAGTGAGTTTGCCCGATACAATGAGCTGAAACACCTCATTCAATCGAATGATTTTCAGGCAAAAAAGAATGATATCATCAACATGAGTCTTATCGGAAGCGTTGAAAATAAACTTCTCAACGAACGGACACATCTTGAACATTTAAAATCGGTTAAAGATTATTTCAGATTCATTCAATCACCTGATTTTAACAGACTAAATAAGATAGACGGAAGTTCCGAACTTGCTCGTTATTTCGAGTTAAAGAAAATTATTGAGTCACCTGATTTTATTCGCCGTAAGAAAGAGGCTGAATCACTTCGTTATAAAGATTCAACCGAATTTAGTAAAAGACACGACCTTAATACATTGCAAAAAAGTGCGCGCATAAAGCACTACTATGCGACCCTGGCATCGGACGAATATCGTTTGTTTCTTGAGCTCGAAGCCACTGAAAAGGGGAAGTTGGGTGATCATACTAAAAAGAAGGATGCTAAAGTAAAGATATATAGTAAATTTCTGAATTCCAGCGCTTATAAAAATCTTAAAACTGTTGAAGAGCTTGGCCTTCCGGCTAAATTGGAACAATTAAAACAAGAGACGAATACAAAGTCTTTTCTCGATCGTGAGGCTTTTCTCAAAAAACCGGCGCGTTTCGAAACGACTTCTGATTATGCTCCTTTCAATGAGTTTACCCGTCTTTCAAAAAGCAACGAAATCATTTTTTATCTAAAGTGCACAAAATCTCCGCTTTATACTAACTATCAACAGATAGTAGATTCGAAAGAGTTAGCCCGTCTTATTGAGTTAAGATCGGAAGTTGAAGATCCGGAATTTAAACAACGGGTTGCCTTTCTTAAAAATAAAAAAAGATACAATTTAACTCCTGAGCATAATACAGAGAAAGAATTCAATAAATTAGAGAACAGTAAGCTGATTAATACTTACTTTCAGCTGAAGAAGCGATCGGAGCTTGCATTTTTTGATCAGTGGGAAATTGCGATGGAAGAGAATTTTACAGAACATCAACTTGCTACAAAACTATGGGAGCCAGAAAATTACTGGGGTTCCAAAATGGCAGGTTTCAGTTTCTCACAACCAAATGAACTTCAGTCCTATAATGGAATAAAGAACATTGTGATTAAAAACAAGGTACTCTCAATCGTAACCAAATCCGAAAAATCGGAAGGGAAAGTTTGGGACCCTGCTATAGGAATTCTTTCCAAAAAGTTTGAGTACAGCTCCGGCATTTTAAACACAGGTAATAGTTTCAGATTCAAAGAGGGCGTTATTGAGGCAAAAGTAAAATTTCGCGCAAATAAAGCTATCACGAGCGCATTATCACTTACCGGCAACCAACCTTTTCCCCAGATTGATGTTTTCAGAAGTGGTGATAATAGTGTTGGTCTCGGAATTATTGATCAGCCGGGCCAAGAAAACGTCAGGAAGTTAGTTCAAATCAAAGGATTGAATTACAATAATTTTCATATCTTCAGAGTCGAAATTTTCGGAAATCTTGTGGTTTGGAAAATCAATAACTACGAAGTCCACCGTGAGCACACAACTAAAAATATGGGTGAACTGTTTATCAACTTTATCGGGAGCCTTCACCAACCAGTCAATGGAGAGATATTGCCGCACCACTTTGAGATTGACTGGGTTAGATGTTTAAGAAAAAAATAATCAAATTACGCCCGGAATGAATATCTGGTCTGATGAATTCGATGGTGCCATAACAATCTGCGATCGGGAAGGGATCATCACCTATATGAACGATACCTCAAAAAGAGTGTTTATAAAATATGGCGGAGGCGATCTGATCGGGACCAGCCTGCTCGACTGTCATCCTGAATCTTCACGCTCGAAACTGGCCGAAATGTTGATTACACCAACAACGAATATCTACACAATAGAAAAAGCAGGGATTAAAAAAATCATTCACCAATCGCCCTTATACGAAAAAGGAGTTTTTAGCGGAATAATCGAAGTCTCGATTGAATTACCGCATTCACTCCCCCATTTTAACCGCGGTTAAAGCACTACAGAGAAGGACAGTGGGAGACATTTTCAAATCATCTTCTCGTTAAACTCTAATATTACTTCGGTTTCGGAGGGGGACATTTTACGGAGAACTTCCAGCACCTACTGCATACGCACTCCGATATTGTTTTGTGTCTTGTACTAAATCTATCAGTGAATATTGAACTATTGTAGCAACATCACTGCCGTCCGAAAGTTTTGAAAAAAGTAATTTTTAAAAACGTATTGGACACCTAATCAGTTATATGAACTGAATAAATCTGTCTGAACAGGTAATTTATCTACATCGAATAACGTTTTTCCGGGCGGCATTACAACTTTTTTAACTATTCCGTTTAAGCCGCAAACGAATTCAAAGCTAAGGTAGTGGAGTAAACAAATGC
>JAATGF010000108.1 GCA_015654795.1 Bacteroidales bacterium
AGGTACAGGTGGTGCTTACACCTATTACGCCGGAAGTTTTGTTTACAGTGGGAGTTCTTTGACTTATATTATGCACCGCGAGGGCATGTACCTGCCGGGCGGAAACTACGAGTATTACCTCAAAGATCATCTTGGCAATACGCGTCTGGTGGTCAATACTTCAGGTACAGGTGGAACAGTTGTTCAGCAGACAGACTATTATCCGTTCGGTATGGATATTGCTGTTTACAACGGCGGTTTGGATAACAAATACCGTTACAACGGTAAGGAGATCCAGGAAGATGTGATCAACGGCAGAAGTTTACAGTGGTATGATTACGAGGCTCGATTCTATGATCCGGTGATTGGAAGATGGAGCGTGATGGACCCACTGGCTGAGAAGTATAGGAGATGGAGTCCGTACAATTATGGCTGCGATAATCCCTTAAGATTTATTGACCCTGATGGTATGGGAATCTGGGATATTATTATGGGAACAGCTATTGGCGTTGCAACGAATATTGTTCCTTTTTCAACATCTTTAAGAGAAATGTACACTCCGACTGATGCCGCAGACTATAACAATGCGTTACGCTCAACTGATGCTGTTGCAATGGCTACAGGTTCAAATATGGTCAAAGGTGGTACCGGAACAGCAGCTGCCGGTGTTGTGGTTGCTAAAGCTTCTGGTGCTGTTGAAGTAGCTTCATTAGGTACAGGTACAGTCGTTGCAGCACCTGGTGTTGCAATTGGTGGAGCGATAGCTGTCGCTGGAACAGCAACTGCAGCCGGTGGCGCGGTTTTAATGGCTAACAGTTCTGCCAATACAGCTGCTGGGTATAATTATGGAAAAGCACCTGATCCTAATAATGGTGATGCTAAACCACATGGGAATAGTGATCATAATCAAGCAATTGATGATCATATACAAACAGCAAAAGGTCAAGATGCAACGAATATTCGCAAAAACCAAGCACAGGTTGATGTTGATGGTAACAAATTAGGGACCAACAGACCAGATGCACAGTACGATATGAATGGAGAACACCATGTCTATGAAGTAGATCGTAATGCTGGGAATAGCCAAAATCACGTAAATACTGTTACTAATAATGACCCCAAGGTCAAAGTCCATACTGATATCTTACCTTAACAACTTGAACTTATGTTACTTGGTTATAAATATTTAATATTTACATGTATAAAAGAGGATATCTCAATTTTTAAAAATGAGATTAGTCAACTTCTTTCGAATAATACTAAGTTTCCAGCGAATTGGAACGTAACTCAAACTAATTTGAATTTTAAGGATATATATTATCCTGCTCCGTCAGGTGGTGGATCCCATTTTATGAATTTTATTATTTGGGAGCCATTGAACAGGCAAGGAACTACTGTTTTTTATGTAAATTATAGAGATGGTTGGAATTCTTTTATTGAAAATTATGCTAAAAAGTTTAGTAAAACATGTATTCAAGTAGGCATGCCTGATGAGGATACAAATTATCCAATGTTTAGATTTTCATATTATGAAGGGACAAAACAAAGAGTAATTCTTAGCTATAAAGATGATAAAAAATGGGAGTTTTTTCAGAAAGGAGAAATAATGCCTTTTGAAGATGATGTGTATTACAAGAAGCGTACAATCAAAGATAGATTACCAAACAATTTAATTGTTGACTATCTGAAAAGATTAGGGTGGAACATTGATGATGTCAACTTTTGGGATACAAATAAACCTGTCTATAAATTTACCAGGATCCAGTGGGATTAAATCAACATAGATAAACAACAAGAGGATGCCTCGCCTTTTGAGACACCTTCTTGTTGTTTTATAGTGCAGCCATGTTTTTCTGAAATAATTCCTTTAACTTTTTTTGGTAAGCATGGTATCTCAATGATTTTTAAAACCACGGTGCAGTTAATCGTTATCGGGTTGATGAATAAACTCAATTTATTATCTTAAAAATCGGTTAAAACCCTGCAATTTATTGCAGCAACTTTAGTTTCTATAAATTATTTAGGTTTACAGGATGGAACATCATCGAGATAAACCGAATGATCAAACGAGTAGCTGGATATTAGAGAGTTAAAAAATTTCATTTTTTACTGCTTTTTCAACCTATGGATTTCCAATCCATAGTCTCGAGTTTGGCTAATTTCTCATATAAAAAGCTGCGGAACCATTACAGGTTAATGTATTTCTGAGGCTTCGTGCATTTATATGCTTGTAAACGAAGTCGGAGAAATTTAACTCAGTAGTTTTTGCCCATAATTGAGCCCG
>JAATGF010000044.1 GCA_015654795.1 Bacteroidales bacterium
CAACGAATCGTCCACGGCCGTCCATCTCCGTCCATCTCAGAAAAAGTCAATCCGGACTATACGTTTTTTCACTACCTTTATCGTATCGATAAAGGCGCCCCACTTCCTTCGTACCTGGTCCGTATCAACTCCTGACCTTCCTCGTACCAAATTCGGGTTCCTTTTTCCGGTGATCGTTTCATGGGTATTTAGTGTTTCATAATCTGTGTTTCCTGACCGCTATGAAACCTGTATCCGTGTTCAAATACTCCCGAACTACTTTCAATTTAAAATTCAAAAAACAGGAAACAGAAGGGAAAGTAGGAATACCATGACTATTTTTCGACACTATGACGTATAGTGTGGGGAATTATGTGGACGTTTTATAAATAGTTTTGTAATCGATAGGTTTAATTCCCGGATACCTAAACCTTGCTAAAAACAATGAAAAAAGAAAACCTCACCTTATTACCTTATTAATTTTCAGGTAATTAACAATAGTGGATTTGAAATCACATCATCCATATAACATAAAAACAAACTTACCCTTTCGAATTTCCTCTCCCACTTCATTAGGGTTTCATTCGGGTCTCATTCGTACCAGGTTCGGAGCTCTTTTGAACGGATGTCTTTACATAATACATGACGGGAGAGTTAGAATGTGAAGACTTCATTCAGCTTTTGCACATACGACAATATTTCATTTGCATTATGGCGCTATAACGAATCCTGGTGGTAATTTATTCAGGCGGTTTATTTCCCGTCATTTTCTGAGCGGTTCTCTCTCGTAATTATCCGCTTACCTGAACATCGAGCGCCGTCTCTTTTCTGACGCGATCTGCAATTGTTTCCAGTTCATCCGTCGGAACCTTTTGAAGATCGTTTGTAGGAGTATCGCGCGCGATTGTGTAGATCATCACAAGCCGGGGGCGAATGTCCTGGAGAATTGTAATCCAGGCGTTTAATTCTTTTTCGGTTGTATTATCAATTGCGATCCCCTTGAAATTTCCTCTTATAAACATGGTTTGAATAATCGCCTGACCATCAAATTGTTTGATATTATCGACTACTTTTTGCAAATCATATCTTCCGACAGGCTGATCGATCAACCTGATTGTTTCAATAAAGGCAGAGTCAAGTTTCAGAATATTGTCATCGATTTTTTTAAGTGCTTCAACAACTTTAGATTTATGCAGCATTGTTGAATTCGACAGCACAGCAATCTTCGCACCGGGACATAATTCATTCCTAATAAGCAAGGTATCGTCAATAATTGCCGCAAAATCGGGATGCATTGTTGGTTCACCGTTGCCCGCAAAAGTGATTACATCGGGCAATTCGCCTTCAGTTTTCATTTCAGACAATTTTTTCCAGAGCATCCTTTTTACCTCAGCCCGGGTCGGAAATATTGCTTTCACGGTCCCTTTTTCGGGGTTCCAGCCACATTCGCAATAGATGCAGTCGAAAGAACATAGTTTAGAATCATTTGGCAGCAGATTGATTCCCAAAGAAATGCCTAATCTGCGACTGTTAATCGGCCCGAATATTGTTTGATCAAAAAGAGAAGTCGACATAGTGTTGTCTGTAAAATTACAATGTTGGCAAAGTTAAGGTTTTGCGGGTTGTATATGCAAATTCCTCCTGGCCTTAAATCAACCTTTTTATTTTCGATTGCGGGAGCAGCAGCAGATTCTGCAAATCCATACCCGTGATCAGGTTGATTCCGGGCCTCTTCCCCACTTCGATGGTTCCAGACCAATCGCTCATTTCCAAGGCGTTTGCACCATTTTGTGTGGCCCATATTACAATTTCGTCCAGTGGGATTGAAGGGAAATTTGCCTGAATGGTTTTCATTTCGTCAAGCATCGAAAGCTTGTGATTTGATGAAAGACTATCGGTTCCCACACAAATCTGCAACTTATTTTCCCTGAAAAGTTCAATATCCGGAAGTCGGTCTTCGATGTAAAGATTTGAATCGGGACAGAAGACAAACCATGTTTTGTCTAACGATCTTGTTTTAGCAATCAAATCGATGTCTTCCTGAGTTGTACGAATATTGTGGATGAGTAATAGCTTATTTTCTTTTGGTAACCAATTGATTACGCTTCCAATTGCCGTTTCCCCTGTTGGATTGAAAAACGACAGATCGATAGCGAGGTTCTCTGTCAGATGACGGACAATTTCCCCGTCTCCCGAAAGGTACAAATCATCCTCGGCAGAAGATTCCTGGCTGTGCATTGACAGGATGGAGTGCTGATTTATAGCAAATTCAGAAATCTTATCAAACAACTCTTTCGAGATCGAATAGGGAGCGTGCGGAACTACGGACACTTTTAATCCGAGCGACCGGGCCTCGTCGAAGCAATATTTTGCCCATACAAAAGCCCTTTCAGCGCGTTGCGGCGCAAACCCAAGTGTTTCAATAAATGTGTGATACGCGATCTTTGATTCCGACTTCAGTTTGAAGGTAGTATTGGTATTCGAAATATCGCCTACTGCCACGACTCCATTTTTGTATAACTCAAAATCGGCTTTTTGCGCTGCCTCAATCACCCTGTTTTCTTCGATATTGCGGTGTTCTACAACATTTTTCAGAAAATCAGGTAATCCGGTCTTTTCGGGGAAAACATTGCGCAAATGCGATAACTCGATATGGCAATGGGCATTTACAAATCCAGGGATGAGCACACCACTGAAAAACTCAACATTGGACATCTCATCAAGTTCTCCTTTTGTATCGATGATTTCAATTATTGTGCCATCGTCGGACAAGATGATGATTCCTTTTATGAGAACAGCGCCGGTTCCGGTGATGATATAATGTGCTGATAATTTGCGCATACCAGTTATTTTGCAACCTTTGCAGAGTCTTTTGTACTATCCTTTATAACTGCCTTATTACGCGGTACCGGGATATTCGTTTTGGACTTAACATCTAATGTTTTGAATTGTGCCGAATCTTTAGCCTTTACTTCGGCCTTTGGGGTCTGAGCAGTATCCTTCGCAATATCTTTTACACCAGGGTTTCTGGCCTCAATAGAGTCCTTAGCCCGGGCTTTCATTTCCATTTCGTGGAGCCGGTCAAGCACTTCATCGTAAATAGGTTTATATTTATCGGGATGCTTGCCATAGTACAACACCGATGCTTCAAAAACTTTTTGATCGAGCTTGTATTTCTTTAGTACTGTGAGGTATAGGTCCTCCTGATAATTTTCCCGCGAGACATCCGACGCATAACGCTGGTTGTAAACCGCTTCGGCCAGATGAAGTTCAACTAATACAGGAGTAATCTCTTTTTCAGTTAATATCCCTTTGGGAACTTTGTTATTTGAGCAGGAAAAAGCCAGAATCACCATAAAAATAATCAACCAGTATCTCATTCGTCATCCTCCATTTGTCTTATTTCTTTGAATCTTTTTGAAAAAGGTGAAGCAAAAACAAATGCATTCAGCTTTTTATTTCTTGTATTAAAAATTTGGGTATTATTTCCTTCCCAGCATTTCTGACCTTCTGAGATGAAAAGGATTCTGTCTCCGATCTCCATAACAGAATTCATATCGTGGGTATTGATTACCGTTGTAATATCAAATTCTGCAGTAATCTCCTTGATTAGTGCATCGATAAGGATAGAAGTCACCGGGTCAAGTCCCGAATTGGGTTCGTCGCAGAACAGGTATTTGGGATTGAGTGCGATGGCACGAGCAATGGCTACCCGTTTTCGCATTCCGCCGGAGATCTCGGCCGGATATAAGCGATTGGAATTTAGTATATTTACTCTTTCGAGGCAGAAATTGAGCCGAGATGTTTTCTCTTTCATGGTCATCGTGGTAAACATATCCATCGGAAATCTGACATTCTTCTCTACAGAAAGAGAATCGAAGAGCGCACCATTTTGAAAAACCATTCCGATTTCCTGTCGCAGCAATTTTTGCTCCTTAAAGTTCATAAGGCGGGTATCACGTCCGTCAAAAAGGATTTCACCATGTTCGATTTGAATCAGACCAACGATTGATTTGAGCAGTACTGTTTTACCTGAACCGCTTTGCCCGATGATAAGATTGGTCTTCCCTTTTTCGAACATTGTGGATATATCTTTCAATACCTCCCTGCCTTCGAAAGACTTACATATATTTCTAATTTCAATCATTTGAATAGCAATTGAGTAAGTATGAGGTCGAAAAACAGAATCAGGATACTGGTATTCACAACAGCTTTAGTACTTGCGCGCCCTACCTCAAGCGCTCCGCCCTGTACATAAAAACCAAGATAGGCGGGGATAGTGGCAATCAGGAAACCGAAAACCAAGGTTTTGATGATTGAAAAATAGACATAAAAAGGGACAAACATGGTTGTAATCCCTGTAGTATAAGTTGCTACCGTCACAACCCCTGAAAGCGGTCCGGTGATTAAGCCGCCAAATATTCCGCACGTTACGCTGATGATAAAAAGCAGAGGACTCATGAAGACGACGGCTATAATTTTGGGAAGAATCAGGTAAGATGCAGAGTTAACACCCATTATTTCCATTGAATCAATTTGTTCTGTCACCCTCATGCTGCCAATTTCCGAAGCGATGTTAGAGCCCACTTTCCCTGCAAGCATCAAGCTTAGAACGGTTGACGAAAATTCGAGTATCAACGTATCCCGGTTGCCAAGACCGATAATATAGGTTGGCATTAAGGGGTTTACCATGTTGTAGGTCAGTTGAAGCGTAATGATTCCTCCCATGAAAACTGAGATGATCGCAACAATCCCTACAGAGTTTATTCCCAGCTTCTCGATTTCGAGAACCAATTGGTGGAGGTACATCGATTTCTTCTCAGGCTTCTTAAAAACCCTTGACATCAGCAAAAAGTATTGTCCAATGTGATAAATGACACCCACGCTTTTGATGTTTATTTATATACTAATGATCAACTAATTAAAAACTTTAGACCGCTCAGTTTTACGAGCCGTTTAAAGAAAAACCGTTGATTAAATTTCCTGATAAAAATACGAATAATTTAATCAACGGGTTGCCCCGATTTTTCCTGATAGTTGTTAAACATATTGAACCGATTGTATGTTATTTCGAAAAAAATAATAATTTTGAATAAAAATATGGGTATGGAAAATTCTAAGAATTATTGTGTTATTATGGCGGGTGGTATTGGGAGTCGTTTTTGGCCTTTGAGTACTGCAGCGAAACCAAAACAGTTTTTAGATATTCTGGGTATCGGGCGCTCTCTTCTTCAACTCACCTACGACCGTTTTTCACGGGTTATTCCTGTAGAAAATTTTCTGGTGGTCACCAGCGAAGATTACAAAGAACTTGTACTTAGTCAACTTCCCGGGTTGAATAAATCTCAGGTTCTATCTGAGCCATTACGTCGTAATACTGCTCCTTGCATCTGTTATGCGACTTATAAAATTCTGAGCAAATGTCCGGATGCCAATGTGATTGTGGCGCCTTCTGATCATTTGATTATGAAAGAGGATTACTTTCTCGAAGAAATCAGCAATGGTCTCAGGTATGTTTCCGGACGGGATGTATTGCTCACATTGGGTTTACAGCCAAATCGGCCCGAAACAGGATATGGTTACATTCAGGTTGCAGAAAAGACAGAATTTGAAGATAAGGAGAATCTTTTCAGGGTGAAAACCTTTACCGAAAAACCTGATCGCAAAATGGCAGAGGTGTTTCTGGAGACCGGAGAATTTTATTGGAATTCAGGGATTTTTATCTGGTCAGCCAAGGCGATACTAAATGCTTTTGCCAAACATCTTTCCGAGGTAAATGCCTTGTTTGATTATGGGAAAAAGCATATGAATACGCCGGATGAGGTGTCCTATATCAACAAAGTTTATTCTGAGTGTCCGAATATCTCAATCGACTATGGCGTGATGGAAAAAGCGAATAACGTTTATGTGTTGTGTGCCGATTTTGGCTGGTCCGATTTGGGAACGTGGGGATCGCTGTACGAAAATCATAGTAAAGATGAAGCTGCAAATGCCGTAAGTGGGGATAAGGTTTTTTTATACGATACAAAGGATTGCATTGTCGCGATGCCAAACGACAAAACAGTTGTAATACAAGGACTTGAAGATTTTATTGTTGTTGAATCAGAGAAGACATTGCTGATTTGCAAAAAAGAGGATGAACAGCAAATCAGGCAATTTGTAGCTGATGTAATGCTTCAGGAAGGAAAGTCGAGAAAACATGTGCAAAACGGCGTTCCGGAATAAAGTTAGATGGCTCTGTAACATAGAGCCATTTTTTATTCCCCCATACTAAACGTCATAGCGCCGGAATTAAAAAGCTTTATTTGCAATATAGCAAAATGTTTTAACAACGTACTTTCCTGTCGTCAAAGTATGGATCCATCACAAAACTTTAATATTTAGCAGTTTAACTACAGAATCGCGCAAAGTATTGAATTTGCCAAGATTGGCTGGTTTAACAGGTTCCGCAGGTTCTGACTTAATGGTTAGCGGATCAACAGCTGTTCCTCCTACATACACCCTGAAATCGAGGTGAGGTCCTGATGCCAATCCCGTAGCTCCAACATAACCAATTACTTCGCCCTGCTTAACCCGTTGCCCGGCTTTAAGGCCAGCAGCAAATTTCGACAAGTGCATATAAGTGGTCGTGTAAACTGAATTATGCCTGATTTTCACAAAATTACCTCCGCCAGCAGGTTGATAGCTTTTTTGAAGGACAACGCCATCACCGATTGTGTAAACCGGCGTTCCAGTTGCGGCGGCATAATCAACTCCATGGTGAGGCCGCACGATTCGTAATACAGGATGCATCCTGTTGTTTGAAAAACGGGAACTGATTCGTGAGAATTTTAATGGTGCCTTCAGAAAAGCTTTTCGCAGACTGTTCCCTTTTTCGTCGAAGAAGCTATCCCCATCTTCCTGTGTAAATCGGATGGCAAACGAGGTCGTTCCACCCTGGGTGAATGATGCAGAATAGATTTTCCCCAATCCGATTGACTCACCATTCACAAAATCTTCATCATAAATAACGGTGAAGCGATCGCCTTTCTGAATAGCGAAGAAATCGATGGTCCAGGCATAAATATCGGATAGTTCAACAGCTAATAAGGGACTAATATTACTATCCTTCATTGTATTCCAGAGCGATGAGTTGATCACACCCGTAAATGTTTGCCTTTTTGAAATCACATCGTGTTTCCCTGCCGACACGTTCATTGAGTCGGTGAGAGAATAGAGGTAATAGTCAACTCCATTATTTTGATAAGCCAGAAATCGGGGAGATCGTGCTGCATCCTTCGAGTAAAACATCGTGTACTGGTTTCCGGCTTTCATCTTTCGAACATCAAATACGGAGACCGAATTTTTCGCAATCTGATCAACAACTTGTGCCGAAACGCCGCGGTCAATCAAAATATCAGAGAGATTTTGATTCCTTGCAATAAAACTCACTTCGATATGGAATGAATCCGCAGGCAATCCGTAAAGCAACTTTGGTTCGGGAACAGTAACCACAACATCGTCGCCAAGCGGCGGTAATTTTTGATAATAGTGTATAAATCTAAACGTTAAGAATATGACTAATGCAATGATTACTAATCCTGTTATCCAATAAATTCTGCGTTTGCTCATCCGTAAATATTTTAAAGAAGTTTTTACACGCCCGGGAACTCGTCATGATAAAAACGGAGCGAGTTTCATTTAATACCCGTTATGATTGATAATCGGCTAAATTAATGAATTGAGGAAATAATCAGTACTTGAGTTTATCAAAACCTTTGCCATAAACGCCCATAACTGAGTTTAACGAGATAAATGCGTTGGGATCCAATTCTTTAATTTTGCGAAAAATTTCGGGCGATTCTCTTTGCCGCACAACAGTCATGATAACTTTTACATTTTGCCGGGTGTACCAACCCGTCCCATCAAAAACGGTTAATCCGCGCCGCGATTCTTTAGAGATAAAATCGGCAATTTGTTCATATTTCTCGGAGACGATAAACAATTGCACTGATTGCTGAGCACCGGTGAGGAAAGCATCGATCGAATAAGCCACCACCCACATTGCAACATAGCCGTAAACCAGTTTTTCGACCGAGTGCAATACAAGAAATGAGGATGCAATAATGATAACATCGCAATACATGATGATCCTTCCCGGACTGATATTCCGGTATTTGTTGATAATCATGGCGATAATATCCGTTCCGCCAAGGCTGCCACCTTCGTTGAAGATAATCCCTATTCCAACCCCACCCATGATTCCGCTTAAAACAGATGATAAGAAAAAGTCGTTCAGGATTGGCTCGGTAATATAGTTCTGCATTACATTTAGCAATACCGACATGATGGACATGTTGAAAATCGTTTTGATGCCAAAGTTTGCGCCGAGCACTTTAATGGCCAGGATAATCAGGAATATATTGATAATGAAATATGTATAACCAGTTCCGAATCCTGTGGCATAATAAACGAGCATTGAAATTCCGGTAACTCCGCCGCCCGCAATCTTAAGCGGGATCAGGAAGGCAGTAATTCCAAAGGAATAAAGGGACAAACCAATTACCATAACGATATAGGAACGGATTTGCAAGAATAATTTCGACCACATACTTTTTATTTTTTCGGCGCAAAAGAATACATATTTGTCGTACAAAAAGCTGATATAAAACAGATTTTATTACGAGTCTTCCAAAAATAATTTTTTTATCCTAATAATTTAAATCTTGGTTCCAATTCAAAAACTATTTTGGAATTCAAAATGTTAATGTAGTTGTAATTTCTGAAACCAGCATGTTAATCGAATAATAAATAAGAATTTTAAGGAACTAATTAATCGGAATATGAAAATTCATGAATATCAGGCTAAAGAGATTTTATCGCATTACGAAATCCCCGTTACGAAAGAAGTATTGTGTTACACCGTTGCAGAAGTTCAGACAGCGGCCGAACAACTTGGGTTTCCTGTAGTTGTTAAAGCACAGGTCCTTACAGGAGGCAGGGGAAAAGCCGGCGGCGTTAAACTTGTCCGAAATGCCGATGAGGCAACAGCTGCTGCCGAAAAGATCCTGGGTATGGACATTAAAGGATATACCGTAAAGAAAGTACTTGTTGCACAGGGTGTTTCGTTTGTAAGCGAGATATATGCGGGGATTACGATCGACAGAAATACAAAATCTGCCGTATTTATGGTTAGCCGCGAAGGTGGTGTCGAGATTGAAGAGGTGGCAAAAGATAATCCTGATGCGATTCTTAAATTTACTGTTGATCCCGATTTGGGAATGGCCCCATTTTTTGCCCGTAAAATCGCGTTTGCCCTTTTCGACGATCTTAAACTTGTCAACCAGGCAAGTGATCTTTTTCAAAAGCTATATAAAGTTTTTATCGATGCCGACGCTTCGCTCGTCGAGATTAATCCATTGGTCGTTACATCCGACAATAAGTTGTTGGCGCTTGACGGGAAAATGACTTTTGATGACAATGCCTCTTTTCGTCAACCTGTTATTCTCGCATTGAACGAGCCCTCTGAAGATGAAATTAAGGAGATCGATGCCAAAACAAAAGGTCTTACTTACATTCGGCTTGATGGTTCGATTGGTTGCATGGTAAACGGAGCAGGTCTGGCTATGGCAACAATGGATATGATCAAACTTTATGGAGGCGAACCCGCTAATTTTCTTGATATTGGCGGAAGTTCCAACCCCCAGAAGGTGATTGACGCAATGAATCTGATTCTCTCGGATAAAGGGGTGAAAGTTGTGATGATTAATATCTTTGGGGGAATCACACGTTGCGACGATGTAGCCAAAGGTCTGATTGCAGCGCTCGAACAGATTAAGATTACGATTCCGATTGTGATAAGGCTTTCGGGAACGAACTCAAAGGAGGGCCTCGAAATTTTGAAGAAAGCCAATCTCCCGACCGTCGAAACAATGAGTGAGGCGGCGCAGAAGGCTATCAGCCTTAGCGAAGATTTTTTAAGATAATCTAATTAAACCAAAGATATGAGCATTTTAGTCAATAAAAATACACGATTACTTGTACAGGGAATTACAGGACGCGACGGAAGTTTTCACACACAGAAGATGATCGATTATGGCACTAAGGTAGTTGGAGGTATTTCGCCGGGTAAAAAGGGGCAATCTGTGAGTGGGGTCCCAGTCTATAATACGGTGGCGGATGCAGTGAAAGAGACAGGCGCCAATACCTCAATTATATTTGTTCCGGCAGCGTATGCCGCTGATGCAGTGCTCGAAGCCGCGGAAGCGGGAATTGAACTCGTGATTGCCATCTCCGAAGGGGTTCCGACGCTGGACATGGTTAAAATTACGCCTTACCTGACGAAGAGAGGGACAAAACTAATCGGCGCGAATTGCCCGGGCCTTATTTCACCTGACGAAGCATTGGTGGGTATTCTGCCGGGAAGCATCTTCAAAAAAGGAAGTATTGGATTGATGAGTCGAAGCGGTACCTTAACTTATGAAATGGTTTATCAACTAACTTATAATGGTCTGGGACAAAGTACCTGTGTCGGAATTGGCGGTGATCCCGTGGCCGGATTGTATTACCAGGAATTGCTGCAAATGTTTGAAGATGATGCCGATACTGATGCTGTTGTATTAATTGGCGAGATTGGCGGCGATGCCGAAGAACGGGCAGCAAAATATATCATAGAACATATTTCGAAGCCAGTTGTTAGTTTTATAGCAGGACAAACAGCTCCGGCGGGTAAGCGAATGGGACATGCGGGCGCCATTATTTCGAGCGGAACAGGAACAGCGGCCGAGAAAATAGAAGCGTTCGAAAATGCAGGGGTGCAAGTCGCCCGACAACCTTCTGATATTCCCGAGTTGTTAAAGAAATTACTGAAAATGTAAGTTTGTTTTTTGTTTAGATAAAGGTTAGTGATTAGTTTGGTAGGAGAACCCGGTTTTTGACCGGGTTTTCTGTTGTAATCCGGGTTTTAAAAATAGATGATATACACCAAATACAAAACTGGAACGAAGAAATTTGAAGGCGAGTTACAAACTTTAAACAACGTATCACACATTGCAAACAAGGGGAATTCCCGGTTAAAATTCTTATTGTCTGGTTGTTGTGTAACGATATGGTATTTTAAAAGAGAATTCACAAAATTTGGAATTAAAATTATTTCTCAGTAATTTTGTACCAAAATTACCAAACAGGATTACAGAAAAGATAAATAAACGGGCAGTAATTATAATCATTTTGTGATGCCCCTCTCTTGTAACGATAAATGCAGTGTCTTGTCCTGAAAAATATACACCTACTTCCTGAGGAAAATTTCAAGGACATTCGATAATCTATAAAAAAAGTATTGTTACATTTACAAATAAATAAACGAATCTTTAGGTAGGGTTATACTCCCAAAACCAGCTGTATTTACTTATCTTTGGTTAGGCAAAATAAGGTACAGACATATTAAACTTGACTCAATATTTTAACAAGGATAAACATAAGCGGTATTTAACAGAAGACTACCCGCGCAATGTGTCAGTGCTTCGTGGTCAGAAAATTAGACAATTGAAAAGTAACGCTTCGTAGGAGGTTTATTGTAAACCACTGCTCTGCATATAGTTGCAAGACATTAGAGCCAATTCTAGTTGCAACTTGAAAAATTATTACTTATGGCAAAAAAGAAAAATAGTCATGCAGAATTTGTTCGGTGGTTTGGACCACTTCTCGATGCATTAAGGCAATTGGGCGGTTCTGCAAAACCGAGAGAAGCAGCTGATATAATTGCTGAAAATCTTGACTTGCACGAGGATAAGTTGAATGAATTACTCAATTCTGGTCAATCGAGATATTATAATCAAGTGGCTTGGGCTAGACAATACCTTGCATGGGAAGGGCTTTTAGATACTTCTCAACATGGTATTTGGGCATTATCTGCAAAAGGAGAGAATACAACTCTGACTGACGAACAGGCACGGGTAATATTTTTAAAATGGGTTGATATCCATCGTAAAGCAAAGTTGGATAAATCTGAAAAGGAAATTATTGAAGAGCAAGAAGAAAGCGAGCCAGACGATATACAGCCAACTAAAATGACTGATTTATTACAAGTTCTACAAAGTCTGACACCTGAGGGCTTTGAAAGAATATGCCAAAGACTATTAAGAGAATCTGGCTTTGAAAAGGTTGTAGTTACAGGACAATCCCATGATGGAGGGATTGATGGATATGGGACGCTTGAAATGAATCCTTTTGTAAGTTTTAAAGTTTTGTTTCAATGTAAAAGGTACAAAGGAACTGTATCAAGAGCTGAAGTTGGAGATTTTAGAAATGCAATGATTGGCCGAGCAGAAAAAGGAATTATAATGACAACAGGAACTTTTTCATCGGACGCAATCAAAGAAGCAAATAGAGACGGTGCACCTCAAGTTGAGCTTGTAGATGGTGAGAAATTAGTTGAAATGTTTAAACGAGTTCAACTTGGAGTCAAACCTAAGACTGTTTACGAGGTTGATTTGCCATTCTTTGAGCCATATATGATTAAGAACAAAGACAAATAAATCGTTAACTGTCAGCAGCAAGCTTCCCGAAGTCTGATTTTTGTCCGTTTTATTGGAACACATGCAGAGTACGATAAAATTGACGCGAACTTGATTTAGAAAGATAAAGCTATGAATATACAACCGATAAAATCAGAACTCGATTATAAAAAAGCGTTGAAAAGACTTGAGGTCATTTTTGATGCCGTAATTGGTACACCAGAAAGTGACGAAGCGGACTTGCTTGGATTAATGGTTGATGAGTATGAAAAAAAACATTATCCAATTGAGGCTCCTGATCCAATTGAAGCGATTAAGATCAGAATGGAAGAAATGCAGTTAAAGCAAATTGATTTAGTGAATGAGATCGGCGGAAAAAGTCGGGTCTCTGAGGTATTAAATCGTAAACGTAAATTGACTGTCGATATGATTCGCAAACTGACTACAAGATTAAGCCTTTCACCAAAACTTTTGATTAGTGATTATCAATTGACCAGATAGAAGAAGTACGGTTTTAACAAGCTACCTGCGCAGGGTTTCGGTGCTTTGTTGACAGAAAATTAGTATATTTGAAAGGCCACTTTGCGTGGTAATTTTATCTGGAAACTCCTGCACAATTGGCAACAGAAGTTTATGGTGCATAATAGAACAAAAACATTTTATCAGAAATTTGAAAAATTGTAA
The DNA here is from genome assembly GCA_015654795.1 of Bacteroidales bacterium. Taxonomy (GTDB): domain Bacteria; phylum Bacteroidota; class Bacteroidia; order Bacteroidales; family Prolixibacteraceae; genus JAAFHB01. The sequence continues at coordinate 13,158 of JAATGF010000044.1, forward strand.
CTTTAAAGTTACCTTTGTGTATTCTTGATTGAGACATGGAGAAAATCCGAGAGATAATTGCATACAAAAATTATTTTGAAGACTTTTTAAGAAAACAACCCAAAAAAGTCCAGGATAAAATCTTCAAAATATTAGAAGCTATTGAGACTTTAGAGCGGATTCCAACAACTTATCTAAAACTCATTGCTGAAACGGATGGGTTATACGAAGCAAGAATTCAGTTAGGCAGTGATATTTGGAGGGTTTTCTGTTTTTTCGACAAAGGGAAATTAGTAATCCTTCTTAATGGGTTTCAAAAAAAGAGCCAGAAAACGCCCAAAGGTGAAATTGAGAAAGCCAAAAAATTAATGAAAGCGTATTATGAAAGCACAAAATAACAACAAAGATATTTCAACGTGGTCTCAGATAAAAGATCAGGTATACGGAGAAAAAGGAACAGAAAGACGCGATAACCTTGAGCGAGAAACCGAATCTTTTAAAATAGGACTTTTGTTAAAAAAGGCACGAGAATCTCGCCATATGACTCAGGAAGAACTGGGACAAATTATTGACAAGAAAAGAACTTATATTTCACGTGTTGAGAATGATGGCAGTAATATTACACTGAGCACACTTTTTGATATTGTGGAAAAAGGATTGGGTGGAAAAGTTAGTATTTCGATAGATGTTTAGTGCTGAATGAATCCCACAACAGCAAGCTTCCCGGCAATTCCGCTTTTTATGATTTGATGACAGAAAATTAGTATATTTGAAAGGCCGCTTTGCATAGTAATTCTATTGGAAAACTCCTGACCTTCTTAGCAATAAAACGTTATACATCATTCTAAAAAGTCAGTCAACATTGAAAGAGAATAAAAACAGATTGACAAAATATCTAATTGCAGACGATTCTATTATCATGCGGTTAAAAAAACAAATGCAACTTGTTGATAGAGACAATGAAAATTGGACCGAAACATACCTGGACAATAAAACTGGATACAAATGGCTTTATTACCGAGTTAATGCAGAATTACAAGGAGGTGGTTATCCATTACTTGGGCGATTGCCATTTCCTGACAAAGTTCAGTTAATTGAACTCGCATTATTCTCGGAAAATGAGGATGAAGTATTTGCCGCTTGTAAGACATTAATAGATAATGAAGAAATAAAAAAGATTGATTTCAGAGAAGACTTGATTAACCGGCTTGGAAATATTAACGACAATCAAAGACAAAAGAGAGTAATTAAACTCACAGGACTTGACTCCGCAATGAATAGGAGAGAAATTTTAGGGAAAAGATTTGACCAAATAAATTCAGATTCACAATATTTTAAAAACATCGCTGACAGGGCGGAGAAACTAAAACAAACCTAACGGTTGATATGATTCGCAAACTGACTATAAGATTAAGCCTTTCACCAAAACTTTTGATTAATGCTTATCAATTGACCAGATAGAAGAAGTACGGTTGGCAATAAGTAAGGCTTTGTGTGGTTGAGAGAGGAGACCCAACACGAAGCTTTGTAGCACGAAATCCCGTTCCCGATTGGCATCTCATGATCCATTTTCTATAAATAATGTGACCTCTCTGAGGTCTTTCTAATCTTCTTCGGGTTTTCCAGCAGATCCTGATTAACATGAATAGTGTGTTGCATAAAACCGGCTCCCGGCTTTATCATTTGATGCAACATTATTTAGTTGGATAATATATTGATATATAATAATATACAGCATAAAAATGAATAATAAAGTAACATTATTGCAACACTTTACCGGGAAGGAGTTTGCGGACAGGTGTTGCAATAACGTTGCATTATCGTTGCGTTATAAAGATGCATAAGCCTTTAAATATCTATATATCAAATATATAAGTACAATTAAAAGCAAATAATACTGTTGC
>JAATGF010000040.1 GCA_015654795.1 Bacteroidales bacterium
AAAAAAGAACCCGGATTTGGTACGAGGAAGGTCAGGAGTTGATACGGACCAGGTACGGAGGAAGTGGGGCGCCTTTATCGATAGATAAAGGTAAGGAAAAAACGTATAGTCTGGATTAACTTTTATTGAAATGGACGGAGATGGACGGAAATGGACGATGCGTTGCTCTTTTCTTTCATAATTTTTATCCCCCGACTTTTAAGCTTGATCCATAGTAAACCGTATTTTTCGATCAAAAGAGATCCCGAAACTTCAGGATTATCGTACACTCTGTTACGTTCGTGTTGGGTTTAATAAAAAAAATTACATAATAGCCAATTATGGATGTCAATTGAACAAATTGTTGCCATTTCACCCTATCGCCTTATCGCCCCATTCCTTTTTTCTCTCTCAGTCTCCCCCATCTTTCAGGCTCTCCATCACTCTATTCTCCCCTCCCACCTCTGAATCAATTCGTAAAATGATGATAAAACCGCACAATAGTTCTGATTCCGTTGTAAAAGTTCTCCAAGGCGAAATTCTCGTTAGGAGAATGTATGGCATCCGACTCTAACCCAAATCCCATTAATATCGTTTTTATGCCTAATATCTCTTCAAAAGAAGAAATAATCGGAATACTTCCCCCGCTTCTGACAGGGACAGGGCGAAGTCCGAAAACATCCTGATAAGCTGCTTCTGCCGCACGATAAGCAGGCAAATCGATCGGACAGACATAACCTTGTCCGCCATGAAGCGACGTCACCTCAACCTTAACAGAAGGAGCAGCGATAGATTCAAACCATGTTTTGAAAAGATCCGCTATCTTATGATGATCCTGGTTGGGAACAAGTCGTGCGCTGATTTTTGCATAAGCCTTTGAAGGAAGAATTGTTTTAGCGCCTTCTCCTACATAACCGCCCCATATTCCGCATACATCAAATGTAGGACGGATGCCGGTTCGCTCCATTGTTGTAAAACCAACTTCACCCTGCAAAGCATTAACACCTATTGCTGAACGATAATTTGTTTCATCAAAAGGAGCTTCTGCGAGCATTGCCCGCTCCGTGGCGGATACTTCGATTACATCATCATAAAATCCGGGGAGCGTGATGTGATGATCGGCATCGGTTAGACCGGCAATCATTTTACACAATTCGTTTACAGGATTGGCGACAGCTCCGCCAAATAAGCCAGAATGAAGATCACGATCCGGACCCGTAACTTCAACCTGCCAGTAAGCAAGTCCGCGAAGGCCCACCGTGATTGACGGAATATCGCGGGCGATCATCCCTGTATCGGAAACAAGGATAATGTCAGCTTTCAATAGCTCTTTATGCGCTGTGCAGAAAGCCGCAAGATTTACCGAACCAACTTCCTCCTCCCCTTCTATCAAAAACTTCACATTACATGGTAAGGTATTGGTCCTGACCATAAACTCGAAAGCCTTTGCATGCATAAAGGATTGGCCTTTATCGTCATTCGCCCCGCGAGCCCATATTCTTCCGTCACGGACTTCAGGTTCGAATGGATCCGATTTCCACTGATCAAGCGGATCAACGGGCATCACATCCATATGCCCATAAACCAAAACAGTGGGTTTTGAAGGATCGATAATCTTCTCCGCAAAAACAACAGGGTTGCCAGCAGTTTCAAAGATTTCGGCGCGGTCGGCACCTGCTTCATTCAGTATTTTAACCCAATAGGTGGCAGCCTTATCCATTTCGGGGCGGTTTTCGCTCAACGAACTGATTGAGGGGATTCTGATTAATCCAAAAAGCTCTTCAAGAAAGCGCTCTTTATTTTCTTCGATATAACGATTTATTATTTCCATCTGATATCTCTAATTTTTGACTAATATACACATTTCATCTGTAAATAAACAGAAGAATCCACGCTCATCTTATATAATCTCAACTGCTGAACAAAAATTGGCAGTAGTTCTCAAACGTATATTACCCGACGCATTGTTCACTGGAATTTTTGGATCGCATTCTTAGATTAAAATAGTACTTAAGCTAAAAAGAAGGGGGCAATCAATGCCGTCATTAAACCCATAATCCCAATGGCCAGACCACCAATGGCCCCTTCGATAGCGCCGAGTTCCATCGCGCGGGCAGTACCTAATCCGTGAGCAGATGCTCCCAACGCCAAACCAATTGCGATCTTACTGTCAACTTTTAGAACTCTGAGAACCCAGGGACCTGCTATACCACCAATAATCCCAATGGCAACAACAACGACTGCAGTCAGGGAAGGAATGCCACCAAACCGCTCCGAAATTGCCATTGCAATAGGTGTGGTTACTGACTTGGGAGCTAACGTTACGGCCAGCATATTGGAACTGCCAAGTATCTTTGCAAGGATTAAGATACTGCCAATTCCTGTCACGCTGCCAACAAAAAGTGCAGTAAGAATACTCACCACATTTTCCTTAATGCTCGCCATTTGGGTATAAAGTGTATATCCCAACGCAACAACTGACGGTCCCAGCATAAAATCGATCAAATGCGAACCTTTTTGGTAAGTTAAATAATCGACATTAAAAGTGAGAAGCAACACAATAATTATAGCAATTGTAACTAAAACAGGATGCAGAAGGGCAAATCTGGTTTTTTGGTAAACCCAGCTTGCCACAACGTATATTCCCAGCGTAAAAGCAAGGATGGAAACCTCTGAAGTTAGAATTTCTCTCACCGCCGTCTCCTTTCCATCCATTGTTGGGTAAGCCCCACTGCCGCAATTACACATACAGTGCTCACCAGGGAAATAAACACAATCTCGTGCCACGATTTTGCGAGAATATCGAAAGCAACCATTATTCCAACTCCGGCCGGAACAAAAAACAGCGCCATATTACCTGTAAGCGCATTGGCCGTGGCAGCAACCCATTCAGGTTTAATAATACGGGTTTGAAGTCCAACAAACATTAGCAACATCCCGACAACACTACCTGGAACCAGCCCATTAATGGCTATGCTAACGAGGCTACCTATCCCCAGGACCCCAAAAATGACGAATAATCCTCTTACCATTCCACTCATTAATTATTGGGCGCAAATATAGGAATAATAGGAGACCCTCAAGTTTTTGAAAATCCTGAGGGTCTGAATGAGTGTATAAATCTACCTGATCACTTTAGCATGCCATCTCCCCTGCATTTTTCTTAGCCGAAAGCAGATTATATGCGCCTTTTATTACGACTTTTGCCGTACTGATGTCAAAACCTGCAGGAAGTGTAATTTCAGTGTATCCGCCGTCTGAAACGCCTTTGTGTACTTCAATAATTCGATATTCTGTAAAAGGTTGTCCGCCTTCTTCTTTGTCCTTGTCGAAAACGAAGATGTAATCCTTATCATCGAAACTAACAATGGCATCCGAGGGCAGGGCTGTAACTTTGTTACTGGAGGACTCAATAATGGCGTTCACGTACATTCCGGGCAATACATTTTTGCATATAACCGGAATGCTTGCATACACCTTATAAGTTTTGTCCGCATTAATAGACTTTCCGGTTTGGTAGATTACAGCTTCGTGCTGCTCAGTTTCATTATTAATAAAAAACCTGATTTTCTGACCCGTCGATACTTTATCAGCATCTTTTTCAAACAAGGTAAGTTCAAGGAAAAGTTTGTCGCTGTTAACAATCTCGAACAATACATCCGAAGGAGAAACGAATTTGCCAATGTTTACATTTACCGCCTTCACAAAACCAGAAATAGGAGAAACCAGGGCCACAGAACTGCTGATATCATCTTCGTGAAGATTAGCCGGATTAATATTAATTAGTGCAAGTTTTTGTTCCAGTGCTTTTACTTGCGCCTTAAGGTTTTTGTAATCGGATGTTACCTGTTGAAGGTTTTGTTGTGAATATACATCGTTCTTATAAAGTTCAGTATGACGTTTAAATTCAGCCTCCGCAAATTCAAACTTGTTTCTTGCTTCAAGGTAATTTTGCTGAATATCCACAAACTCCTGGTTTTCGAGAATCGCAAGGGTCTGCCCTTTCCGAACCAGATTGCCGGGCATTAGTGTTGTGCTTTTAACAAATCCTCCCAATGGCATAGAAACAGTTGCCATGTTTTGAGGTGCAGCGGCAACTGTGCCACTTACTTTGAGTGTACCACTTAATGATTGTAGTTCAATTGCTCCGGTTTCGATATTGGCCAATTTGATCTGGTCGGCCCGTAACTCGACGATATCTTCGGGAAGCACTTCTTCTGGTTTGGTTTCAGCAGCGCTCTTTGTTCCCCCGCCGCAGGATACCAACGTAAGGAGGAAAGCTGAAATCAGGACTGATGCAATAAATTTATTTTGTGTCATCATCGGAATTTAAAATATTTTACCTGTTATAAAATCAATGGAAATAATAGTTTGATTGTAGTTATTTAGCGCATCAAGGTAGTTTTGCTTTATGCTTAATGCACGGCTAAGATTCAGAATGTAATCAAGATAATCCATAGCCCCGGCTTTGTAACTACGCGTAGCCTGATCAATAATTAAATTAGCTTCAGGCACAGCTTGTTTTTCGTAATAGTCAACACTGTTACTGTATTTCGTGTATTCGCCCAGCAATGAACGATAACTACCTGTAAGTGATTTCGAATAATACGCAGCGTTTGTCTGCGCAACCTGCTCTTTCAATTTGGCGGCCTTTGTTTTTGATGCATAAGGTGCAAACCAAAGTGGAATCGAAATACCGGCTTGAATACCTGTAAAACGGTCGCCGGCCCCGAAAGTTCTGGGAATATCGTTTATATCCTGAGTACCTTTTAAGGTTTGACTGAAGTAACCTACACTGAAATCAGGCATCATACGGTTTTGCTCTACCTTCTTTTCTAAACGTGATATTTCAACCTGTTGGTGCATGTATCCTAACGAAGGATTATCGGCCAATGCGGAACTGTCGGCAATCAAAGAAAGATCGGCACGATGCAGTACTGTATCTTCAGTGAATAGTAATGATTTTGTGTTTAAAAGGGTTTGCAGGTTTTGATTCGATATGGTCAAATCTGCAATTACCTGTCTTAACTGGTTTTTTACTTCCAGGCTTTGCGAACGGGCATTGATCATTTCGAGCCTGTTTGTTTCACCTAATTTAGCTCTGAGTTCGGCTGCACGAAGAAACCCGTCATACAAACTATCCTGATAAACGAATAGTTTTTGTTTGGAATGCAGATAAGCCAATTCCCAATATATCTGTTTTACCTGCACAGCAATTTCAAGCTGTGAAGTTTTCAATTGCCATTCGCTGCTTTTTACATTCGAATTAGCCAGTTTATTCTGATTCAAATAAACAGTAGGAAAAGCAAACGACTGCGACACCGTAAAACTATTGTCTTTCGTATACGAATTAAACTGACCGTATTGGCCTTCTATGTCCGTTTTAGGGATGTCCCATGATGCTCCTTTCAAGGCTCTCTGTACATCAACCGAATATGCCGATGATCGTACTGCCAGATTGCTGTCCAATGCCATTTGAACTGCCTGACGCAGATTAATCGTTTTGGTTTGCTGTGCTGTTGTGGTTCTAAAAAAAGATGAACCGAGAAGGAAAAACAATACCAGTGATAGTGTTTTCACAGAACTCTGTTTGAATGTATTCTTGAATTTAGCTGAAGAAAAGATAATATAAAAGACAGGCAAAATCACTAAGGTCAGAAAAGTGGCAGAGATCAATCCCCCAATAACCACTGTTGCCAAAGGTTTCTGAACTTCAGCACCCGCTGATGTTGACAATGCCATAGGGAGAAAACCAAGTGATGCCACTGCAGCCGTCATTAAAACAGGTCGCAAACGGGTGTGCAGGGCTTGACGAACACGTTCGTAAATATCAGAAACGCCCTCCTTTTCGAGGCGGTTAAACTCGGCAATCAACACGATACCATTAAGTACTGCAACACCAAACAACGCGATGAAACCTACGCCCGCCGAAATAGAAAAGTTCATGCCCCTTAAATACAGTGCAATCACTCCCCCAATGGCAGACATCGGTACTGCCGTATAGATTAACAATGTTTGTTTTACCGAATGGAAAGTAAAAAACAACAACACAAATATCAGAAGCAGTGCTACAGGAACAGCAATTGCGAGCCTGTTTTTTGCTGCAACGAGGTTTTGAAACTGTCCTCCATAGGTTACATAGTAACCGGAAGGCAGTTGTACTTTTGAATCCATTTGTTTGGTTACTTCGTTAATAACGCTCTGTACATCGCGGCCACGGACATTAAACCCAATAGTTATGCGTCGTTTTGTATTTTCCCGTGAAACTTGTGCGGGACCCGATTTAATTTGAATATCGGCAATCATATCAAAAGGTATTTGTCCGCCATTGGGAAGCGCAACAGAAAGGCTTTTTACATCATCAAGGCTTTTACGATAATCTTTATCTAATCTCACCACCAATCCGAAGCGCTTTTCCTCATTAAATACCACTCCTGCCTGACTTCCTGCGAAAGCAGCACGCAGCACACGATTTACCTCATCAATTGAAAGTCCATATTGGGCTAGTCGGTCGCGGTTGTATTCCACCTGAACCTGTGCCAGTCCCGTCACTTTCTCTACATTAATATCTTCAACGCCTTCAATTTGCTGAATAATTTTTTCAACATTGGCGGCTTTTTCAGCAAGGATGTCCAGATTGTCACCAAATATCTTAACAGCTATATCCTGCTTTGAACCTGAAAGTAATTCATTAAATCGCATTTGTATCGGTTGTTGAAACTCGAATTTCACACCAGCCAGCGGAATCAAAGCTTCTTCCATTTTTGCAACGAGTTCTTCGCGGGTTTTCGCTGATGTCCACTCGTCTTTATCTTTCAGGGTAATAATATAATCGCCTGTTTCCATAGGTGTAGGATCGGTGGGAATTTCGCCAGCTCCGATTTTACAAACGGCATGTTTAATCTCAGGAAAATTAGCAAGCAATATTTTATTGGCTTTTTGAACCATTTCAACGGAATTGCTGAGTGACCCTCCCTGTAAGGTTATAACACCTGCTGCAAGGTCTCCTTCCTCGAGTTGGGGAATAAACTCACCTCCCAAACGACTAAACAGAAATAAACTGAACAGGAACAATACAATGGCTGAAACGGACACCAACAGTTTGCGCCGGAGTGCAAATGCAATAACAGGGTTAAAGGCTTTGTGAAAACTATCTACCAGCCTGTCGGAAAAATTGCGTTTGTGTTCAGTCTTTTTGCTTAAAAATAAAGCTGAAGCCATTGGTACATAAGTCAGCGAAAGGATGGCCGCGCCTAACAAGGCAAAGGCGACCACTTGCGCCATTGGACGAAACATTTTACCTTCGATACCCACCAACGCCATAATTGGCAAATACACAATTAGTATAATGATCTGCCCGAAAGTGGCCGAACTCATCATCCGTTTGGCTGAATCGAACACATTTTCGTCCATTTGTTGCTGACTAAGCCTTTCCACTCCCGGATGATGGTGTTTGCTCATCGAGATTCGATGTACAACGCTTTCGACGATGATCACTGCTCCGTCCACTATCAGTCCAAAGTCGATAGCTCCCAGGCTCATGAGGTTGCCAGATACCCCAAAAAAGTTCATTAGCGACACGGCAAAAAGCATTGCCAAAGGAATTACCGATGCAACAACAAGTCCGGCACGTAAATTACCCAACAACAGTACGAGAATAAAAACGACGATTAATGCCCCTTCAATCAGGTTTTTGGAAACAGTTCCAATCGCACGTCCCACTAGGTCGGAACGATTTAAGAACGGTTCAATAGTAACCCCTTTAGGCATTGATTTTTGAATAGATTCGATGCGCATTTTAACGTTTTCGACAACTTCATGAGCATTTGCCCCTTTAAGCATCATCACCACACCTCCAACAGCTTCGGTAGTATCGACAACCAAAGCGCCATAACGCGTTGCACTACCATATTGGACAGTTGCAACATCGCGAATTAAAACAGGAATTCCTGATGCATTGGATTTAACAACAATCTTTTCGATGTCTTCGATGGTTTTTACCAAACCAATACCTCGAATAAAATAGGCGGTAGGTTTTTTATCGATGTAAGCACTCCCTGTATTTTCGTTGTTCTTCTCGAGGGCTTGAAAAATATCGTTAAGCGTAAGGTTCATTCCCCTGAGCCTTTCAGGATTTACAGCAATTTCGTATTGCTTTACAAAACCTCCATAGCTGTTGATGTCAGCAACATCAGGCGTTCCAAGCATTTCACGACGCACAATCCAATCCTGAATAGTGCGTAGTTCCATGGGAGTATATTTCATTTCCAACCCTTTAGCTACTGCAAGCCGGTACTGGTATATTTCGCCCAAACCGGAAGAAATGGGTGCCAGTTCTATTTTAGCAAGACCGTCAGGTATCTCTTCTTCAGCTTCTTCTAGCCGTTCACTCAATTGTTGTCTGGCCCAGTAAAGATCGACATCATCCTCAAACACAACAGTTATAACCGATAAACCTAAACGGGAAATGGAGCGAAGTTCAATTGTATTTGGTATATTGGCTACTGCAACTTCTATTGGTGCAGTAATAAAACTCTCTACCTCCTGAACTGCCAAAGATGGTGCAAGCGCAATTATCTGCACCTGGTTGTTCGTTATGTCGGGGATTGCATCAATTGGCAATTTGGTTAAGGAATATGTTCCCCAACCAATTAATGCAACAACAAATAACCCGACAATAAATTTGTTATTTATTGAAAAATGGATAATACGTTCTATCATAATGGAAAATGAGATTGTGAGTTTTCAATGTTTATTAACTGGCGGTTGGAAAACGGAACGGGATTGAGCGTGTGAACCGATTCTTACAGGATGAATCTGCTACGAGAAATCTTTTTTGCAACTAAGTCTTGAAGACTTTGAGTTTCACAAAGAATAGAACACTAAATAATTTAGTGCAACATTTGTGGCATTTTCATTTTTGACTTACCGGAAGCCCGGCCCTTATCCTTTTGATTTTTCCAAAACCATTATAAAATCCAGATTATCATTGAGATAATGGTGGATTAAACCAGAGCCGGAGGTGCCCGGAAAGGAGATAAACAAAGGAAATCGGTTTCAATTACCGGATTTTGGGAATCCTCAATTTGAATATATGACGAAACACATTGGGGTACGACAGAATCAACGAAACTCAATGTGAAAAGGTCACAAGTAGGAAGGTCGTTGTAAACGAAAAGTACAGGAGATGCTTTCTCCGACGTAAGATTATTTAAAGCATGGCAATGAAATAGAAATATTGGCGCTTTAACTGGAAGTTTTGTATTGCCGGCATGAAAATGATTTTCCTTATTGAAAACAGAATCATCTGAATGGTGATCGTGAGGGATCACGAGATGAGCAATGATTACAAGCCCTGCAAGCCATAACGAAAAAACTGCAATATGTTTTAAAACCCTTCTCACGCTATGAATTTGTTTTCAAATTGGAATTGACAAATATAGATATAATATTTTACTACTGTCAAACGAATCAAATAAAATGAAGATTACAAAGGATTGGACTAAATATCAAATGTCGGAAAAAAGAGAATGGCCCGAAATGTTCACACAAACAGCCCGGATGGGGTTTGCTCCATATTTTCCTCGCACTTGCTCTATGTCTGCTCTATGTTTGGTTCATGTCCAGTCTGGATCTTTTAATGACGGCAAGCCAATGAACTTTTCAATGACTGTTTTAATGACTTTAATGATGACTCTCGCCCCATCGCCCTCTCTCCCATTCGCCTCATCGCCTCATCGCCTTAGTTGTCAGTCGTTTGAAACCATAAAAGCAATACTTCCGATTATTTTGAATGTTCATTACATTTGATAATATATAAAACGCTATTTTTATATTTACAAATTCATAAACCAACCTTTAGTTATGGTTTATCATTCAGAATAGGAATATTAAAAATAAAATTCATGTTAAATGAAATAAGCCCAAGCCTTTTCGATAGCAAGTATTTTCATTATCACGAAATTGGGGACGAAGACTTTTTGCTGTGTTACAGAGACAACGAGGTACTACTGAAGAAATCAGGAGATGATTATGAAATTCCGAGAAAAAGAGATTTCACTGAAAGCATCGAATCGTCTGTTTATTTATTTTCAATCAATTCCAGTCATTGTTTTGGAATAGTTGAACCTCAGATCAATCATGCTTCATTTGAATTCCATGATATTTTTATTTTACGAAACCTGAAAAACAAAGAGGTTGCATGGATTGGGTCTGTAGGTCAGCAATTGATGACCTGGTACAATAATAATAGATATTGCGGAAGATGTGGCTCCAAAACAGAATTGAAAGAGGATGAGCGGGCAACTGTTTGTCCCGAATGCGGTCTTGTTATCTATCCGAAAATATCACCTGCCATTATTGTAGCCATCACGTGCAACAATAAAATATTGCTGGCCAAAGGGAAACACTATAAAGGTGATTTTTATTCACTCATTGCCGGTTATGTCGATGTTGGAGAATCAATCGAAGAAACAGTTATAAGAGAAGTAAAAGAAGAAGTTGGGTTGGATATTAAGAATCTGAAGTATTATAAAAGTCAGCCATGGCCCTTCTCCGCTTCAGTCATGCTTGGTTTTACTGCCGAGGCCGACGATACGCAACAAATAATAATTGAGGAGAATGAAATTAAAGAAGCAGGCTGGTTTGAAAGAGAAAATCTGCCGCCCCATTCCTCCGGAGTGAGTATATCAGGTGATTTAATCACTGCTTTTGAAAAGGGCATTCTCTGACTCAAAGAAGATAAATTGAAGCATCAATTCCGATCCTCCTTGTTTGTAATCCGAAGCATCTGGACCCGTTTTTACGGGGAGGAATTAATTGTCAGTCGTTAGCAACGATAAGTTAGTAGTGTACTAGGCAATTTTCATAAGCAGGGTTTTCGTGCTTCGTTGACAGAAAAGAATCGACTAATGAAATAGCCATGATTAGAAAATCACAAATCGGAATGAATCCGTCAGTTGACGGATGGCTATTCCATTTGGCCGCTAAAAAACAAATTATATACACATGAAAAATATAATAAAGAAAATCTTAAGGATAGTTCGAAATATTGGTTTGCTGATCGTATTCCTATTAATTTTCTTCTTTTCAGTGATGGCTATCTATCACCATGTTATGCTCGTAAAAGAAGCGAAAGATATAAAGGTTTCGGGTAATCTGGTTAAGGTCGGCGGATTCAATATGAATGTGTTTGTGGCTGGAATTGATAAAAAAGAAGGAACGTCCACCATTGTATTGCTATCGGGTTCGGGTGTGGCAGCCCCTATTTATGATTATAAAATATTGTATTCCAAATTAGCCAGTCAATATAAGGTGGTTGTTATTGAGAAATTCGGTTATGGATATTCGGAGGTTAGTGGCTTATCAAGAGATGTTAAAACAATGGTGGACGAAGATCGAAAAGCACTGTTGAAAGCCGGGGAAAGCGGACCCTATCTGTTAATGCCCCATTCAATGTCGGCATTGGAAGCAATATATTGGGCAAAGACCTATCCCGGAGAAGTAAAAGCAATAATAGGATTAGATATGGCCGTGCCTGATAGTTATGATGCAGAAAATACTAATACTACGAAAATATCATTTATGAAGTATATGACTTTCTTTGGATTGCATCGGATACCTGGCCTTTTCTATATCGATAAAGACGGGCTTTCGGAACAGGAAACAGCGCAGCTTAAATACCTGACGTACAGGAATGCCTTAAGTGATGATGTATATGCCGAATGTAAAATGGTTTATAAGAATGCCATGTTAGTGAAAGAGTTAGGAGCTCCTAATGTGCCGATTCTGATGTTCACTACCAATTTAGGTATTTCGCATGGATCTGAAAATTGGATAAAAGCGCAGGACGATTTTGCAAAGCTTTCAAATAAATATATTCAGATTAAACTCGATTGCGGACACAACCTGCATCATTTTAAATCGGAATATATTGCAAAGGAGATAAAAACATTTTTAGGCCGACTTAAATAAGAAGAAAATGTTTCGCTCCACGATCCTCCTCGTCTGTAACAGGCTACCCCGTTTTTCGGGGAGGAGTTTGTTGTCCGTCGTTTGCAACGATAAATACAGTAACTCTGATTTTAGGAAGTTGATATAATACTCCTGCCTTGTTGATAGAAAAGCGTATATTTGAAGTACAAATCTTTGTAGAAAGTTTATCGGTAAAATTCTGCGCTGCATAGAGCTGCAAGAAGCTAATAATCAGGATTAAAACAACACCAAAAATATGACACCAAAAGAAGTTTTAGAAAAATGGATTGACGCCTTCAACAGGACCGATGTCGAAACAATTTCAAATCTTTATGCCGATAATGCAACAAACCACCAGGTTGCAAACAAACCTGTAATTGGGCGAGATGCAATCAGGCAAATGTTTGAACAGGAATTTGCGAATGCGGAAATGATCTGCATTCCTGAAAATATTTTCCAGGACGGGGATTGGGCCATCCTGGAATGGAAAGACCCCAACGGACTTCGCGGATGCGGATTTTTCAAAATCGAAAACGACCTAATCGTATTTCAGCGGGGATATTGGGACAAACTTTCATTTTTAAGACTTCATAACTTACCCATACCCGACAATAATGCGGAATAAACCCCGAACCACAAACAGAACGCTATTACTATCAAGATTCGCTCTTTGTTGACCGAAAATTGGGACGTAGCTTTGTTTATTTTTCTCTACAAACATATTCCCCCTCCCGCCCCGGATCAAAAACAAGCTAACCATTTCCCAAATCCGGCGAAAGATTAAACTGAATTTCATAAGATATTTATTAGTTTTGTTATTCATTTTAAAGGCAATGAAGCTGAAACAATAATAAGATGGCAATACAAATTAGTAAATGGCTAAACAACACATATCCTCAAAACTATATTGTAAAAAAACCATATATCGGATCACTGATAATATTCGCATTCAGCTTTCTGTTCCTCACCATTTATAAACCACTTCAAACACACGAATCACAATTCTTCAGCTACCAATTTACGATGGCAATTTATTGCTGTGCAATGTCCGTTCCCGTGATCGTCATCATCAAGCTTTTAAAATGTATCAGGTATTTTTCAAACCGAGAAGAATGGACATTCTTAAAGGAAATAATCTCTATTGTACTTATCCTGTTGGGAACAGGGATTGCAATTTACTTTACTGGTTTTCTTGTCGAAGCACCTTCACAAAGATGGAATATGGCTACATTTTTTGATTCATGTAGATATGCTTTACTGATTGGAATATACCCTTTTGCATTTTTCACCGTTATCAATTACCGCTACCTTTTTGTCACCGATATAGAACAGAATTTCAAACCCGAGGCCCTTTCCTCATCACCCGCACAGAAGGAAGAATTGCTCCGGATCGGTTCGCAGCTTAAAAAAGAAGAGCTTAGTTTCTATCCCCGCCAGTTTATTTATGCAGAATCGGAAGGCAACTATGTTGTTTTCTACCTGAATGTTGATAATAAAATCAAAAAACAGATTATTCGCAATTCAATCAATAATATAGCACAGCAACTATCTGCCATTCCATTTATTATGCGAACGCACAGGGCCTTTATTGTGAATATAAAGAAGGTATGTTCTCAAAAAGGAAATACATTAGGATATCATTTAAAACTTACGGGAACTGATGCCGATATTCCTGTTTCGCGACAAAATACCCGCGACTTTAACCTGCTCTTAAAACAATATCGGGGCGCCATAACATTTGATTCGGGTAACCGAATTTTGCAATAAGATTCGTCACAGGGCAAATACAAATAATCCTTTCATACCAAAAACTTACCGTTTATACCAGTTATTTTCCCAACATATTGCAATGCTTTCAGCCGGTAACAAATTCCTGCCATATATCCCATTATGTTGTAATACAGTCCAATAATATTTCAATTTGCAGTCAAAAAATTTACAAATTGAAATATGAAAAAATTAATGAAATTTTCAGCGCAACGAATCGTAAGCATAAAAATGATACTTTTAGTCGTTGCGATAAGTTGTTTCTCCGCGATTTATGCTCAGGAAAAACACACTGTTACAGGAAAACTGATTGAAGCAAAAAGTAACCAGACTATCCCTTTTGCCAGTGTCTCATTATTAAAGGCTTCCGACGCGACACTGATCCATGGCGCAACAAGCGATGAAAAAGGGATATTTAAAATAAGTGCTATCGACAAGGGGCATTACACCCTTTCAGTATCTTTTGTAGGCTATAAAACAGTATCACAAGATCTTAACATTGAAAGTAAAGGCAATATAGATGTCGGGACGATCAGTTTGAACGAAGCCGTTACAAATATTAAGGAATCCGTGATTGTGGCTGAACGGGCAAAAGCAAAATCGGAAAAGAACAAAACAACGTTCTTTGTAACAAAAAAAATGCTCGATGTATCCAATAACGGGACCGACGTACTTAAACTTATCCCCGGTGTTCAGGTCGATATTATGCAAAATGTATCGCTCGAAGGAAGCCGGAATATCATGATTTTTGTAAATGGTAAAGAACGCGACAGAAGTTTTATAAGTCAGCTCAATCCCAAACAAATCGATAAAATAGAAATCGTTAGCGTCCCAACGTCAAACTACGATGGCAATGTAACAGGAGCAATAAATATAATATTAAAAGAGGACCGAGACGCGGGCATAAGCGGACAAATCAATGCGGAGATCCCTACTTCGGGTTCCGAAGTTTATCTTTTCCCGACTTACAGTTTGAATTACGGATTCAAAAAATTAAATTTGTATACATCATACAATGGGGAATTAAGTTATTTCGATATTACCGAGCAAACGAACCGGAAAGCATGGACAAGCCCGGTGACAAACGAAATTACTTCAACACAGGAGGTAAGGCAAAAAGACTGGTCGCACAGATTTCATTACGGGTTCGATTATTTCTTAAATGCTCACAATCAGATTAATTTCTATGGATTCTACAATCCTTATTCGAATAAGCACGATGGTACTGCCAATACACAATTAACCGGGAGCATTAATAAAAACTGGCAGGCTAAAAAAGAAGATACCGATATCAACACAAGTAATTTCTATTCGGTCTACTACAAACATCTGTTCGGAAAAGCCGGTCACGAAATTACTTTCGACGTAAGCAATTATAATCTGAAGGCAGAAAACAGTACGGAATATTTCATCGAAGAAACTGATAATAACACAACTACGCAAACAAATACTGTAAAGCCGCGACAAAACAGCACAAGTATAAAAGTCGATTATATCACCCCGTTTGGCGAAAAATTTAATATCAGTGCAGGCGCCAAAGCAAAATTTCAGGAAATGAAAGACAGACAATCTCCCGATTTTAACTATAACGAAAAGATATATGCTGCTTACGGAACTGTTTCATTCAAAAATACACTGTTCGATTTGAGTACAGGATTACGTGCTGAAGAATCAGTTTCGGATCTGAAAAATAGCTTTAATAAAACATCTTTCTCTTTTTTACCCTATGCCACAGTGAAATATAAACTTTCTTCCAAACAGAATATTCAGCTCTCCTTCAATCGTTCGGTTAATCGTCCTAATATATATCAGTTAAATCCCGCTATATCAATCGACGATCCTTATTCCGTCCGAAAAGGCAATCCTTCACTGAAACCTGAATTTCGTAATAGCCTGTTTATCGAACATTCTGTTCAGTTCAAAGGCAATTATTTTGCTACCCGATTGTTTTACAACAGAATTACCGATGCTATAAATGACCTGACTTTTATTAACGACACAAGTGCCTTCGAATCACAGGTGCATAATATGGGAACGATCAATCAGTATGGAGTTCAATTATTAGGCGCATTTAAACTCGGTATTGCCACATTTAATCCCTATTTCCGTGTATTCGATGTGTACACAGTTAGCAATAGCCTTACAAAACAATATGGCGTCGGAAACAGGCATAATCCGACATTCGAATCGGGCCTCTCCGCAATTGTCTCCTTTAAGCACGACATCGCACTATCTCTTGTCTATCAATATGCCAGTAAGCGAAATAATATTGAGGATAATTACTATTGCGATGCCCTTTATTTTTTCTCGCTTGAGAAGAGCTTTAATCAAAAAATCAAAGTTAGTGTTGTAAGCCTGATTCCGTTTTCCAAATCATTTATTTACCGGGGTACCGACATCGAAACCGCCAATTTTTCGAGTCATTACAAGGGAAATATACTCATGTCGTTCCCGATAATGTTTAAACTAAGCTACCAATTCGGTTCGGGCAGAAACAGGGATAAAATAAACCGTGAAAAAGAAGAAATTGATGCCGTACCAAAGAAAGGCTTTTGATCTTATAAATCAGAAAAAGCAGACTATTGGAATTTTGCAAAATAACAAAAGCATAGAATAAGAGGTTTAAAGAAAAGGCGATCAAGATTATTTTAAATACAGGATATGTTAAATAGATATATAAAGAGTAGCCTTTACAGCAAGGAGAATCATGAAAGGCAAAGCATTCTTCCTGATTATGTGAGTTTACTTCTCGAGTTTATATTCCTTTTGCAAATGTTTCAGGAGAGAGCTGCTTTGTCCCTGATATTTTTTCATCCATAACACTTCATTTTTCAAAAGAGATTGAAAGAATAAGGTTCGATTATAAAATTCCTTGAATCTACTCTGATCGAAGCTGAATTTTGGGTTTGCACCTGTTAACGTACTGAAATCCATTGCTGCTATTTCAAGTCTGAGTGTTTCCTGAAGAAAGCTCATTGTATATTTTTGCTGTTCGACATGCGAATCGTATGTCGAATAGTAATTAACAATGCTGTCAGAAACTAATTTATTGCTGATAAGCCTCAAACCTCCGGAATTTTTGAGCTGGATAATTGTAATTTGTTCAGGAGAAAAAAACGCTAAAGTATTTATATAATCCATTGTCAGATGATACATTCTTCGGTAATCTATTTTCGCAACCGGAATATCAAGAACCGCTTTTAAACTATCAACTCCTTTAATTTGCCTTTCGCAGGTTGCGATAATACTCTGAAGGCTGGTTGTATCCTGCCTTACATCGTTTACCATGCTTTCAATATATTCCTTTTCCTTGTGCCGTTCGATATAATGTTCACGCAGGTTTTCCATGAAAAAACCACCCGTAATGGCAAGGAACATCATAAGGAATTCGAAGATTAGCCCCTTTATTTTACTGTCACGGGGAAGTTTATGTGGGTGGTAAATTTCCATATTAAAAATTGTTTTCCTGTATTTGTTTTATTTCGATATTGCCGCCTTAGCTTAATCTTTTCATTCCTGCGTTATTTTATTGATTTCATTTTATTCCCGTTTAACAAAAGTATTAATAAAAAATTTAGTTTGCTGACTTTAGCATCAAAAATCGAACAAATTGAATATTTTATTATACGATCGAAGCCTTTCGTAATAATATGTGCGTACATCTATTAATTCGACTTACTATTTTCAGAACCTTTCGCTTATTTATGATCAATAAATCATTCTGTTTTTCAGAGAATCACCTTCGGAAAACAGGAAAAGTATTTGAAAAACGGTTCGCAAAATTCACCCATACGATCCGTCACAGAACCATGTTTACCAGATTTTTAAGCATGCTGCAATTTTTTATCAGGCAAACTAAAGAAAAATGTTGAGCCTTTGTTGACAACAGATTCAACCCATATTTTGCCTCCAAGTGCCTGCAAAAGTCCAATGCAAATTGCCAATCCTAATCCTGATCCTTCGTATTGTCTTGTAAGAGTTAAGTCAGCTTGCCTGAAACTTTCGAAAATTTGATGGTAAAGCTCGGGAGGGATTCCAATGCCGGTATCCTTCACATAGAAATGAATCATATTTTCTTTAATTTCATAACCATAATCAATATTGCCAGACTCCGAAAATTTTATTGCATTGTTTATTAAATTGGAGAAAATTTGAAACACTTTGGCTTCATCGGAATAAAAGAATCTCAATTTGTCATTTGCATTATGATAATTTAATTGAATATTCTTCATCTTTGCAATTGGATTAAAGGTTGCAAATAAATTAGCAAAAAGTGATTCAATTAGTATCGGCTTTTCTTTAATTTCAAGAAGTCCTGTTTGTATTGCAGACATATGAAGAATGTTAGTTATCATTTCAATAAGCCGGTAACCACTTTTATTGATTATGCTTGTATATTCTTCAATCTCCGACTTACTCATACCTCCTTCTTTCAGCAAATTTGAAAAACCGATAATTGCGTTCAATGGTGTGCGTATTTCGTGAGACATATTCCGAAGAAATGCTAATTTCAACTGATCGCTTTCTTCAGCTTTTTCCCTAGCAAGAATTAATTCAGCTGTCTGTCTTTCTTTTTCTTTATTTTGATACATATTCTTGCGAAGGGCAAAAACCAAAAGAATAGTGAACACATTCATTAATAGATACAAAGACAGCGTAAAAAGCCTGAAGATATCAATTTTACTGTCGTTTGACTCCTTTCCCTGTTTAAGTAAATTGTTTTCTTTCGTACGAATGTCATTGGATATTTGGAGAATCCGATCGATATATATTTTGCCTTCTTGTGCAAAAGCAAGTGAAATGGCCGGGACTAAATCATTCTTGTTTCTTAATTCAAATGCTCTATGGGAAAAATCAAGGTATTTCTGCACATAAAAACTAAGTGAATCTATGTTTTTTATTTGCGATGGATTGTCCCTGACAAGTTCTCTAAGTCCTTCAATGTTATGTTCAAAGCTTGTTTGATTGATAATGCAAGGTTCCAGGAAAGATTTGTCATTTGTAATAAGGGAACCGAGGGAGCTAATTATTATATTATTATTGATGGATCGTATTGAGTCAGATTGACTGATAATCTTCTCTAAGTGGCGGACTCTATTCCCCGCATCATTAATTTTATTTAGTCTTATGTAAATCGAATAACTCATGAGTAAGTTGCCTATGAGAATAATAGAATACAACATGATGATTTTTTGGCGAATTTTTGATTTATTCCGACTTTGCATAATCCTTTTGAATGACTTGTTTATATTATATTACATTATATTCTTGAATAAACAATATTTTCTTTACTATTTATGATCGATTTTTATTAAAATGTATAAATATCAAACAATATTGTATTAATTCTGTTGTGAAATATACTGGATTTATGGTGTTGTATGCTGATTTTTACATTTTTTTAACAAAGTATTTATATCAACATATTATTGTCACTTAATATTTTAGGAAAGGGTTAATACACGATCTTTGTGTTGATTTAATATCTATCAGTGGGAAGAAAAATTCAAAAACGTATATTTGAAGCGCCATTCCTCGCGCGAGTTTAAGCGATAAATTATGCCCTGCCTGTGGCTTTGGGAAAAAAATAAAGGACACGATTATGAGAGAGATTGAGTTACGCCGGAGTATTCGAAAATACAAAAGCAAACCGGTTGAAATGAGTATTATCAATAGTTTGATTGAAAGCGCCAGACTTGCTCCGTCGGGCAGTAATACACAACCCTGGCATTTTATCGTAATTACAGATGATAAGATTAAAAATGATGTGGCAACTGTTTCTCACAATCAAAAATGGATGCTTACGGCGCCGGTTTTTATTGTTTGTGTCGCGGATATTGCGTCACGAATAGCGAATAGTGAAGACATTGAACTCGATGAGACATCACCGCAATTTGAACTGAAGCAAATAATCAGGGATACCTCCATCGCGATAGAACATATTGTTTTAAATGCTATTACATTTGATTTGGGAACATGCTGGGTTGCATGGTTTACTCAAAAGGAAATCAGGTCAGTTCTTGGAATTCCCGGTAATAAATTTGTTGTAAGCATCCTGACAGTTGGTTATCCTGATGAGAATCCCAATCCAAGAAGAAGGAAAGATCTTAAGGAGATTATTCACATCAATAAATGGTAAATAATCTATTTTTATAATTACAAACAATTACCTCACTAATCACCGTGTTTGTAATATGAAGTAAGTTGCCAGTCATTTGTAATGATAAAAGCAATGCTTCTGATTTCAGGAAGATGATGCGACAGTGCTTCCTACCCTCAAAGTTTTGGAAACCGCGAAGGTATTTTGTGCAAAAGAGTAATAATCTGAGTCCAAAATAAAAAAATGCCGAAATAAGCCTTGCAAACTTCATTTCCGGATTATTAGCATATTCATCTCTTTCGACAAAGGCTATCAATAAAACAGGTTGTAGAACCAACACTCAGCGAGCACATGAAAGATAAATATATAATTTATGATTATAATAGGCGGTGGGTCGGCAGGGGGTACTTTTTAAGCAAAAACCGACCATTTTCGCTTGTTTTTTAATCCCGAACCTGGTACGAAGGAAACCAGAAGGAAACCAGAAGGAATCCCTAACGAGATTTGGAACCTAAAAAGCGCTTAAAAAGGGAAAATTCGGAGCTTCTTTTTAGGATTGTATCAGCGTCAATTAATCATAAAATAGAATTCTCATTATTATGATAAGATGACAACATTTGATTGGAATCGTCGTCTACCGGAAAATTTTTCCGCTTTCAATCCCAGGAGTTATTAATAAAATCATTCAAACTGATATAAAGGTAAGTAATAACTTTGTTTGGAATGTAAGCCTGATTTACGCTTTCAATAAAAAATATGTCGGGCAATAACGAAAGCATAAAATTAGTAAATTTGTGGGAAATGAGTAAAG
This sequence comes from Bacteroidales bacterium, assembly GCA_015654795.1. Classification (GTDB taxonomy): domain Bacteria; phylum Bacteroidota; class Bacteroidia; order Bacteroidales; family Prolixibacteraceae; genus JAAFHB01. The sequence goes on from JAATGF010000040.1 coordinate 20,631, forward strand.
TTGAAACCATAGAAGAATTTTATCAACGGAAATTCAATTGGATTCCTGATAATATCCGCAATGAAATCGGGCATTTCAATGTCTTTCAGCATGAGCCTATTGAACCCGGAAAAACAAAGCCAATTCCATATAGCAGAAGGGATTTTTATAAAATAATGCTCGTGATTGGCGATATTAATATGAATTATGCCGATCAGGCTGTTTCCGTAAAAAAACAGGCACTGTTTTTCTCTAATCCCCAGATTCCTTATAACTGTGAAAATTTAGAAAAAATCCAGGACGGTTTTTATTGCATTTTCAATCAGCACTTTTTCCATAAGTTTGGTGATTTAAATCAATATTCAGTATTTCAATCTGCAGGAAATCATGTATTTGAATTGTCGGATGAACAAGTGGAACAAATTACCGGTATTTACAAAAAGATGTTTGAAGAGATCAAATCAGATTATATTCACAAATACGATGTTTTGCGCAATCTGGTCTTTGAACTGTTGCATTTTGCCATGAAGATTCAGCCCTCTGCGAAATCTGACAAGCAACCCCTCAATGCTTCCCAACGAATTTCAACCTTGTTTTTAGAATTGCTTGAACGTCAGTTTCCTGTAGATGAAAACCATCAGACAGTAAGTCTGCGGGCTGCTTCTGATTATGCAAATCAGTTAAATGTACATGTAAATCACCTGAACAGGGCAGTAAAAGATACAACCGAGAAAACAACATCACAGATCATTGCCGAACGCATTGTACAGGAAGCAAAAATTCTGTTGAAGCATAGTGCATGGTCTGTATCTGATATCGCATACGCACTGGGTTTTACAGAGGTCACCCATTTTGATAACTTCTTCAAGAAGCATGTTCAATTAAGTCCGTTGAGATTCAGAAATATTTGAATTCCGTGGTTGATTGGATTAAACCATTCTGCATTTATTTCGTCAAAGGAATAGCTTTATCTGCCTAAAAATTACAGGATTAATATTTGAAAAATAAAATAATTTCAGATTATCAACCTTTAATTAATTAACAAAGATGAAAAAAAGACAGTTATTTATTCCGGTGGTTGTCTTATTTGTTTGCTTGGCAAATGTCAATGCACAAGACTGGCCTCAGTATCTTGGACCTCACGGAAATAGTATTTCAGACCAGAAAGGTATTTTACGCTCCTGGTCTCAGAATGGGCCTGAAGTTCTGTGGACTGTGAATATGGGCATCGGTTATGGCGGACCTGTTGTTAAAGACGGTAAGGTCTATTTACTCGACAGGGATGACAAGGTTGGAGATAATCTCAGGTGCTTTGACCTTTCAAGTGGGAAAGAATTCTGGAATTTTGGTTATGAGGCTCCCGGATCTGTTATGTTTCCCGGTTCCCGAAGTGTACCAATTGCAGATGGCAGTTATGTTTATTCATGCGGTCCTTGCGGCGACTTGTATTGCATCGATATCAACACACACAAGTCCGTCTGGAATAAAAATGTCTGGAAAGATTTCGGTGGTGAAGAAATTCCAAGATGGGCAATTACCCAGTGCCCTTTGATCTATGGTGATCTGATTATTGTGGCTTCACAGGCTCCCCAGGCGGGTGTTGTCGCTTATGAAAAGCTTACCGGTAATCTGAAATGGAAAACACCGGCTATCGGACCCGTTGGATATGTAAGTCCGGCAATTGTAAAAATTGCCGGAGCGGATCATGTGGTAATGATAAGTGCATCTGACAGAAAAACGGACAGCGGCGGTAAAGTTGTTGGAATTGATCCGCTCACAGGAAAGGTTCTGTGGGAATATACGAACTGGCAATGTTCTATTCCAACCCCAAGTGCATTTGATGCCGGTGAAGGTAAAGTTCTCATTATTGGAGGGTACCAGGCTGGTGCGGCCATGATAAAAGTTGAGAAGAAAACAGATGGCAGTTATGGTGTAGCAGAACTTTATAAAACCATTGAATTTGGCGAACATACAAAGCCGCCATTATTGTGTAATGGTTATTTTTATGCCCAATACTCAACCAATGAGCGGCGTGACGGTCTGGTGTGTATGAAAATGGACGGCCAGATTATGTGGAAAACAAAGCGTACACCTGATTTTAATAAAGGCAGCATGATTCTGGCTGACGGACTGATTCTGGCTACCGACGGTGCCAAATCGCTGTATCTGATAGATCCAGATCCATCTGGTTTTAAACCGATTGCATCAGCAGAGTTACTTAAGGAGACTGGAACAAGCAATGATCCGATGGCATCAAGGGGTGGAGGCTCCAGTCAAAACTGGGCACCAATAGCGCTCGCAGATGGTAAACTATTAATACGCGATCAAAGCCGGTTGATGTGTATCAAAGTTGCGGAATAATTCTATAGTTCTGCAGAAGAATAGATCAAATAGGCTAGCAGAATTAGGTTTATAACATATAAAGAGGGTGTGATTATATGATAACGCATCCTCTTTTCATGTTAATTTCGCGATCTGTATTCATTAGGCGTGTACCCTGTGACGTTTTTAAACAACCTCGTAAAGTGCTGAGGATATTTAAAACCTAATTCGTAAGCGATTTCATTCACCGTTTTATCAGTGTCAAATGTCTTGTTTTTGGCAACCTCAATAATTTTGTTCTGAATGTATTCCTTGGCTGATTTCCCTGTCTCTTTCTTAATCAAATCGCCAAAGTAGTTGGAAGACAAGTGGAGCTCTTCTGCGCAATATGAAACAGAGGGTAATCCCAAATTCTGAGGTTTGTCTGATGAAAAATAGCCGTTCAGCAGTTTTTCAAACTTTTCCAAAATGCCTTTATTGACATTGTCTCTTGTAATGAATTGGCGGTCATAAAAACGGTCACAATAATTCAGAAACAGTTCAATATTTGAAGCAATGAGTTTCTTACTGTGCTTGTCGATGTTTTGCTGTAATTCAAAGTCTATTTTTGAAAAACAGTCCAGAACAATCTGCCTTTCACGTTCCGATAGGTGCAAGGCTTCGTAGGCGTTGTAGCTGAAAAAGTTATAATCACCGATGCTTTTGGCCAGAGATGTCCCGCGAATCAGGTCAGGATGAAACACAAGCGCCTTTCCTTTAGGCTGATACAGTTGTCCGTCAGTTTCGATTTCCATCACTTGTCCCGGAGCGACAAAAACTAACGTACCTTCCTGATAGTCATAGTAATTGCGTCCATATTTTAAATCGCCGCATTTCACATCTTTCAGAAAAACGCAATATAGGCCATAATTTATCCGAACATTCTTTTCACCGCCCCATGACCTTGGATTCGCTTTAGAAAAATCAATTACGCTAACCAAAGGGTGGAATGTTTCGTGATTATTCAAGGCATTGTATTCAGCTACCGTATCAAATCTGAAAATCCGTTCCATATCTGTTATTGTTTTTCTTAAGCAAATTTAATCATTCCATCAAAGCTGTAACCATTCAATAAGTCCAATCAGTAAAAATGGTAGAGGATTCAGTAATCTGTATACCAATACCTGACTGGCAAGTCCTTATATTTGATGAATAATTACGGGTGAAATGAAAAATGAGAATTATAATCAGCTATCTATTCTGTTCACCGATTCTCGCGTTGGTTTTACACAGCGTTCAAACCGGATGAAGGCCTTCGTGTTATTGCTGACCATCCTTAGCCTGATCGCATCTGCCAAAACCAAAGAGAAGCCATTGATGATTCAGGAGCAAGGCAGCTTTGCTGTTGGAGGAACTGTAATTACGAATCCCGGCACTTTCAATCCTTATAATCAAACACCGGAAGGACAAACCTTTCATGGCGATCATGCCTATATCTTTTACCAGATTCCCGTGAATGCCCGCAAATATCCGCTGCTGATGTGGCATGGCATCGGACAGTTTTCCAAAACGTGGGAAACCACACCCGACGGACGGGAAGGATTTCAGAATATCTTTTTACGCAGGCATTTTGGGGTCTATCTAATCGACCAGCCAAGAAGAGGAGATGCAGGCCGCAGCACCGTAGCAGGCACCATTATACCTACGCCCGACGAACAGGGGTGGTTTGGAACCTTTCGTGTCGGTATTTGGCCTAACTATTTTGAAGGAGTTCAGTTTGCGCGCGACACAGCAACACTTAACCAGTATTTCCGCGCGATGACACCCAATATTGGACCTATCGATATGAATGTAAATACGAATGCAATTTCTGCATTGTTCGATAAAATTGGCACGGCAATTCTTGTTACGCATTCACATTCAGGTGGGATGGGCTGGGCAACCGCTATCAAAAATCAAAATGTAAAAGCAATCGTTTCTTACGAGCCGGGAAGTGGTTTTGTTTTTCCCGAAGGAGAAGTTCCTGCTCCGATACCAATGGCCGGAGGTATGCTCACCGCTTTTGACGTGCCTTTATCAGATTTTACGAAGCTTACCAAAATCCCTATAATTATTTACTATGGGGATAACATTCCCGATAAACCAATGGATAATCCAGGGCAGGATGGATGGCGGGCACGTCTTGAAATGGCAAGATTGTGGAGAGATGCTGTAAACAAGCACGGTGGCGATGTTTCGGTAGTTCATCTGCCTGAAATCGGGATAAAAGGCAATACCCATTTCCCGTTTTCTGATTTAAACAATATTGAAATTGCCGATTTGATGTCGAAATGGCTAAAAGAAAAAGGATTAGATCAGTGATTAGGATCATGGTTGATTCGAAAAAAGCAATTTAAAAAATTAAGGGAGGAAATTAAAAATGAAAAATAACAGAAACCAAATTTTGATAGTTATATTAACGTCGATAAGTATCTTTGCTTCAGGTCAAACCAAGATTAACAATCCTTTTGGCCTGGTGTACAAGGATGCACTTACTGAAAATGTACCAGGAAAAGTAAATATCCATCCTGTTACTTATAAACTAAATGGCCTTGATATTGCTGCCAATATTTACACACCTGCCAACTACGACCCGCCGAAGAAGTATCCGGTAGTGGTGGTGGCTCACCCAAATGGTGGTGTTAAAGAGCAGACAGCCGGATTATACGCGCAGCATTTGGCAGAATCGGGTTACATCACCATTGTCGCTGATGCGTCATACCAGGGTGCCAGCGGTGGACAGCCCCGTAATGTGGATAAGCCTGCGTTTCGTATTGAAGATATTCGCGGGATGGCAGATTACATCACCCAATATGCAGGAGCAGATGTCAACCGTCTGGGCTTATTGGGCATCTGCGGTGGCGGCGGCTATTCATTAAAGGCAGCTCAAACCGACAAACGCTTTAAAGCAGTGGCCACACTGAGCATGTTTAATTCCGGGTTGGTTAGGCGCAATGGATTCATGAATTCAGGATTGTCTACCATTCAACAACGTTTAAAACAGGCTTCTGAAGCGCGTTCCTTAGAAGCGGCAGGTGGCGAAGTGCGTTATGCTGCCGATACCAAAACGACCGATGAAATGGCAGATAAAATGCCGTTTGATCTGTATCGCGAAGGCTATTACTATTACAACAGAACACATGCGCATCCAAATTCCACGTTCAGGTACACCATGAGTAGTTTGCTCGACCTGATGGAATTTGACGCAGCCTCCAACATGGATTTAATCAATCAGCCCCTATTAATGATGGCGGGAAGCAAAGCCGACACCTATTACATGACCGACAGTGCATTCAACCTTGCCACAGGCACAAAGGAGAAAGAATTATTCTTGATTCCGGGAGCAACTCACATTCAAACCTATTATGTTCCTGAATATGTAGCTCAGGCAATGAACAAACTCAACGAGTTTTTTGGTAAATATTTAGATGTTAAATAAATTTAGGAGTATGAAAACAACAATTATCGGACTCTTTATCTTAATAATGAGTGCACAACTGTCCCTTGGACAACCCGGTTTAAATCCAACTAACAGAACCTTTACCACTTCAGAACAGGAAATTATTAATCTTTCAAAAGATAAATGGCAGTGGATGGCCGACAAAAAGGCAGATGTACTGGATAATCTTTTTCTCGAAAAAGCGATGTTTGTGCACATGGGAGGCAGTTGGGGTAAAGAACAGGAAGTGAATATTATTAAAGGCGGTATGATCTGGTACAAGAAAGCGGAAATCCATGATGTAACGGTTAATATTATTGACAATACAGCTATTCTCTTAAACAAAATTACGTTGTTAGCCGTTGTGGGCGGCAATGAAGTCACCAATCCTTTTATGGTTACCGAAGTTTATATTAAGCAAAACGGTGGATGGAAGTTGGGGTCATTGTCCTTCTCACATCTGCTTACACCTCCGGCCCCTGGCGCGGCTCCAAACCCGGATTCACACTAATTTTATGATGTCTTGTGGTCATGGCTTTGGTATGCGCAAACAAGGGTTGCCAATCGATAATTGGATTGACCAGTTTGGAGAGTGTTTGAATGTACAGGGATTTTTAAAGCGATAACAGAACTGTCCATCCAATATCAGGCAAGGAATGCCAAAGCATAACACTATAGCTTGAATTCTGTAAAGTTTCAGATGAAGAATACAGAAATATTGAAAAGTAAAACATAAATGATGCAAAAAATAGTTTTAAATAACGGGGTTGAAATGCCCCTGTTAGGATTTGGCGTATTTCAGGTTACAGACCAACAGGAATGTGAAAACAGTGTTGTCGATGCCATTGAAACTGGCTATCGGTTAATCGACACCGCAGCTTCCTATATGAATGAAGTTTCAGTTGGCAATGCAATTGAAAAAAGTGGGGCAGCCAGGGAAGATTTATTTATTACCACGAAGCTCTGGGTTCAGGATACCGGTTACGAAAAAACAAAAAAAGCAATCGAAAAATCATTAAACAAACTACAACTCGATTATTTGGATTTATACCTGATCCATCAGCCTTATGGCGATGTCCATGGTTCGTGGAGAGCAATGGAGGAGCTATACAAAAAGGGAAAGATTAAAGCTATTGGTGTGAGCAACTTTCATCCCGACCGGGTTATGGATATAATTACATTCAATGAAATTGTTCCAGCTGTAAACCAGATAGAAACACATCCATTCAATCAGCAAATTGAAACACAGAAGTTCTTAACTGACAACAACGTTCAGATTGAATCGTGGGGTCCATTTGCCGAGGGCCGGAACAATCTTTTCCAGAACGAATTATTACTTTCCATAGCAACAAAATACAAAAAAAGTATAGCTCAGGTGGTTCTTCGTTGGCTTACACAAAGGGGTGTAGTTGCTATACCTAAGTCCGTAAAAAAAGAACGAATCAAGGAAAACTTCGACATTTTCGATTTTGAACTGAGTGCTGGAGACATGGAAAGCATCACAACGCTTGATATGAAAGTCAGCAGCTTCTTTGACCATCGGAATCCGACAATGGTTAAAAGGATAGGAGAACGTAAGCTGGATTTATAAATTATTGCAACTTTCGATATTAGTACTTTACAATTACACTAAACATGAAAGATTCAAGCAACAAGAAAGCGGATACAGGTTTTAACCGCCGCAATTTTTTTAAAACAGGTTTGACATTCGCCGGAGGTTCTTTATTAGTTTCTGCTGCCGGTGCACAAAATGTAGTGGGTCAAGATGGTAAAGGAGTCTTGCTACAGCAAAACGCTCAAAATACCTCGTCATCTGTTTTCCCCGGACGCCGAAAGCTCGGTGGAAAACTGGAAGTTTCCAGTACCGGTCTGGGTTGTCAGAATATGAGCCGTACCTATCAAACGACTATTCCTATGCGTTCCGAAATGCACAAAATCATACGTACAGCTTTTGATAATGGTGTAACGTTTTTTGATGCAGCCGAGGCTTACGGTCCTTTTGAGGTAGAAAAAATATTAGGTGAGGGCATTGAGCCCTTTCGGGATAAAGTCGTTATAACTTCAAAGTTTGGTTGGAATATAGACCAGGAAACCGGACAACGATTACCCGGATTAAACAGCAAACCAGGACATATCAAAATAGTAGTGGAAGGCATGCTAAAACGTCTTCGTACCGATCGCATTGATTTGTTGTACCAACATCGTGTCGATCCCCAGGTACCAATCGAAGATGTAGTGGGAGCTATTAAAGATCTCATTAAAGAAGGAAAGGTTTTGTACTATGGGCTTTCAGAACCAGGTCTGCAAACTGTCAGACGGGCACACAATGAGCACCCGGTTACGGCCATTCAAAATGAACATTCCTTATTGTATCATGGCTCAGATAAAGACATTCTTCCTCTTTGTGAAGAATTAGGTATTGGATTCGTTCCCTGGAGTCCGCTTGGTGTTGGTTTCCTGACTGGCGCTATTGATGCCAATACACGTTTTGCTCAAGGCGATATTCGTGGTGCCGAATCTCGATTTTCACCAGAAAACTTACCAAATAATTTGGCGCTTTTAGCGTTACTACAAAAGTGGAGCGTAAAAAAACAAGCAACACCTACTCAACTTTCTTTGGCCTGGTTACTGGCACAAAAACCGTGGATTGTACCTATTCCTGGTACAACGCAAATGGCACATATGTACGAAAATATTGGTGCCGATGGGGTCAAATTGACTGCAGAGGAATGGCAGCAATTCAACACGGAATTAGAAGCTATCAAAATTTCAGGAGAACGATTACCGGAATTTGTGTTGCAATTTTCAAAAGTCGAAGCTCCACCGAAGAAATAAAACAGTGAATGGTTAAACTGCAACTAGTGACACTTTGTAATTAAACACAGAGAAGATGTTACCTGTTTCCATTTTAAATGAAATTACTTTATAACTCAAAGGCGTATGTATCAGAATTTTTGTTTTCTGCTTTCCTTTTTGTTTATGGCAACCTCCTGTGCTTTTTCGCAAGAGCAGGCTTCCTTGTCTTCAAAAATAGACCAAAACATCAGTATAGTATTCCTTTCCCGAACAAAAAATACAAAAGTTTTGGCAGAAATTATCCATGATCAGGCAGGAGGAACTTTGGTCGACCTGGAATTGGAAAACCCTTACCCTCAAAATTACCGTGCAATTGTGGAACAGGTGGCACGTGAAAATGAAACGGGCTTTCTACCTCCTCTGAAAACTAAAATCGAAAATATGGATCAGATTGATGTGATTTTTATCGGCTTTCCAACATGGGGAATGCAACTTCCCCCACCTATTAAAAGTTTTTTAAATCAATACGATTTAAGCGGAAAAACGATTGTACCATTTAATACCAACGGAGGATATGGCATTGGCAAAAGTTTTGAAACCATTAAACAGCTTTGCCCCAATAGTAAAATATTAGACGGATATTCAACAAAAGGGGGTGAGGAAATATATGGAATTTTATTCGTGATGGAAGGCGAAAAAGAAAAGCGGGTACGTGTCGAAGTACAAAACTGGCTCGGGAAAATAGGTTTGATTAAACATGCTGAAAACTAAAACAGGTATTAAACAGGATAAGAAAAAACAAAATTTCAATTTATGCTTTTCACTTCTTTAATAGAAAGAAAAACAATTATTTACAAATAATAAATTTATCGAAATGAAAAAAGTATTGTCCGGATTTTTAATATTGTTTGGTTGTTCATCACTTGCACAACAAACAGCAATCAGCGCTATCGCAGCCGCTGCGCCCACCGTTCGTACCGCCTCCGGAATTGTACGCGGCGTAACAGAAGGGGATGTCGAAAGTTTCAAGGGAATTCCCTATGCTGCTGCACCGGTCGGGGAATTTCGCTGGCGTCCTCCTCAACCCGTTGCCGCATGGCAGGGAGAGCTTGATGCAAGCAAGTTTGGCGCAAATTGCGCAGCGGCAGGATGGGGTGGCCCCCCGGGATCTATTCAGGCGGGCTCGTCCGAAGATTGCTTGTTCCTTAATATATGGAGGCCTGCCGGGGCAAAACCCGGAGCAAAGCTGCCGGTTATGGTATGGATCCACGGAGGCGCCTTCGTGATGGGTAGCGGCTCCGGCGCTGGTGTTGAAGGTCAGTTTGCCAAAAAAGGAGTCATGCTGGTTACCATCAATTACCGTCTGGGGCGCCTCGGACATTTTGCCTTCCCCGCTTTGAGCAAAGAGCATCCGGAAGAACCCAAGGGTAGTTACGCCTTTATGGACCAAATCGCCGCGCTTAAGTGGGTGAAGCAGAATATCACTGCGTTCGGGGGCAATTCTAAAAATGTGACCATTTTCGGTTTCTCTGCGGGTGGCGTTTCGGTACATTCACTGCTTACCATACCAACCGCGCGAGGTCTTTTCCAAAAAGCAATCAGTCATTCCGGTGGCGGCCGGGATGGCGTTTTGACCGGTAGGCCGATCAATAAAGAAAATGCAAGTCCTTATTACCCTGTTTCAGCGGAAACCATCGGAATAAATTTTGCACATAAACATGGAATCGAAGGCACAGATGCAGCCGCACTGGCCAAACTACGTGCCCTGAAAGTTGAAGAAATCGTGGACGGCGGACAGGAAACCGATGGACAGGGAGGTCCGCGTATTTATTCAGGCCCGATTCTCGACGGCAAACTGGTTGTTGAGACTTCTGAGAGTGCATACAAGGAAGGAAGGCAGGCACGTGTTCCGCTCCTGATTGGGAACTGCAGTGCGGAAATAGGTGGAGCCTTTGTGAATGCCAACAGTTCAAAGGAAGAACTGTTTTCACGGTTTGGGGAGCTCAAGGATGAGGCAAAAGCTGCCTACGATCCTGATGGTAACAAAGAGTTCGCTGAGGTACAGACAAGGTTTAACACCGACAAAGTCTGGGCGGAGCCTGCAAGGTTCACTGCAAGTTCTTTTGCTGCGGCAGGTGATCCAGCCTACATTTTTCTTTTCTCTTACGTACCTTCTGCCATGAAGGAGCGGATGAAATATGGGCCAGGACATGGAACCGATATTTCTTTCGCGTTCGACAACCTGGGGATAGGAGGCTTCGGGCCGCCTCCGACTTCCGAGGACAAAGAGGTCGCCAGGATGATGAACGCCTATTGGGTAAACTTTGCCAAGACTGGCGATCCTAATGGGTTGGGTTTGCCGAAATGGCCCGTTTACAGTCCCCAAAAGAACGAGATTCTCGATATCCAATCCGATGGCAAACCTGTTGGTAAACCTGATCCAAGAAAAGCGAGACTTGACCTGATTGAAAAGGCAGTGAAGATGGGCGATAAACTACAACCAAATGGCATCTAACCGGAAACGTGAAACAATGAAAAATTGCGAATCGCGGGAGAAATCATACAAAAACAGGAATCTTGATCGCTAAAAGTGATGTTTTCGCGTATCAAGATTTCTGTTGAACCATAGTAAGTAAACAGTTCAAAAAAAAAACCTAATAAGGAAAAACCCAAAATGAAAAACAAACCGATTATTGCTATCGCATTTTTTTTGATTGCTTTTGCATCCAGCCTTTACGCGCAGGATTGGCCACAGTATCTCGGGTCCGAAAGAAATAGCACATCACCTCAAAAAGGGATTCTTCGTACCTGGCCTGAGAACGATCCTGAAGTTTTATGGACTGCCAATATTGGTATCGGTTATGGAGGGCCTGTTGTAAAAGACGGCAAAGTCTATTTACTCGACAGGGATGATAAAGGTAGCGATAACATGCGGTGTTTTGACCTTGCCAGTGGAAAGGAGCTATGGAATTCCAGTTATGAATCTCAGGGCTTTATGCCGTTCCCCGGCTCGCGAAGTGTACCTAATGCAGATGGCAACTTTGTTTATTCGTGTGGTCAAAACGGCGACCTTTATTGCTTCGACATCAACACACATAAGCCCAGCTGGATGAAAAACATCTGGAAGGATTTTGGCGGGGATCGAGTTCCGATGTTCGGAATTTCGCAGTGTCCTTTGATTTACGGCGATTTGTTAATTCTGGCTTCACAAACACCTCAGGCAGGTGTTGTGGCTTTTGAAAAACTTACGGGCAATTTGAAATGGACAACTCCTTCGTTGGGTCTCGTTGGAAATGTCAGTCCGACCATCGTAAAAATTGACGGAGAGGATCAAGTTGTAATGGTCACTGCTTCACCAAGAGATGGCAGCGGTAAAGTAGTTGGAATTGATCCGCTTACCGGCAAAATCCTGTGGAAATTTTCGAACTGGCAATGCGAATTCCCAGTTGCGAGTGCAGTTTATGCGGGTGATAATAAAATACTTGTCTTGGGTGGATATGAACTCGGGGCAGTCATGATACAAATTGAAAAAAAATCAGATGGGCAATATGGCACGAAGGAACTTTACAGGACTGTCGAGTTTGGTGCGCATACGCTACCGGCGATATTATATAAGGGGTATTTTTATACTCAGTATGGAACCAATAGTAGGCGCGATGGTCTGGTATGCATGAGCATGGATGGCCAGATTATGTGGAAGACACAACGTTCACCTTCGTTCGATAAAGGCAGTATGATTCTGGCAGATGGTCTGCTGCTAAGTACTGACGGTGCCACTAAGTTATATCTTATTGATCCTGATCCTTCAGCATTTAAGCCGCTTGCATCAGCAGTATTACTTGAAAAAGGGAATGGTATGGATTCAGGAATTGGCGGAGCAACCCAAAACTGGGCACCTATTGCACTTTCAGACGGTAAGCTCCTCATTCGGGATCAAAAGCGGTTAATGTGTGTAAAAGTTGCCCAATGACCTGCATTTATACAGGTTGCCCGTTAATAAATGGGATGAACAATTTATAGAATAGTTGAATGTTCAGTAATTTTAAGGTAGTAAGAAAAATATCCTTTGCAAGGTGCTAAATTGCATGACCGAAATTGTTATGAAACTGAATATAGTCATAAGATAATATCAAAAAAAGATTCACTATGAAACAAATTAGAATTCAATTTTTCTTTCTCTTTTTAATTGTTGCAACCAATGGTTTTTCTCAAACCAATCCTGTTATCGACGCTTTCCCTAAAGGTACCATTCTGCATGGCAACGTACGTTACAACAACGATACCATCCAAAAACACTTACTGGATATTTATTTACCAGTAAATACAAAGGGCAAAGTGCCGTTAGTGATTCTCATCCACGGTGGTGGCTGGTTAAGCAATGATAAATATGCAGATATGGGTTACATGAAAGAAACCGTGGCAGAAATAGTCAGCAGCGGTTATGCATTAGCTTCTATCGACTATCGATTCAGCACACAAGCTGTTTTCCCTGCCCAGATACAGGATTGCAATCGTGCGGTTTCATATCTCTATGACAATAGCGATAAGTATGGCTTTGACAAAAATCGCTTCGCGATTATGGGTTTTTCCGCAGGCGGGCATCTTGCTTCACTGGTTGGTTTATCTAAAAATAATAATATACCGACATTTTTTATGCCTGGGACAAGCAAATTGTTTAGCTTCAAAGCTGTTGTAGACTTTTATGGCCCTGCCGAATTGATTTTATTTCCCGGAAGCAATGAAGAGAAATCTCCCGAAGGCCTGTTAATAGGTGCAGCGCCACTTGCACGTCCCGATTTAGCAAAAGCTGCCAGCCCGGTTACTTATGTAGATGAAGATGATCCGCCATTTTTGATCATTCACGGTGAAAAAGATCAACTGGTTTCAACAAAACAATCCCAGTTATTAAGCTCGTGGTTGAATGTTGCGGGGGTTCAGAATGAATTTTTTATTTTAAAAGATGCACCGCATTTTGGAGAGATGTTTGATGCTGATGAAGTAAGAAATAAAGTAATGAATTTTCTTCGGAAGCGATTGAATTGAAACGTCATTTAGCTACAAATTTTGCAGAATATGAAAAAAATAAAATTCAAAACACTCATAGTGTTAGTAATGGCAATAAGTTGTTTTTCATATAACTTAAAAGCACAAAATAACATGAATACAAATACTGTATTAGGCCCCGGGGAACAAAGCATCATTTACATTGCAGCATTAACTGCAAAAGGCGATTTATCAAATTTAAAAACAGCGCTAAATACTGGTCTCGAAGCAGGTCTTACCATCAACCAGATTAAAGAAGTCATCGTTCACCTGTATGCCTATTGCGGGTTTCCGAGAAGTATTCGCGGGTTGCAAACCTTTATGGAAGTTTTGAATGAACGCAAAGCCAAAGGCATTAATGATATAACGGGAGCTGAAGCATCTCAAATTAATGAGGACCAAAGCAAATACGAGCGTGGCAGGGAAATTTTAGGGAAACTTATGGGAACACCACAAGACGGACCAAAAACAGGTTATTCCGCTTTTGCTCCCGTGATGGATGTATTTCTCAAAGAACACCTGTTCGCTGATCTATTTGAACGTGATATTTTAACTTTTGCCGAAAGAGAGTTGGTGGCGATATCCGTAATCAGTAGTATTGGAGGTGCAGAACCGATGTTAAAATCACATTTGGATATCTGTTTGAATATCGGTTTAACACCTGAAAAGTTAGGGCATTTCGTAAACACTATAAAATCAGCTATAGGTAAAAAAGAAGCAAAAGATGCACAGGACGTTTTAGATGAGGTACTAAAAAACCGACAGTCCAAGTAATTTTAAAACGATGAAAGAATAAACTACTTCACCGCAGAGCGGCGAGTATCATTGGAATTACGTTTTTTCACCGCAGAGCGGCGGGGAGCTAATCCCAAATGAGATTAGATAAATTCTTTAATAAAACCTGCAATAAAAAACTCAATACTTTCAATATGATGAAGACAATTATAAAATTCAGCACATTATTTCTGACGATTTTATTTGTTGCTTGTAATGATAATAATAAGCACGAGATAGCTATGAAATATAAAACAGAGTTTATTTTTCCTAAAGGAGATAAAATTACCAACAACAACTTTACCGGTACAGCATGGCTTCAAATGCTTGTAAACAATGACAGTACATATAGTACCACGATTGGCAACGTAACTTTTGAGCCGGGTGCAAGAACGAACTGGCACAAGCATCCTGGTGGACAAATTCTACTTGTTACTGATGGCACGGGTTTTTATCAGGAAAAAGGCAAGCCCGCTCAGTTAATTCGAAAAGGCGATGTAGTAAAAATTCCCCCTGACACAGAGCATTGGCACGGTGCAGGACCCAGCAATAGCCTTACACATATTGCCATAAGTCCCAATACCGATAAAGGAAGTGTGGTTTGGCTTCAACCTGTGACTGATGGCGAGTATAGTAAAATAAAATAGTGATTTTTGAAACATAAAATATATCATATGAAAGTTATCAATTTAGTTTTGCTGGCAGTCTTAATTTTCTCAAAGGTTTGCAACGCACAAATCAGTGAATGGCGTGAAGAAAATCGAACCGGGGTTTCTTCCGAAACAGGGCTATTAAAATCGTGGCCTGCAGAAGGACCAACCCTGCTATGGTCGAACCTTGAACTGACAAAAGGAAATTCATCTGTTTCTTTTGGCAAAAATATGATTTATACTACCGGGACTAAAGATGCCAATGATATTTTGTATACTCTGGATATGAGTGGTAAATTGCTATGGCAAACGGCAATGGGCCGGGCCTGGACACAATCATATCCGGAGAGCAGGGCTACTCCAACGGTTGAAGGCGACAAAGTATACACTACCAGCGGTTATGGAGATCTTGCCTGCATTGATGGAATTACAGGAAAGATTATCTGGACATACAAAGCCCGCGAATTAAATAAAGGTACTTATGGAATGTGGGGCATTGCTGAATCACTCCTGATTGATGGTGATGTACTCTATTTCACTCCCAGAGGTCCTGAAACAATGACTATTGCAATTGAGAAAGCAACAGGAGACCTAATATGGAAATCGGTTAGTTTGAACGACAAGCCAGGTTATGTTTCGCCGATCCTGATTAATTATGCAGGGAAAAAAACAATTGTAAATGTGTCGTTGGGAAATGTTTTCGCAGTTGATGCTTCAAATGGGGAAATTCTCTGGAAGGTCGCCATTGAAAAGCCAGCCGGTTATAATTGGGATCTCATCATGTGTGTAACACCATTGCATGCCAATGGAATGGTCTATGTAACAGGAGGGTACGATGTTGGTGGAATGATGATTAAAATTGGGGAAGATGGTAAAAGTGCAACTGTAGTGTGGACAGATAAAGTATTAGATGTTCATCATGGGGGAGTAGTACTTGTTGATAGTTATATCTATGGATCGAACTGGCTAAACAATGCCGACGGGAATTGGTGCTGCATCGATTGGAATACAGGAGAAAAGAAATGGGAAGAACACTGGAATTGCAAAGGTTCAATCATTTCAGCAGAAGGGATGCTTTATATTTACGACGAAAAGAGAGGAAATTTAGGTTTGCTTAAAGCAAACCCAGAAAAGTTCGATCTGGTCAGTAGTTTTAAAATTACCCAGGGAGATTCCGGACCTTTCTGGGCACATCCGATAATCTATAATGGCGTTTTATATATCCGGCATAGTAATGCATTGATGGCTTATGACATTAAAGCGAAGTAATTCAACATATTTATACTTAAAACATTGAACCCATTTATACCATATTTGTTTGATTTTCGTAAGTTCTTGTTTTATTTTAGTTATTATCCGGCATGTTTCGTATTTACATTTGTACTATAATTTAAAACGTATGACGATGGATTCTAAAATTCAAAAACGCAAATTAGGAAACAGCGGTCTGGAAGTTTCAGCAATAGGGCTTGGCTGCATGGGAATGAGCTTTGGCTACGGAACAATAGCAGATGAAAAGGAAATGATCACCCTGATTCGGTCGGCTGTTGAAAGCGGAGTTACTTTTTTTGATACCGCTGAAGTATATGGTCCTTACATTAATGAAGAACTGGTGGGCAAAGCCCTCGAGCCATTCAAAGGTGAAGTTGTGATTGCCACTAAATTTGGATTCAATTTTCAGGACGGTGTGAATACCGGCCTCAACAGCAGGCCGGAGAATATTAAGAAAGTGGCAGAGGAATCGCTGAAACGACTTCGGATTGAGGCCATTGACCTTTTCTATCAGCACCGTGTCGACCCCAATGTTCCTATAGAAGATGTGGCGGGTGCGGTAAAAGACCTTATTCAGCAAGGGAAAGTGAAACATTTCGGACTTTCAGAAGCGGGGGTGCAGATCATCCGCCGCGCTCATGCCGAACAACCGGTTACTGCTTTGCAAAGCGAATACTCATTGTGGTGGCGGGAGCCTGAAGAAGAAATAATTCCAACGCTCGAAGAACTTGGAATTGGGTTTGTGCCGTTTAGTCCGCTTGGCAAGGGATTTCTGACAGGGAAAATGGACCAAAGCACAACTTTCGACCCTCAAGACTTCCGCAGCACAGTTCCCCGTTTATCGCCTGAAAACCTTAAAGTAAATATGGCATTTGTAGATTTAGTTGCAGCAGTAGCAAAGCACAAAAATGTTACGCCTGCGCAAATTGCACTCGCATGGATACTTGCACAAAAACCATGGTTTGTTCCAATTCCAGGCACGACAAAGTTGCATCGTTTAAATGAGAATCTTGGAGCTGCAGCAGTAGAACTCACGTCAGATGAGCTTAACGAAATTAACACCGCTTCATCAAAAATTACAGTGCAAGGTGAAAGGTATTCAGGAGGTAGTGCAAAAATGATTAACCGGTAATTTTTTGATAAGATTAAAACCACATAGGCACATAGAAAAAAGAACTTAGGACAAATAAAAAGTCATTGAAAAGGTCATTGGCTTCGCCATCATTAAAAGGTCATTGCTTCGCGTCATTGGCTTCGCCGTCATTGAAAAAAGTTATTAAAAATCTTCGTTTGAGGATCAGATGGTGATACAGAACCTGATACCAGGCTCAATATGGAACAAACATAGAGCAAATACGAAAGAAATATGGAGCAAACCCATCCGGGCTGTTTATCTGAATTATGATAGATATGCATCAATTTGCACTGTGCTTTGAAAGTCCACAATCCTGTATTGGATAAAGACGACATTTATTTATTTCCATTACTTATGTGCCATCATGTGGCAAATATAAAAATATATGAACAAGAATATTTTAGTCCTCTCTTCCAGTCCTCGAAAAGGCGGAAATTCGGATACGCTTTGCGACCAGTTTGCACTTGGCGCAAGTGAATCCGGAAATAAAGTGGAAAAGATTTTTCTTAAGGACAAGAAAATCAACTACTGCACCGGATGCGGAACTTGCATCAATGGAAAAAAGAGTTGCTCTCAGAAAGATGACATGGCCGAAGTTCTGGAGAGAATGATTGCAGCAGATGTAATTGTAATGGCAACACCCGTTTACTTTTACACGATGTGTGGTCAGATGAAAACATTAATCGACAGAACTTGTTCCCGCTACACTGAAATCAGCAATAAGGAGTTTTATTTCATCGTAACGGCTGCCGACAACAGTAAACCGAAGATGGAACGGACGATTGAAGAATTTCGGGGATTTACGTCTTGCCTTAGCAGGCCAAAAGAAAGGGGAATAATCTATGGTACAGGCGCCTGGAATAAGGGAGAAATTATTGGTAACCCTGCAATGAAAGAAGCATATCAGTCAGGGAAATCGGTGTAAAAAGCAATTTAAATGTTGGAAACGATAAACAAGTTTTGCTTAACACTGTTACTCAATTATTACCTTATGTGGGATATCCAAGAACATTAAATGCAATCAGGTGTAATAACGAATTAATACCTGAATAATAAACAATTAGAAAAAACAAATATGGAAACAAAGAACGTAAAAGCATACGGAACGGAAGCAGCAGATGCGCCTTTAAAACAGATGAATATTGAACGCAGAGAAGCCACAGCAAAAGATATTGAAATCGAAATCTTGTATTGTGGTGTTTGCCATTCCGATTTGCACACGGCAAGAAATGATTGGGGCGGAACCATCTATCCTGCAGTTCCAGGTCACGAAATTGTGGGGAAAATTACCAAAGTAGGGAGTGAAGTTACCAAGCTTAAAGTGGGAGATCTTGCTGCTGTTGGCTGTATGGTAGATTCATGCCGGGAATGTGACAGTTGTAAACACGACCTTGAACAATATTGTTTAAATGGAATGGTTGGGACTTACAACGGGCCAGACAAACATCTTGGAGGTCATACTTTCGGTGGTTATTCCAAAAAAGTTGTAGTTGATGAACACTTCGTTCTGAAAGTGCCTTCAAACCTTGATCTGGCAGCCGTGGCACCTTTACTTTGTGCAGGAATTACAACATGGTCGCCGCTTCGTCACTGGAAAGCTGGAAAAGGGAGCAAAGTAGCGGTTATAGGTTTAGGCGGATTAGGGCATATGGCCATTAAACTTGCAAAAGGTTTAGGTGCAGAAGTTACCCTCTTTTCAAGAACACCGGACAAGAAGAAAGATGCGTTGGAACTTGGAGCAGATGAGGTAATTATCTCAACAGACAATAATCAGATGAACTCGGTTAAAGGGAAATTTGACTTAATTATTGACACCGTTCCCTATGTCCATGATGTTAATCCTTATGTTTCTACTTTGAATATCGACGGCACTTTGGTTTTGGTGGGTTATTTAGGCGGACTGGAACCAATTTTAAATACCGTACCAATGATTTTGGGTCGAAAATCTGTGGCAGGTTCTGTAATCGGCGGCATTGCTGAAACGCAGGAATTACTCGATTTCTGCGGCAAACACAATATCGTATCCGAAATAGAAATCATCAAAATGCAGGATATTAATCAGGCATACGAAAGAATGCTGAAAAGCGATGTTCATTACCGGTTTGTGATTGACATGGCTTCCTTATAAAGGGAAACTTTAAGAGATTGTATCAAAAGTCAATTTTAACCACAACGCACACAAAGAAGGCACAACGGTCACAAAGTTAAAGCAATATACTTTTGTTATTTGTGAACGTTGTGTGGATTCATTGTGAACGTTGTGGTTAATTTTTTCTACTTTTGAGACAACTGTGTCTAAAAATTATTTAGCAATGAAAAATGTAATTGTACTGGGTGCGAGTGGTAATATCGCTAAACACGTGATCGATATCCGGGTAAAAAAAGAAGACATCAACCTGACTTTGTTTCTATATAAGTAATTGCCAAGATAAAATATCGCATTTCAACTTACCTTCACTTACCCAGAAACATGTAACATATTTGGATCTTAATCGTCATAAACAAAACCATATATTGAAAAAAAAAATTTAATGACTACTAATATTAAGTCCGAACGACGATCAGACATTGACTGGTTGCGAGTTATTGCTGTATTATTGCTTGTACCATTCCACGCAGCTTTAATCTTCATTCCCGATCCGAATGTAATTATGTATATCAAAGATTCTGTGAATAGTGTTGCCCTTAATCGGGGAGCCGGATTGTTGCATCAATTCCACATGCCATTGTTGTTTTTTATTGCCGGATCTTCCTCTTACTTTGCATTGAAGCGACGCAGTGGCAGACAGTATCTGCTGGAACGCTTAAAACGATTGTTTATCCCGGCAGTATTTGGCATAGTGGTACTGGTTCCTCCAATGACCTATATCACGCGCATTGCACAGGGAAGTACCATAAACTTCTGGCAACACTTTACTGGTTTTTGGAAGATTAATCCTCTGGACCTGTCGGGTCTTGCAGGTACATTTACTCCAGCGCATCTATGGTTTCTGATCTTTCTATTTGTATTTTCTTTGCTGGCGTTACCTATTTTCATGATGCTCAAGAGCGAAAGCTGTCATCATTCTTTGCAGAAAGTAGCCGACCTGTTCACTCCACGCTACATGATTTTTCTGTTGGCAGTACCTCTTGCATTGATGGATTTTGTGCAAATAATGGGTGATAAAAATCCGCTTTATTATTTCACTGTGTTTTGTCTTGGGTATTTATTAATGACAGACGATAGATACCAACATTCCGTAGATCGCAATGCAACGATAGCTCTTGTTGTGGGCATTGTATGTGAAATCCTTCGCCAGACTTGGCACCCGAAAGCGATAGAATGGTCGTCAACCTGGGTCGTGTACAATTTCATTGGGCAAATAGTTCGCTGGGCATGGTTAATTGCGATTATAGGTTTTGGGCATCGGTGGCTCAACCATGGAAGTAAACTGTTGAACTATCTATCCAAAGCTGCTTACCCATTTTACCTGTTGCATCTATTGAATGTCACATTATTTGGCTTTGTGATCATTCAACTCCCACTTGGGATTGCTGGAAAGTACTTTCTGATTATTATCTCGTCAACTATAGTTACCTTTTTTGAATATGAAATTGTTCGACGGATTCAAGGGTTGAACGTTTTGTTTGGAATTAAGCCAGGTAGAAAAGAGTTTCCTCATGATCCACTACGCTAGTCCCCAAATGTCGGACAATAAAAGCAGCAAGTTAAGATATTTTGTTTGCTGCAAATTGATTCGGATTTAAAATCCATTGTAACGATTGTTTTTTATACCCATCAACTAAGAATTAGTTGGTCTTCTTGTTTCATTGACACAAGGCTTTTTTTTTACAAATTGTATGCAATTATGTTTTTTATTATTTCCTTTGTGATAAGAAGCATAAATTTTAACCGGCATTAATATCCGTATGAGATGGAGCAAAAAAATAAGTTATCAAACTACTGTTTATCCGACTTTTCCTCATTAATTTCAAAGCTGAAATACAGGCTATTGGTTGCGTTTATTGAATTATTACCGCCAAAAGATGATGCCAAATTCAAATCATTTATAAACTAAAAAATAGTAAAATGAAAAAGCTAATTAGAACATTTGTAATACTAATAGCAATTACATCTTTATTCTCTTGCGTCATGCAAAAGCCGATTTCAAAATTGCCACCAAATAATAATGGAACTTATAAAGTTGAGTATTTATTTGAACATGATGGATGTAAAGTATACCGCTTTGGGGATTACGGTCATTATGTCTATTTTACAAATTGTAAAAATAGTGTTTCAAGTGTTGAAAATGACTCGACTCAAATACATGTCGATAACATGATTTTGAATAAAGTTCATTAATGATTTCTTTGAAAAACAAAATAGACATTTGTGAAAATTTTATTTTATTCAAAAAACCTTAGTTGTTTGATATCAACAAAAAAACAAACCTTATTAAACGACATGAAATAAGGTGAATAAGGTTAGGGATTGAGAACAATAACCTCTGCTACTGAGGTTAAAGAGATTCAGAAAATAAGGTTTTTCTAGGCAGGAAAAGGTTCACGCAAAGGTACAGAGATACAAAGCGAGGGAAAAACCTTTGATCGTGTTTCTACAATACCGTAACCGCTACGCGGTAAAGAGAGTGTCGTTCGTGCATGTTTCTATAATACCATAACCGCTACGCGGTAAAAAGTGCTATGCACTTATGTTTCTACGATACTGTATGTAACCGATTATGTTCTGCAATACCGTAACTGCTACGGAGAAAGACAAGGTCGATAAGTTAATGGATAATAGGTATTTGTGAAAATCTTATTTTATTCAAAAAACCTTAGTTGTTTGATATCAACAAAAAAACAAACTTATTAAACAGCATGAAATAAGGTTAGGGATTGAGAGGGATAACCTCCCAACCTTATTCGCTTATTTTATAAAGATTAACAAGGCTGAACACCAACGGGAAATTGGTTTTACAGATTTTCTGAGTCTGTTAATATTTCAACCGGACAATGGTGATTATGGAACACTAAATACCCATAAAACTATCACCAGAAAAAAGAACCCGAAGTTGGTGCGAGGAAGGTACGGAGTTGGTACGGACCAGGTACGAAGGAAGTGGGGTGCCTTTATCGATACGATAAAGGTACTCAGGATTGGGATAATTCAAATCAATTTAAACTGAGAGACCGCCAGAGGCCATGAGAGGCCACGAAAGAATTGACCGAAATAACCAGACAATTGACTTTTAATTCCTGGGATATTTGTCTTGATCACCGTTTTTTTCTGTGAGGAATCAATTCACTTCATGCGTTCCGTCCCGAAGGAACTTTACTGTCGGCGGCACTTTGGTCTGTTCAAACAGATCATAACTTTTTTTGAGGTCGGCCCATAAGCTGATTTTATCCTTGCTCTTACTATATTCTTTTGTTAATGCTGCATATTTGGCTTCGTTCAGTTGAGCAGGGAATATGGTTAGCCCGATCTCTTCCTGACCGCTGTTGTAGGCCTCGATACAATAAACAAATAATTCCTTAATTTTGTCATCTGTCATTGCAAGGCACCCCGACGAGAGGCAGGAACCATGAATGAATATTTCATTTCCCAGATGGCCACGGACCCCCCTGATGCTGTCAGACGCATTCGGATAGTTAATTTGCATCGACAAATAGTACCTGCTGTAAGGATTCAGTTTTGAGATATGGTAAAACCCTTCAGGAACCTGTAAATCATGAGAACGCCTCTTCGGCCCTTCGGAGCCCGAGAGATCACAGATAGAGAATTCCTTAATCAGTACAAAAACAGAGTCGGCAGTGTTTTTTGCCCATAACTCGAATTTCTTTTCGTTTTTGAAAGCACGGAGATAAATCCGCATATTGTTGCGCGAAATTGAATGTTCTGCAAGCGTTTTATCAACGATTTTCTCTTTAGCAGCATAGGCTTCTCTTATCCTGGTACAATTCATCTGCTCCTCACGAAATGAATTCGAAGTCATTCCTGCACTCAGGAAGAATAAGGGAAAGAGGATTATCAACAGTCTCATAAATAACTCTAAAAATGAACGGGCAAAAGTAATGGAAAAACGCTCAAAAATACAAGCTCATGTCTGATCTTTCTTTCCACCTCTCATTCGCACTGTTATTCAATCGTCTCTGATTTTGGAAAGTTCATGCAATATAAATGCCCACTCTATAAAATCAGATCTGCCTTATAACCGGCTTCTTTCATCGCTACAATAACCGCTTCGGCATTTGTATCTTCGATTTCAACGGTCATTATCTTTGCCGGGGTTGTGGTATCGACTTTCCAGCTAATGATCCCCTTTACTTTGTTCAGGTGGGGCGTTACATTTGCGATACATCCGCCACAATTTACATTGGTTTTAAACTTTAAAGTTGTCATATTTAATTGTTTTAATTGTTAATATCAAATTTCACGAATTTCAGACGAAGGCTGTTGCTTACAACCGAAACGGAACTCATTGCCATCGCAGCACCCGCAATCATGGGGCTCAACATAAATCCCATGAAGGGATAAAGAAGTCCTGCAGCAATCGGAATACCGATAATATTGTAAATAAACGCCCAGAACAGGTTTTGTCTGATTGTCCGGATCGTTTGTTTCGAGAGCTTAATGGCTGACGAAATGGAACCCAGATTTGAAGAAACGATGGTCATTTTTGCAACATCCATCGCGATATCGGAACCATTACCCATCGCAATGCTCACATTGGCCTGCGCCATCGCCTGCGAATCGTTGATCCCGTCACCAACCATTGCTACTACTTTCCCTTCCTGTTGAAGACTTTTAATGTAATCAGCTTTGTCGCCAGGCAAAAATCCCGCTTTATAATTGGCGATTCCGGTTTGACGGGCCACCGAACTTGCTGTGTGTTCGTTGTCTCCAGTCAGCATATGAATCTCAATTCCGCTTTTCTTCAAACTTTCAATGGCGGCAAATGACGTCGATTTGATCTGATCGGCTATTGCGATGACCGCGAGAATCAGGCCATCTCCGCCAAAGTACAGTACTGTTTTTGCCTGTTCCTGCAATGTGTCAGCGGCCTGTTTATCTTCCTGTGTGATAATGATTCCCGATTCTTTCATTAACAGTTCATTCCCTACAGCATACTTTGTCTCCTGAACAGATGCTACCACTCCCCTTCCGGTGATGCTTTCAAAATGATCAATTGGCATAGACTGCACACCCTCTTTTTTTAATTCCCGGGTAACAGAATCAGCCAGCGGATGTTCCGATTGAGACTCGATGCTTAATAAAATTGATTTTGATGCATCGACATTATCAGTTTTCCAAATCCAGTCCGTTACAGCCGGTTTTCCTTCCGTAATGGTTCCTGTTTTATCAAGCACAAGGGTATCGACAAGATGAGCTTGTTCGAGTCCGTCGGCATCTTTTATTAATATTCCATTCTCTGCCCCTTTACCTATTCCCACCATAATGGCAGTTGGTGTTGCGAGACCAAGCGCACAGGGACAGGCAATAATCAGTACCGAAACCATTGCAAGAAGTGCCTGTGGCAAAGCATTTTGTCCGCCTAAAAGCATCCATACGATGAAAGTAACAACTGACAATCCTATCACAACCGGCACAAATACTGAAGCTACTTTGTCAACCAGCTTCTGAACAGGAGGTTTGCTTCCCTGCGCTTCCTGGACCATCCGAATGATGCGTGCAAGCAGTGTATCGCTACCCACTTTCTGCGCCGTTATCACAAAACTCCCTTTCTGATTGATCGTTCCGGCAAATACTTTATTGCCGGCCAACTTTTCGACGGGTAAAGATTCACCCGTGATGCTGCTCTCGTCAACAAATGAAGCGCCATCAACGACCTCACCATCAACAGGAATACGTTCACCTGGTTTGACCCTGAGTTTGTTTCCGAACTGAACCGTCGAAATAGCCTGAACGGATTCTGTTCCATCCTCACTCAGTAACGTGACCGTATCGGCCTGCAAACCCATGAGCTTCTTAATGGCAGAAGAGGTATTTGCCTTTGCCTTTTCTTCGAGCAAACGGCCAAGCAGTATAAAAACAATAATGACAGCCGAAGCTTCGAAATAGACAGGCGCGTGGTTTTCGCCATACATCAGTATATGCGGAAAGACTGTATTGAAAAGGCTGAAAAAATAAGCGATTCCGGTGCTTAAAGCGACAAGCGTATCCATATTGGTTTTGCCATGCCTGATCTGTTTGAAAGCCGTTGTGAAAAAGCGTCTTCCATACCAGAAAACAACAGGTGTTGCAAGGACCAACATGATCCAGTTCGCAAATGGCATGTTCATAAAGAACATCCCAATAACAACGATGGGAATCGTCAGTAAGGAAGCACGAATTGTTGCTTGTTTCAGAATTACAGCTTCAAGCAAGGCTATTTCTTCCTGTTCATGAGTTGCATGCTCATCGATAATAAGATCATAACCAATTGACTGAACTGTCTCCTTCAGTTTTCCGGGATTAACAACTCCGGAATTATATTCCACCCAGACATTTGAAGCTGCAAAGTTGACTGAAGCAGTAACCACTCCGGCCTGACTTTTCAGCATACTTTCAACACTTGACGCGCACGAGGCACAACTCATTCCTGTAACAGGAAAACTTTTTTTAACGATGATTTCCATATCTTCTAATTTGAGGCTCTATGACGGATTGTGTCGGAAAATTATAAAAATCAGTTTCAAATGGTTTATACACTCAGCAGCTGGTTTTTAGCAACTGGCAATTTTAACCCCAGGGTGTTGCCATTGAGTAGAAATATTTAGGGCCTTCAGCCCGCCAAATCGCCAGTATTAATCAGTACAAAATCCAATAACCCATACAAAACGTTATAGAACCAAATTCAATGTCAAAAGTAGAGATAAGGAGCAAGGTGTTATTATACTATTTCCGAAATAAAGTATAAGATTTACAGGTCAGACCTGATCCAGCGGTTTGCGCTTATTGTCTTTAATTTGTTTGAAATGTCCCGGTGTGAGTCCGGTAACTTTTTTAAACTGTACAGAAAGATACGCGGCACTGCTGTATCCCAGTTCCCAGGCTATTTCGCTAAGGGTGAGTTCGTCGTAAACCAGCAATTCTTTCACTCTTTCAATTTTTTGGTTGATGACGTATTTTTCGATGGTTATGCCTGTCACTTCCGAAAACAGATTGCTTAGGTATGTGTAGTCACGATTCAGCTTCGATTCGATGTATGTGGAATAGTTGACTTTGATATCTTCGTCTTTTTTGTAACGAATCATCTCAATAACCAGCGTTTTTATTTTCTCGATCAGCTGACTCTTCGTATCATCGATCAGCTCGAAGCCAAAGCCAATAAGGTCCTTCCGCAATTTTGTCAGTGTTTCATCCCCGACCGGTTCTTTGGTCGCGACCTCCCCAAGTGCAATTCGTACAGGAGGATAGCCCAAACGCTCGAATACCTGTTGCACCACCATGATGCAACGGTTGCAAACCATATTTTTGATGTAAAAATCCATGTGTTTAGATTTTATCTTTTAATTCCAAACAAGTGAAACGTGCAACTAAAGTAATATAAAAGATGCCATGTCGTATTTCAAATTTGAGATTATGAAAAGTCCTTTTGCCACCAAAACACTAAACCACCAAATTTCACCAAAGTTAAAGTCTTAATTATAAGCTTTAGTGGACTTTGGCGACCTGGAGGCAAAAAACTTTTCCCGATTAATCATTTTTAATATTTGGACGCCCTTCGCAGCTGTTTTCCCAAAATCGGAAAGAATTGTATTTATCGTTGCAAACGACAAACAACAAACTCCTCGTTACAAACGAGGAGGATCGTAGAACCTTAAATTTAAAACCAGGACACCTTTTTATTCTCATCACTTAAGTAGTATGAATAATATAATGTCGTGTTTTATAAATCCCCCTTGGTCCCCCTTTTTCAAAGCATAGCCGTCAGGCTAAAGTGTGTATGTAACAGATATTAAGACCCTTCGGCGCTTTTGGTGGAGTGTTGATTTTTTATGTATAAAGAAAGGGGTATCCTTTCCGATTTTTCG
>JAATGF010000018.1 GCA_015654795.1 Bacteroidales bacterium
AAAAGTGAATCCAAATGATACGTTTTCTGCTTACCTTTATCCCATCGAAAAAGGCGCCCCACTTCCTTCGTATCTGGTTCGTACCAACTCCTGACCTTCCTCGTACCAACTTCGGGCTCCTTTTTCCGGTGATCGTTTTATGGGGAAGTTATAAATTGAAACAAACAACCTTCTTTTTGGTGCTTTGGGGAAGAGGTTTTAATTTATCATTAAAAGTCAATTGCCAGTTTTTTGGTTAACGCTTTCGCGGCCTCTGTGATCCCCCTCGTTTGTAACGAGGGGTTAGTTGTCAGTCGTTTGTAACGATAGATATGTATACCATGTCATCTGAACAGTTATAGTTTTGCAAGTGAATAAGCAGGAACTAAAAGAATGGTAAATATTAGAACAAAATTAAGATGAGGAGTTACAAACTCAAAGCCATAAACCCCTTTCCGAAAAATCGGGGCAGGCAGTTGCAAAAGAGGGGGAGCCTGAGTTCAATCAAAATATTCTGTGATCCCCCTCGTTTGTAACGAGGGGTTAGTTGTCAGTCGTTTGTAACGATAGATATGTATACCATGTCGTCTGAATATTTTTAGTTTTGCAAGTAAATATGCAGGAATAAAAAGAATAATAAATATTAGAATAGAAATAGAATGAGGAATTACAAACTCAAAACCATAAAATGTGATCTTGCCTGTTAGAATCATTCCGTAATTAATTCTCAGAAGAATAGGAGTTCAATCAAAATATTTGTCAAGCTGCTGTTGTTTGCAACTAAAAATAGTTACATTTGCAAAACAACTCATATAGAATATATTATGGGAACATTAAAACATAAGGGTTATTCAGGAACAGTAGAATACAGCGAAAAAGATAACTGTCTGTTCGGTAAGGTAATTGGTATGAACAAAAACATTATAACCTATGAAGGTAATACGGTTGAAGAATTGAAAGCTGATTTTGAGGATGGAATTGACTTATACCTCGAAACTTGCCAGGAACGAGGTGTAAAACCTCAAAAGCCATACAGCGGATCGCTTAATATCCGAATTCCATCAGAGTTACACAGTCAATTGGCACTAAAAGCACAAATGACCGGACGATCAATCAACGCGATTATTAAAGATTTGCTAACGAGTCAACAAGACCTGTTAAACGCGTAAAAATGTTGAAAAAAATATAAGCCGAAAGCTATCTGTACATACTGACTCGTTTAATCTGTGGTAAAAATGATTGATTTCCGCTACACGACAAGCGGAACGGTTTCAGCAATCCGCTCTTTTTTGTCAACAACCTTAACAACATATTGTTTCGGCGTTGTTTTACCAAAATCATCTGTAAACGTGTAAGGTGTTTTTGTTGTCTGAGGTGCAAAAACGATATTTTTCACTTTAGCGCCGTCACGCCAAATCTCATAATGATCAATAGCAGCATCACCGGCATACGCGGTATGCCATGTAATATGAGCTTTTCCTCCATTTTCGATCTGAACTTTCGCCTCCCTTGGTGCCGTCAGATCCTGGTACACATTCTGGAAATAGTTCGTTTTTCCCCCCTTCGATTTTGAAGCTAAAGCCTCAATCGCGATTCGATCTGCTTCGCTCAATTCTGTTGGTTTTACCTGTGCACCAATCAGATTCTGCGTCAGTTGGCATTTCTGCGGATCGTCGCTGATTTGCCCGATACCAATAATAGCGGTATGAATTCCTGGCGTAGTAAGTGAATAGCGGATCAGTTGGTTCGCGGGCAAATCCGGACTGCTTACCTGGACAACAACATGCGCCGGAGTATTCGACCATTCGGCTTTCTTAGTATACATTGCTCCGTCAGCAAAAACCTTCATTGCAATGATCCCGATATTTTTGGCCGCTGCAACAGGAATAACGTTGAACTGCATATTAAAGAAATTCTTATCGTTGGCGTTAATAGCCACAAGCATTCCGTCAATCAGATTTTCAGTATCACGCTGGATCATCTCCATCATAACCGCCGCATCTTTATGGCCTGAGAAACCAATATGATGAATCAGTTTTTCCTTTTTCGGGTTAAGTCCCGTTCGGTTTGTGCCATCGCGAACATCACGTAACGCGGCCAGCGCTCCGATAGATGTGGCGTTAGGATCAGGATGATCGTATCCTTCGTAAAGAGCATCGACCTCTCCCATATTACTTAGCGTATGAATCAACACCATATCGAGATAAGCCGCTTCGGGATAATTACCAGTGCCATCACCAAAAACCTGAGTGAGCGTACGACGTACATCATCGATGGTTTTAGAACCTGCCGGACCATTGGTGCCGCCATGAACATCTTTACGGTCGTCTCCCCCTTTGCCAAAACGAAGCCCTGTCTTTGAAGTAACAAAGATGGCTTTTCGCTTTTTCTCGTCATAGTTTTGCTGACCCGCAACAAGTCCTAGCTGACGGAAAGCCTTTCCATAATTCATCTGACTGGGACCGTAGTAGTTGGAAGTATCGAAGTAATTGATTCCTAATCCATAGGCTTTCATTATAATAGCAACAGGATCAATTCCCGCAGGGGTCCATTGGATGGAGGCTTGTCCGCCCAAACCAAGTGTCGTTACCTTAAAATCGATTTTCCCGAATTGCCTTTTGACAGGTTCTTCAGCCATTAAAGTATTTCCCGACAATAGATTTGGAACCATTGTTAATCCCACTGCTGCGGTAAATGATGTTTGAATAAACTGCCTCCGGGTTTGTGCTGCACGATATTTCTTTTCCATGTGACTATAAATTTAATAGTTAAAGGATAACGTAAAGTTATAGATTTTGTTTGAATTATTTTCTGAATATCTGCTAAAAGAATTTGAATCCAAATCACATTTTCAGTAATAAAAAATCCCGGATCAATATCCGGGATTTTTTATTACTGCGATCTCCCTCGTTTGCAACGAGGGGTTAGTTGTCTGTCGTTTGTAACGATAAATAGGCTATCCCATGTCGTCTGAATATTTTTAGTTTTGCAAGTAAATAAACAGAATTAGGATGAGGAGTTACAAACTTAAAACCATAAAATCATTATCAACTTTAAATAATAAAAATCAGTTAATCCAACCCTTTATTCTTAAGAAGTGGTTCAATTCCAGGCTCATGTCCGCGGAAATTGAGATAAAGTTTCATCGCTTCGTCGGTTCCGCCGCGTTCAAGTAGTTTTGTACGGAATGCCTTGGCAACTTTTTGATCAAAAATATTCCCTGTTTCTTTAAATGCCTCGAAAGCGTCGCAATCAAGCACCTGGGCCCAAACATAACTATAATACCCGCTCGAATACTCTCCTCCTCCTGAAAAGGTATGGGCAAAATAAGTCGATTTGTAACGCGGGATAATTTCAGGAATCAATCCTGCTTTTTCCATCGAGGTCTTTTCAAACTGTTCAACATCAATATCGCCACCTTTGGTAATTGTATGATAATCCATATCGAGAATAGCTGCTGCCAAATATTCAACTGTTGCAAAGCCCTGGTTAAACTTCCTCGATTTCACAATCTTATCAACCAATACCTGAGGAATTATCTCGCCTGTTTTATAATGCTTTGCATAGATTTTAAGCACTTCCGGTTCTGCTGCCCAATGTTCCATTACCTGCGACGGAAGTTCGACAAAATCGCGTGCTACATTGGTTCCTGCCAATCCTTCATAGTGACATTGTGAGAGTAAACCGTGCAAACTATGGCCAAATTCATGGAAAAGCGTCTCTGCATCGTCGAAACTTAGCAATGCCGGTTTATCAGCTGTTGCTTTCGAAAAATTACAGGTGACCGAAACAACAGGGCGGATATCTTTACCGTCCTTACCAATGTGCTGTTCACGATAATTAGTCATCCATGCGCCTCCTTTTTTGGAATCCCTAAAGAAAAAGTCCATATACAGAATACCCATTTCAGAGCCATCCCCGTCCTTTACTTCATAGACCTCACATTCGGGATGAAAAACCGGCATATTGTTCAGCCGGGTAAAAGTCAGGCCATAAAGCTTATTGGCAACGGCAAAAGCCCCGTCACGAACATTGTCAAGCACAAAATAAGGCTTAATCTGTTCTTCATCAAGATCATATTTTTCTTTTCTCACCTTTTCAGAATAGTACCACCAATCCCAGCTTTCAAGTTTGAATTTTCCACCCTCCTTCTTAATCATGGTTTGCATATCCTTCACCTCTTCCTTTGCTTTCTTGATAGCCGGAGTCCAAACCTGACCCATTAGTTTATACACATTTTCAGGTGTTTTGGCCATACAATCGTCGAGTACAAATGCCGACCAGCTTGGGAATCCCATAACATTGGCCTTCTGAAGACGAAGATTGACAATTTTATTAATAACAGCCTTATTATCATTAGCATTGTTATTATTCCCGCGTGTATACATCGCCTTATAGATTTTCTCGCGCAAACCGCGGTTTTCAGCATAGGTAACAAAAGGAATCCAGCTTGGTTTCTGAAGTGTGAAAACCCATTTCCCTTCCATCTTCTGAGTTTTTGCTTCAGCTGCAGCATCTGCAATGGAAGATTCGGGCAAACCTGCCAGGTCTTCCTTCTTGTCAACCACCAATTTAAAAGCATTCGTCTCGGCAAGCATATTATCTCCAAATTTAAGATCGAGTAACGAAAGCTCTTCGTTGATCTTCTTTAACTGCTCTTTTTTATCAGCTGGTAAATTGGCTCCACCCCTGACAAAACGTTTGTATGTCTCTTCGAGTAATCTTGATTGTTCCGTATTCAGGTTCAGCGAACTTTTCTGATCATTTACAGCTTTTACGCGCGCAAAAAGTTTCTCATTCAAATTAACAGCATCCTCGTGATGCGATAACATCGGCGCAACTGTCCGGGCAATTTCCTGTATCGAATCATTGGTTACTGCCTCTTTAAGATTTAAGAAAACCTTACTCACCTTGTTCAATAGCTCTCCGCTATAATCGAGCGCCTCAATCGTATTGGCAAAATCTGGAGCTTTTTCCGAATCGGTAATAACTTTTATCTCAGCATCATGTTGCTTAATTCCCTCCTCGAATGCGGGCAAATAATGCCTGTTCTGGATTTTATCAAATGGAGGAACTTCGAAAGGCGTATTGTAGGCCTCAAAAAATGGATTCATCACGGTAGATTTTTTCTCTGGTTTTACGCAGGATGCCAATAAACACATGACAACCAACGGAATAAATAATTTTTTCACGTTCTTTTAATTTGATTTACAATCCAATTACCTGCACAAAATTACGAAAAGTATAAATATTTGTCCAATTGTAATTTATGACTTATTTCATATTTTTTGTTTTAGAAAAATTGGTGCACTGGTAAAATTTAATTAATTATTGTAATACATACATTTTTAAGCCTTTAAATAGATTTCACATTGCCTGATTAATATCGTAATTACTCTTCTCTATCATTTCCGCACTTTCCTTTTACCAGGCTTATATCATCCTTATTCCTTATTTCAGATATTCGAACCTGATACGTTTTTTTCTTGCCACCAAATCTCCAGGTCACCAAAACCCACCAATAGCTCATTTAAAATATTTTAACTTGGTGGACTTTTGTGTTTTGGTGAATTGGTGGCATTTTTTTGTTTTGCCATTTTGGGAACACCTCATTTATGGAAACACGTAATTTTGCTTTTCCGGTTACTTGAACTTTTACAGGATTATAAAAATACTAAAATAGAATAATTCAACTATCAATCGTAGGAATTTGAACTTTTTTTATTGCCCGTTGTTTAATTAGTATATTTATTGGATTACAATGATTTGGTTTGGTTGGTTTTGGTAGGTTTTCAATGTTCTTTTGGCCCCGGTATACAACTATCGGGGTCAATTTTTTATCAGCCATTCGATTTTATCCCGCCCTGCCGGCCACTTTTGTTGGAAATCAACTATTATCTTTGAGCCAAAATTTGCATTTTGAAAAATCAGTTGCTCTCAAGTCATCTTAAACTTCATTTTATAGTCCTGATCTATGGTTTTACAGCCATCCTGGGAAAATTAATCAGCCTTCCTGCGGCCCAATTAGTCTGGTACAGAATGTTGATTGCGGTAATTGCATTTTATTTATTTATTCGATGGAAAAAAACCGATCTCGCCATTAGTCATATCCAATTCTTTAAGTTATTTGGAATAGGAATCATCGTTGCAATTCATTGGATCACTTTTTTTGGAGCAATCAAAATCTCAAATGTCTCTGTCACGCTTGGATGTTTGGCTACCGTCACGCTTTTTACAAGTCTGCTCGAACCCTTTTTCTTCCGAAAACGAATCAATGCTGTTGAAGTAATTGTCGGCCTCCTTATAATTCTTGGATTATACCTGATTTTCAGGTTCGAAACCAGGTATTCTTTAGGCATAATCGTTGCATTAATCTCCGCATTCCTTGCAGGACTGTTTACCGTGATCAATAAAAAAATGGTAATGCATCAAAAAGCATCCGTGATCAGTTTTTATGAAATGTTGGGCGGACTCACTGGCATAACGTTATATTTATTGTTTTCCGGTTCGGCAAATTCACCTTTAACGCTTCCCTCGCCAATTGACTTTATTTATTTACTGGTGCTTGGAATCATCTGCACCGCCTATGCATTTGCGGTTCAGGTAGATATAATGAAACATTTGTCGGCCTACATCGTTGCGTTAACCATTAATCTTGAACCCGTTTACGGAATTATTATGGCTTATTTCTTATTTGGCGAAACCGAACATATGACCGGAGGCTTCTATTTCGGTACCGTAATCATCCTTATTTCAGTGCTTGGGTTTCCATTGTACCATTATTACCTGCGGAAGAGAAGCCTAAAACAGTACAAATAAATTAAAAAGTCATTAAAAAATTCATTGGCTGCGCTGTCATTAAAAAAAGTCATTGGCTTCGCCGTCATTGAAAAGGTCATTGAAAAGGTCATTGGCTGCGACGTCATTAAAAAGGTCATTAATCATTAAAAATCTTCGTTTGAGGATCCGATGCTGATATAGGACCTGATACCAGACTTGATATGAACCAAACATAGAGCAAACATAGAGCAAACATAGAGCAGACATAGAGCAAGTACGAGGGAAATATGGAGCAAACCCATCCGGATTGTTTATAATTGATGGTCTATGATGGAAAATTATTTTATGACAAAGTGCTGAAAATGGTCAGTTATAGGTGGCCATAAACTTAAATACTAAGCATTTACTTATTCTATTCAAACTGATTGATCACACCCTGATCAAGCATAACAGGTTCAATGCCGAGATCGTGTTCAAGAAATTCGTCCATATCTTCTTCAGCGTTGAATTCGGCGATTACGCCATTGTAGATAACAGTCCAGTTTTCAGCCGACTGCAAAATCTTTAATCCCGGAAGTTCAGGGCTAAAATCTTTAACCGGAAAACCTTTTTTCCCGCCATCTTCCGCTTCAATATCCTGAAGGTAATGAGTATAATAGTCACGGGCTGGAAACAGTTCATCAAGAACATCTTCATCTTCCGCGCGTTCGTAAAGCTCGGTTAAAGTAAGACGATAAATTACCATTGCTGCATCACCATTTACATAAAGGATATCGGCAAACGGTTTCTCCGGAAGGTTTTCAATCTCGTCAAAATCAAGTTCTTCAACCTTTGCCAAAAAACGCGGGTGATGATTGTGAAGAATAAATTCTGCAGGCTGACCTTCAGCGGCCATTATATCATTACAAATCAAATATTTCGAAGTTTTCATCGCAAGTTGTTTACTAATTTGGGCGCAAGTTAAATATTTTTTAAGCCATATACTCGGCGTACTCACCAGATTCAGATATTTTTGCAGTATGAAGCCCGACATCTACTATTTTAACCCCACCTGCGAGTTGGCAGTTGCCAATGGCTCAGCAAACTTTATGGCTCCTGCACAATTGCGACGATTTGAAAATGAACTTAGTACAATTCCATGGATTCTTGCCCAACCCGACGATTTTGTTTTAACAGATCAGATTCCATCTCCGCAATTTGCTGATCGATTGGAAAATGCAGGTTTCAGTCTTCCTTCTTTTCGTATAACAGAAAACTCTTTATCTGACTCCGCTTTTTTGTCTGCTGAAAAAGGGTTTCTTTTCCCCTGGGGATGGAGTCCCTCCTCCCACAAAATGCTTTCACCTTTAAAATCAGGGTGCTGCCCCGAATTTTTAAATTCTCCGGTCGCCGGTTGGCACGATATCCATCGCGAACTTTACAGCCGGAAATCAGCGCTTACGATTCTGCAACGTATTGTTAATGAACATTATTCAGATAATATATTATCAGCTAAAGATCTGCCTGAAATTTGTACAAGTCACGAACAGATTATATCCCTTCAACAAAAGTGGGGAAAGGTAGTTGTGAAATCACCATGGAGTTCATCAGGCCGGGGATTACAGATTTTGCGTCCGAATGAGTACAATCAAACTAACAGGCAAGTAATTACAGGCTTTCTGAAACAACAGGGATTTGCCATTGTTGAGCCATGGCATAACAAAGTACTCGACCTCTCCTTCCAGTTTTTCTCTTTAGGAAACGGAAACATCGAATATAGGGGCTTAACTTCCTTTTTAACAGATCATTCAGGCCGCTACACAGGAAATTATCTTCAGGAAATTCCTCCCGATCTCGCTCCTGATGTAAAAGATTTCCTACATGAAAACCAGAAGGATGTGGAACAGATTCTTCACCGCATTCTGACATTAAGTAATTATTCTACAGACTACTATGGCTGGTTTGGAGTCGATGCTTTAATCTTCAGATCGCCTGACAAAAAGTTAAGATTTCATCCTTGCATCGAAATCAATTGCCGGTTTACAATGGGAGCGATTGCCTTACATTTAAGACCCCACCTTGCCGAACAATCAACCGGCGAATTTCGAATTGTGCACGGTAAAGAAGGACATTTTGCACAATTTAACGAAGAAATGGCAAAAAAAGAACCTGTAATTATTGAAAACGGCAAAATTGTAAATGGATTTATACCTGTGGTTCCCTCCTCACCTGAAAATAGTTTCGGAGCATATATAAGCGTGAAGGAAGCCAGAAAAAAAGAAATGAATTATTTTTAATTTTATATAAATCTATATTGCAGCGTATTACAATGCATTAATAAATATTAACTGAAATTTAAGTTGTAAAACGTATTTTACAGTTTTATAACTGAAATATAAGTTATACATTTGCGATGAACTTTAAATTTTGAAATTATGAATACGACATTTTTTTATTTTTTAATCGAATCATCAATCTGTCTGCTTTTCTTCCTTGCCATTTATCGGTTGGCGATTTCAAACTTAACTCATTTTAATTGGATGAGGGGGTATTTATTATCGGGTCTTGCGCTTAGTATAATCTTACCACTGATAAAAATACCTGGACAATGGTCTCATTCATTACTTGGTAATGCGCTTTTTGATAAACCATTATCGCTAACTATGATGGATCCGTTGATGATATTTACACCAAAATCCATTGAATCGGGCATGCAGGCAAGTTCTCATTTAAGTGACTGGGAGTCTTTGATATTCGTTTTATCGGCGATTTATTTTATTGGCGTGCTCTTTAAATCAATTGCACTGTTTAGTAATTTACTTCAAATCAGAGAATACATAAGAGAAAGCCCTAAGCACAAGGAGGGTAAGTATTGGATTATCAATACGAACAAAGAAGTTGCGGCGTTTTCATTCCTGAATTTTATATTTATCAATGGCGATTATAAAGACCTGACCACCTCGGAGTTACAACAAATTAAAAATCATGAAGTTATACACGTGAATCAACGACATACGATTGATATTTTATTTATCGAAATAATCGGTATCCTATTATGGTTTAACCCATTGGTCCGTTATGCAAAAAATAAATTGCAGGAGATTCATGAATACATTGCAGATGAGAAAACTGCCGGAAACGGGGAAATGAAAAAGCGTTATGCACAGCTACTTTTCAATCTCGCCTCAGAGGCAAAGGCATTTTGTCTTTCGACGGGCTTTTCTGGTAAGCAAATTAACAACCGAATTGTAATGGTATCAAAAACACGCTCATTACCAAGGCATAAGTTAATTTTCATCTCCCTTATTCCTGCTGTAGCCTTTCTCATTTTGTCATTTTCTTATATCGATAATCCAACTACAACAGTTCAGGCAAATATTCAAAACCATGAAATCAATGCCGGAAATAATTCTTCACTTAAAATAGGAAAGATAAACTGGGTAAATAATACGATCATCAATACAGATGGATTAAATAAAATATTGGGGCTAAAGACCGGAGATGAATATATTAAAGAGAATTTTGAAAACCGTATCTGGTCAGATATGGATGGAATTGCTACTTTTTATTTAGATAAAGGATATGTATTCTCAAAAATGGATATTCTGGAAAACCCAACGAATGAGGGTGTTGTCGATCTGACAATTACAATTTACGAAGGAACTCCGAGTAAAATTGGTAAAGTAGTCATCAGGGGAAATAAACGAGTATCCGCTGAAGATATTCTCGCAAGAATTAGTGTGAAACCAGGTGATTTGTTTAGTAAAACCAAAATTATAGAATCTGTCAGGGCTTTAAGTAGTATGGGTAAATTTGATAATGAAACAATTAAACCAGATTTAACTCCGCTGCCTACGGAATCCAATAGTGATTTTGCCATCGTTGATGTTGCATTCGAAGTAACCGAAAAATAATAGAAAAATGGAAGAACTTACAAAAGCGGAAGAACGCATCATGCAAATATTCTGGAAACTCAAAAAGGCATTTGTTAAAGATGTGATTGAGCAAATATCAGAAGAACCGAAACCACCTTACAATACAATTTCTTCGGTTGTAAGGATATTGGTCAGTAAAGGATATCTTAGCTACAAAGCGTATGGAAAAACGTATGAATATTATCCCGCAATTAGTAAATCGGAATATCGTAAAATACAAGTGAAAAAAATTATTTCAGGCTACTTTAGCGATTCCCCCGCTTCGTTGGTTTCATTTATGGTAAAGGAAGAGAAACTAACTAAGGAAGAGATTGAAAAACTTAAGGATATCATCAATAAAATTGAATAGAAATTTTT
This sequence comes from Bacteroidales bacterium, assembly GCA_015654795.1. GTDB lineage: Bacteria > Bacteroidota > Bacteroidia > Bacteroidales > Prolixibacteraceae > JAAFHB01. Next base: position 11,031 of record JAATGF010000018.1, read on the forward strand.
GATTCCCCGATTTCCACTACAAGAGCAGGATTAATTAAAGTTGCAATAATTAATTAATATTAAACAACTTACGATTGATCCTGCTCTTTATCCAGTTTTATTTTCAAGTCAGCAAACTGACTATTATTAAAAGGCAAATAGGTATTCTGTTCGGGTTGCTCTTCGATCTCAAATATTATCTCATCAATCCGTATATCATTATAACCTATTCCTGTAACGCCTGATATCTGTTTCCGCACAGTAATCTCGTCAGTTCCAATCTCGCGCATGTGAATAACCTTTCCAATCATCCCGATCACTGATCCAATGGGCAAAGGTTTTCCGGCAATTTCGCAAATCCGTTCAATAATCTCGTTGATCTGTTCGTCCTGACCTGCTATTATATTTTTTTGCATATCCTGCTTTTTTAATTAAACATAAATCAATCTGGTTGCACGAATAAAAATAGGGACTATTTTCATATATTTGCGCTCTCAAAATGACAACGCAAAAGTAATGGAAATCTTAATCAGGAATAAAGTAATTGAAGCAATTAAAGAGCTTTACGGACAAGAAGTTGACGAAAAACAGGTACAGGTTCAAACGACCCGAAAGGAATTTACGGGCGATAAAACCCTCGTGGTTTTTCCATTCCTGAGATTTTCAAAAAAGACAGCCGAACAAACGGCCGAAGAAATCGGAACTTATCTTGTAAATTCGATACCCGTAATTTCGGAATTCAATATTGTAAAGGGATTTCTCAATCTCGTGATTGACAATAGTTACTGGATCGACCAACTTAATCTTGCAGCCGCTGACCCAAAATTCGGATTCAAGACATCTGATGAGAAGTCGGAACTCGTTATGATCGAGTATTCCTCCCCAAATACGAATAAACCGCTTCATCTTGGTCATATCCGCAATAATCTGCTCGGCTATTCCATCAGCGAAATTATGAAAGCTAACGGCAATAAAGTGGTGAAAACCAATATTGTGAACGACCGTGGAATACATATTTGCAAATCGATGGTTGCCTGGAAAAAACTGGGCAATGGCGAAACTCCTGAATCGTCGGGCAAAAAGGGTGATCATTTAGTCGGTGAATATTACGTGAAATTCGATCAGCTCTATAAAACAGAGATTGCAGGTTTAATTGCTGATGGGTTGAGTGAAGATGAAGCAAAGGAAAAATCGCCGATCATTAATGAAGCCCGCGAAATGCTTCGCCAATGGGAAGCTAACGATCCGGAAACCCGAGATCTGTGGCAACGGATGAACAGCTGGGTTTACAAAGGGTTTGATGAAACGTATAAAACACTGGGTGTTGATTTTGATAAAATCTACTACGAATCAAATACTTATACTGTTGGTCGCGACGAAGTATTGCGTGGTGTGAAAGAGGGAATCTTCGAACAGGTGGATGATACCTCTGTTTGGGCAAATCTTGAGAAAGATGGCCTCGACCGAAAGATACTTCTTCGCTCGGATGGAACCTCTGTCTATATGACACAGGATATTGGTACTGCCAAAATTCGTTATACGGATTTCCCGATCGATCATATGATTTATGTCGTTGGGAATGAGCAAAATTACCATTTCCAGGTATTGTCGCTCCTGCTCGATAAATTAGGTTACAAATGGGGTAAAAATCTCTATCACTTCTCGTACGGAATGGTTGAACTGCCGCAGGGCCGAATGAAATCACGTGAAGGAACGGTTGTTGATGCTGATGATTTAGTGGCCGATATGATTGATGTAGCCCGTAAAGTCTCTGAAGAGCTTGGAAAACTTGATGGTTATTCAGATGAGGAGAAAGAAAAAATTTATCGCACAGTCGCACTCGGCGCGCTTAAATATTTCATTCTGAAAGTCGATCCTAAAAAGACGATGATGTTCAATCCTGAAGAATCGATTGATTTTAACGGGAATACCGGCCCTTTTATTCAATACACTTATGCGCGCATTCAGAGTGTTTTACGCAAAGCTTCCGATGCCGGTATTGTTATTCCACAGCAAGTCCCTCAAATTGTCCTCAATGACAAAGAGAGTGCCTTAATAAAAATTTTAAGTGCGTTCCCAGATGCGGTGAAGGAAGCGGGCGTGAATCATAGTCCTGCGCTTATTGCTAATTTTGTGTACGATCTCGTAAAAGAGTTTAACCAGTTTTATCACGATATCACCATTATGAATGAGCCCGATGAAGAAATCCGTAAATTCAGATTGCTCCTGGCTAAAACAATAGGTCAAACAATTAAGAACGGTTTCTCTTTGCTTGGAATTGAAGTTCCGGAAAGAATGTAGTTGTATTGATATCAAAAATATCGCTAAATTTGTAAAAAAGAAGAGAAAATGGACACAATAGAATTAAAAAAAAGCTTTCATCTTCTCATTGACAGTATTGACAATGAGAATCTTCTGATCAACTTCTACGATATTATTAAAAAAAGATCTTCCGCAAAAGAAGGACAGTTATGGGAAAAACTCACAATTAAGGATAAGAAAGAACTGTTATTAGCGCTTGAAGAAAGTGAAGATCCTGAAAACCTGATCAGCCATGAGGAAATGAAAAAGAGACATCAAAAATGGCTTTAGAGTTATACTGGTCAAAGAGAGCAGATAAGAAATTTGATAGAATTCTTGAATACCTGTTACTTGAATGGGGTGAAAGTGTCACAAAATCGTTTGTTAAAGAAGTTTATGATTTTCTGGATATTCTATCAGAGTTTCCAGAAATTGGAACAATAGAGAACAAAGAAAAGGGAATAAGGGGCTTTACGATAATCGAACAAATAAATGTCTTTTACAAAATAGACGGCAACAAAATTATTCTTTTAAACTTCTTTGACAACCGGCAAAACCCTAAAAAGAAAAGATTTTAATCATTCTCGAAAAGCCATGTTTTTGGAAATATCAGATGCAAAATATTTAGGTGATTACAAGATTAGCCTGATTTTTAATACGGGAGAATCTAAAATTGTTGATTTATCTGAGGAATTAAATGGTAAAGTATTTGAGCCACTAAAAGATAAATCTTACTTCCAGTCGTTTATGATAAAATACAACACTGTTGAGTGGAGTAATGGCGCTGATTTTGCGCCTGAATTTCTCCTTGAATTAGGCAAAAAACAAGAAGAATCAATAAATAAGATATGTGCCTGATCGGAATGAAAGAGAAACATCTTTTGTATGATAGTTTTAATCTTTGATAAAGAGTGTTTTTAGCGGTATTTTTGAATATTTTATTTTCATATCTTTGTTTTATGAAATAGCCATGACTAAATAGTCACAAATTGGAATGAATATTTCATCATGGCTATTCCATCTGGCCTTTAAAAAACAAATTATTCTCAGATGAAAGCAATAAAAAATATTGAATCAAAGATTAGCAAGTTGTCTCCGGGATTAATCGGTGAATTAGACCATTATTTGGATTATTTGATTAATAAAGGGGCGGTTCAAAAACCAGGGAAATTAAAACAAGATTGGGCTGGTGGATTAAAGGATGTGCAGATGTCAGCTATTGACTTACAAAAAAAAGCACTGGATTGGAGACAAAAGTAAGATACTTGGTTGATACCAATGTATGGTTAGAGCGACTCTTAGACCAGGAAAAATCCGAGGTCGCTTCAGGATTTTTTGACCTAATTCCAACAGATAAACTATTCGTAAGTGATTTTTCAGTCCATTCAATAGGTGTAATTTTATCAAGATTAAAGAAATTTGATGTTTTCGAAAAATTTATAGAAGATTTATTTGTATACGGGCAAATAGAGTTATTGGCTCTTGATACTGTTGATTTGTTAGATGTTATAACGAATATACAGAAATACAAACTTGATTTTGATGATTCTTATCAATTCTCTATTGCTCAAAAATATGATTTGACCATCATAACATTTGACAAGGATTTTAATATTGAAGGAATTAAAAAAAATAGCCCTGATGAGATAATTGACAAACAATAAACTACATCCACAAAATCTATTACAAAAATAGGGTGTCCCAACCAATGAGACACCCTATTTTATTTGTCCTTGACAGCTAATAAATACTTAGCAATCAACTATTTCAATGAAGCAAAAAAGTCATTTCCTTTATCATCGACAATGATAAAAGCTGGGAAATTCTCGACATAGATTTCACGGACAGCTTCCATCCCAAGCTCTTCGAAGTCAACAACCTTAACAGATTTAATACTTTCTTTTGCCAATATTGCTGCAGGACCCCCAATGGACCCAAGGTAAAAACCACCATGTTTTTTGCAGGCATCAGTCACCTGTTTTGAACGATTCCCTTTTGCAAGCATGATCATCGATCCGCCAAGATCCTGGAAAATATCAACATAACTGTCCATGCGACCTGCAGTTGTAGGGCCAAAACTTCCTGAAGCCATTCCTTTAGGAGTTTTTGCAGGACCTGCGTAATAAACCGGATGTTTTTTGAAGTATTCAGGCATTGGTTTACCGGCATCAATCATCGCTTTAATCTGAGCATGAGCAATATCGCGGGCAACAATCAATGTTCCTTTAAGATTTAATCTTGTTTTAACGGGATATTTTGAAAGCTCTTTACGAACCTCATCCATCGGTTGATCGAGATCGATATCCACAGCAGGTTGCATAAAAGGCGCTTCTTTCGGAAGGAATCGCGCAGGATTGCGTTCCAATTCTTCGAGAAAAATACCGTCTTCGGTAATTTTGGCTTTGATATTACGGTCAGCGCTGCAACTTACACCGATTCCAACCGGACACGAGGCTGCATGACGAGGCAAACGGATCACGCGTACATCGTGAACAAAGTATTTTCCGCCAAACTGTGCTCCTATCCCACTTTCGCGGCAAATCTTAGTGATTTTTTCTTCCCATTCGAGGTCGCGGAAAGCTTGTCCGCCAATGTTTCCTTCTGTTGGAATATAATCCAGATACCCCGCTGAGGCTTTCTTAACCGTAGCAAGATTCGCTTCAGCAGAAGTTCCGCCGATAACAACTGCAAGGTGATAAGGTGGACAGGCAGAAGTCCCTAAGTCTTTGATCTTCTCTTTGATAAACTTTGAAAGGTTCTCTTCATTCAGTAACGATTTAGTCTGCTGATAGAGGAAGGTCTTGTTGCCGGAACCGCCACCCTTGGTTACAAACAGGAATTCGTAGGTATTTCCTTCAGTAGCATAAATATCAATCTGGGCAGGAAGGTTGGTGCCTGTATTTTTCTCATCAAACATTGTAAACGGAACAACCTGCGAATAACGAAGATTGCGATTCAGGTATGTTTCGTAAATTCCTTTCGAAAGCGATTTTGCATCATCGCTGCCAGTCCAGACATTCTCTCCTTTTTTCCCCATTACGATGGCGGTACCGGTATCCTGACAAGTAGGTAACTCGCCCTCCGCCGAAACAACCTGATTCAACAACATGGTGTAAGCGACAAAGATGTCGTTATCACTTGCTTCCTTATCTTTCAAAATAGCTGCAAGTTTTTCGAGATGAGCTTCTCTTAAATAAAACGAAACATCTGCAAAGCCTTCTTTAGCGAGCAGTTCAAGCCCTTCGGGAGCAATTTTTAAAATTTTACGACCATCAACCTCAATCGTCGAAACAAAATCTTTGGTCAACAACCGGTACTTTGTAGTATCCTTCTTAATCGGGAAAGGTTTTTGATAAATAAATTCTGACATGATTAAAACATCTATATGATTATTAATACGATAAACAATTTATTTTAAAGATTATTCATTTCGTAACTGTAAGCAAAAATACATAAAAAGATGGAGAGTGAGTAGCTGAAATATCAAGTTAATCTTAAGCTTATTTGCCAAAAGATCTGTTTAATTTGGAAACAAAAGTCTGAAAAGCTCAGATTTAACTAGCCAATTTTAAGACTGTGCCAATTCAGAAAGCGGAATCCGGTCTGTCTCTGAATACTTCCCCTCTTCGAAACCAGCCACAAAATCTTTATTGATCTGATAGAGCTGACTATTAATCCGATCCATAGGATAAGTATTTTCGTCATCAAAATCGGCCAGATCAAAATTGGTAAAATTTAACTCGCAACACGACAACTCATAATCATCACCATCCAAACTCATATATAACAAAGGTAAGCCATGTGTACGGCAAATAACTGGCCTGAAAGGATAAATGACACAGCTATGATCAACTAAATAACAACAATCTTCATCATTTTGAGGGACAGGTAATTCCTGTATTGATTTTAGATCTGATTCTGCCTTTATTGCATAAAACTCAACAGGAAAAACCGAAATTGCCATACAACAAAGGTCGCAGCCTTTCTTACAATTAAGATGTTGATAGTGTTGTTTTTCAAGCGACTCGCTCAATGCATCAATTTCAGTAAGCAACTGATAATAAGGAGTAAAAGTATCTTTATCCGACTGGTTCATATGCTAAATCATTCTTATGGCACAAAGGTAGTGAAATCTGGCTTACAAGGATAAGCCGCCCCTAACCGATGTGTTTCAAACAAATATTTTTCTATAGGAAATCAATAAGATATACAAAAATGATATACCTTTGTGATATCAATTATAGTCGATGAAAATAGTATCGTTAAAAATAGATGATTCGGTCTTCGGTGAAACAGAAAGGATTCTTGCAGTAATGAAAAAACCAAGGAACAGGTACATTAATGATGCGATCGAATATTACAACAAACATCAGAAAAGAGTGATTCTTGAGAAAAAACTCTTGAAAGAATCGGAGCTGGTAAAAAAGAATTCGCTCGATGTTTTGCAAGAATTTGAGGATCTTGGTTATGAAGATTAAGCAATTCGAGATTTGGATTGCCGACCTGAACCCTCAGATTGGAACAGAGACCGGTAAAACAAGCCCTGTGCTTGTTATACAAACCAACCTGCTCAACAACATTCCACACCCATCGACAATCATTTGTCCCATAACAACTAACGTAAAGAAGAATGTTGAAATACTTCGGGTACATTTAAAAAAAGGCACTGCTAATATACTGGAAGATTGCGATATAATGATCGACCAGCTTCGGGCGATAGATAATAAAAGACTTATCAAAAGAATAGGTGACTTACCAACCGATTTGACAGAAATAGTGAAAGAAAATATCCGGATTATATTGGAAATCGATTGACTTTTCATTTTTCCGACCCAATATTCCCGTTTCTTCCCCTGTAACCCTTTCCGTTTCTCTCGTTTTTCCTATTTTTGTTCCCTTGTTAAATGAGCTGCCAAATTGTGGCAACATTTGACTGATAATTTGGATGAAAAACAGAAATGGCAATGATTGAAATTCCGAGCAAGTACGATCCCTCGATAGTTGAAGATAAGTGGTATAAATATTGGATGGAGCAAAACTTCTTCCATTCAGAACCCGATGAACGTGAACCTTATACCATTGTGATTCCACCACCGAATGTGACGGGTGTTTTACATATGGGACATATGCTGAATAATTCGATTCAGGATATTTTGGTACGTCGTGCGCGTATGCAGGGAAAAAATGCATGCTGGGTACCGGGAACCGATCATGCGTCGATTGCTACTGAGGCCAAGGTCGTCGACAAATTACGCAAAGAAGGAATTTCGAAAGATAGTCTTACACGTGACGAATTTCTTGCCCATGCCTGGGAATGGACAGACAAACACGGCGGAATCATTCTTGAACAACTTAAAAAACTCGGGGCTTCATGCGATTGGGAACGTACCTGTTTCACAATGGATAAGGTCCGCTCCGAATCGGTAATCAAGGTTTTTGTCGATCTTTACAATAAAGGATATATCTACCGCGGGGTGCGTATGGTCAACTGGGATCCGGCTGCCAAAACGGCCCTGTCCGACGAGGAAGTTAATCACAAGGAAGAAAAGTCAAAGCTTTATTATGTCCGGTATAAAATTGAGGGAACTGCTGACGAATACGTTACTGTTGCCACAACCCGGCCTGAAACGATTCTTGGAGATACAGCTATTTGTGTTAATCCGAATGATGATCGTTTCCGTCACCTCGTTGGAAAAAGGGTATTTGTTCCTTTAGTAAATCGTCTGGTTCCCGTTATCGCCGACGACTATGTTGATATGGAGTTCGGAACGGGATGTCTTAAAATTACGCCTGCTCATGATATTAATGACTACGAAATCGGGTTACGTCATCACCTTGAAGTGATCGACACGTTTAATGACGACGGTACGCTGAGCGAAAAAGCACAATTACTTGTGGGAGTCGATCGTTTCGAAGCCCGTAAACAGATCATCCCAATGCTTGATGCAGCCGGGAACCTGGTTAAAATAGAGGATTACAACAATAAAGTGGGATATTCGGAACGTACGGATGTCCCGATCGAACCCAAACTTTCAGCTCAGTGGTTCATCAAAATGAGTGATATCACCAAACCGGCAGCCGCTGCAGTCGAAAATGATGATATCAAATTCTATCCTGCCAAATTTAAGAATCTCTACCGCCACTGGATGGAGAACATCAAAGATTGGTGCATCTCGCGCCAACTATGGTGGGGACATCGTATTCCGGTTTATTATCTGGCCGACGGTTCGTTTGTGGTAGCAGAAAGCGAAGATGAAGCCCTTGAACAGGCACGTCAGAAAACAGGCAATGACCAACTTACAATCAATGATCTGCGTCAGGATGAAGACGTACTCGATACATGGGCTTCCTCGTGGCTTTGGCCGATTTCGGTATTCAACGGCATCAATAATCCTGATAATAAGGAAATTAATTACTATTATCCGACCAACGATCTTGTAACAGCGCCCGAAATTATTTTCTTCTGGGTAGCCCGTATGATTATTGCCGGATACGAATATCGAGGAGATCTTCCATTTAAAAATGTCTATTTCACAGGAATCGTCAGGGACAAGCTTCGTCGTAAGATGTCGAAATCGCTTGGTAACTCACCCGATCCGCTCGATCTGATTGCCAAATATGGCGCCGACGGAGTAAGAGTTGGAATGTTATTCTGTTCACCAGCCGGGAATGATATCCTTTTTGATGAATCACTTACAGAGCAGGGACGTAATTTCAGCTCGAAGATATGGAACTCGTTCCGTTTGATTAAAGGGTGGGAAATCGATCAGGCAATTCCTCAACCCGAACATTCGAGACTTGGAATTGAGTGGTTTAAGGCAAAATTAAGCGAAGTGATAGTTACAATGGATGACCATTTCGACAAATACCGCCTGAACGATGCGTTAATGACGATCTACAATACGATTCGCGATGAGTTCTCAGGCTGGTTGCTCGAAATCATTAAGCCCGCCTATCAGCAACCTATTGATGCGAAGACATTTAATGAAGTCAGTGAGTTATTCGACGAAGTACTTCGCCTGCTTCACCCATTTATGCCGTTCATCTCCGAAGAAATCTGGCAATTGTTGAAGGAACGCAAACACGGTGATTCCATTATGATATCGGCATGGCCAAAAACTTCTGCCGGTAAATCTGAGATTTGCGATAAATTTGAGTTGGTCAAAGAGGCGATTACCGGAATCCGTGCTATACGCAAAGAGAAGGATATTGCAAATAAAGAACAACTTAAGTTATTTATCGTTCCGGGAGAAAAAGGATTTATTCCGGAATACAATCCGATCTTACTTAAGATGGGAAACCTATCAGATCTTCAGGTTACTGATCAGGAAATTGACGGAGCCATATCATTCAGGGTAAATACTTCTGCTTTCTACATTCCGCTTGGTAATGTTGTGAATATTGAAGAAGAGATCGCAAAAATTGATGAAGAGCTGAAATATACGATCGGTTTCCTCGAATCGGTGAAGAAGAAGACAGGTAACGAACGTTTTATGAACAGCGCTCCTGCACAGGTCGTTGAGTTGGAACGTAAGAAACAAAGCGATGCTGAGGAGAAGATTAAAATGCTTGAAGAGCGGCTTGTCTCATTTAGAGCGTCGATGAACTAAATAAGGAAAATAAAATAGTGTTGCATTTCTGTTTTTAAAATTTCAAAATGCGATATCGAGCTTTGCTTATTACTTTACAGACTAATTATAAAATAAAAAGACCCTCCGGATATATAAATCGGAAGGTCTTTTGTATTTTAAGAATCGGGAATATTATCTCAACACTTCGTTGACTTCATGATAAGGAAGGCCAAAAGCTTCGGCAACACCCTTGTAAACAACTTTTCCATCCACGATGTTCAATCCTTTTTTTAGGGATTTGTCATCAGCACAGGCTTTTTTCCATCCTTTGGCAGCCAGTTGAATCGCGTAAGGAAGTGTAGCATTGGTTAACGCAATCGTAGAAGTACGCGGAACCGCACCAGGCATATTGGCAACAGTATAATGAATAACACCATCGATAACATACGTAGGATGATCGTGTGTTGTAGGCACTGTGCTTTCGATACAACCACCCTGGTCGACAGCTACATCAATCATTACTGTTCCTGGCTCCATCGTTTTTAACATGTCCTTGGTAATCAGAAAAGGAGCCTTTGTACCAGGAATGAGCACTGCACCAACAATTACATCACTCACTTTAACCTGTGCCCTGATATTGTAATCATTAGACATCATGGTTTTTACATTGGCAGGCATAATATCGTTGAGGTATCTCAAGCGACGCAAGTTAACATCCATAATGGTAACATCAGCGCCGAGACCAGCGGCCATTTTAGCGGCTTCAGTTCCGACGATACCACCACCTAAGATTAAGACTTTTGCGGGAGGAACTCCGGGAACTCCGCCAAGCAGCATTCCGCGTCCGCCAAATGTTTTCTCAAGGTATTTCGCGCCTTCATGAATTGACATCCGGCCAGCCACTTCTGACATTGGAATCAGCAAAGGAAGTGAATGGTCTTCAAGTTCTACCGTCTCATAAGCAAGACACACGGCTTTACGGTTGATCATCGCATGGGTAAGCGATTCACCTGAAGCAAAGTGAAAGTAAGTGTAAACCAGCTGACCTTCTTTTATAAGGTTATATTCTGATTCGATGGGCTCTTTCACCTTCATGATCATCTCCGCAATGGCGTAAACATCCTCGATTAAAGGAAGAATTTTCGCCCCGGCAACCACATATTCAGCATCGGCGAAACCGCTACCATTCCCAGCGCCCGCCTGAACGTATACAATATTGTTCTTTTTTACCAGTTCAGCGGCTCCTGCAGGGGTCAGTGCCACACGGTTTTCGTTATTTTTAATTTCTTTCGGTACACCTATAATCATAATCGACTTTTTTTATTACGTCAAAAATAGAAAATACTATAAATACAAAATATGATTAAAGTCCATATATTCAATCACTTTTAGTGATTTATCCAAATGGAATCAAACATGCACAATTTAGTGATATTTTCAATTGTCCGACCCAAAATCTTAATAAAAAGAAAGTAAAAAGACCTAAAAAGTAAATAATTATAATCGTATCTTTGCCGCTCGTCAACAATGAATACAAAGAATGCCTAAAATTTCGAACAGGGGAGAATTATTACCCGAATCGGCTATCCGCAAATTGGTGCCATATTCTGAAAAAGCTAAAGCGTTGGGAAGAAAGGTTTATCACCTGAATATTGGTCAACCAGACATTAAAACTCCTCCTCATGCCATTGAAAGAATCAGAAATTTTGATTTCGAACTGATCCCTTACGGTCATTCATTTGGAAACGACTCGTATCGCATGAAACTGGCGCAATACTACAGAGACCGCAACCTGGAAGTTGATCCATGCGAGATTCTGATCACAACGGGAGGTTCCGAAGCAATTTCGTTCGCATTTATGGTTTGCTTCAATCCTGGTGATGAAATTATTGTCCCTGAGCCATTTTACGCCAATTATCTCTCTTTTGCGATCGCAACCGATGTTGTGATTCGCCCGATCACTTCAAATATTGAAACAGGTTTTAAACTTCCTTCCATCGATGAATTCGAGAAGTTAATCAATCCGCGTACCAAAGGAATTTTTATCTGCAATCCCAATAATCCCACAGGATATGTCTATACCAAAGAGGAGTTGGAAAAGCTGAGTAAACTGATAATCAAATATGATCTGTATCTCATTGCAGACGAAGTTTACAGCGAATTTGTTTATGATGGAAAAACTCACCATTCGGTGCTCGAGCTCGAAGGGATTAGCGAGCATGTAATTATGATCGATTCGGTATCGAAACGGTTTAGCGCCTGCGGAATCAGGATTGGCTCGCTTGTTTCGAAGAATAAACTGATTATAAAATCGATACTAAAACTGGCGATGGCACGGTTATGTCCGCCAATGTTGGGACAGGTAGTCGCTGAGGCAGCGGTTGATTCGCCTCCTGAATATATGGAAGAAGTTTATACTGAATATTTAAACCGCAGAAACTATATCATCAACGCATTGAACGAGATCCCGGGTGTCTATTCCCCAATGCCTATGGGTGCTTTCTATTCGATTGTCAGACTGCCCATTGACGACAGCGATAGGTTTTGCCAATGGATGCTCGAAGAATTTGAATATAAAAATGAGACCGTGATGATGGCCCCTGCTTCAGGATTTTATTCGACAAAGGGAATTGGTAAAAATGAAGTCAGGATAGCCTATGTTCTTAATATTGAGGATCTGAAAAGCGCCGTTGAATGTTTAAAAGTGGCACTTCAGGTTTATCCGGGAAGAACGAATTAATTTGAAAATGAATCAGTTTAAGATTCATCCGATTAAAAACACAGAGGATCAGTATTTTGCTGAGTTTTGGGAAATATATTCAACAAGCTTTCCACTCAACGAAAGAAGAATTTCCGAACAACAAATCGCTGTTTTTAAGAAAACGGAATACCACGTTAATGGTTATCTGTCAGAAGATCATCTTGTTGGATTTATTGCCTTCTGGACAGCGAAAGCGTTTATATTTATCGAGCATTTTGCTGTTGCTCCCGAAGTTCGAAGCAAAGGCTTTGGACATATTATTTTGAAGCAATTTATTGAAAGAGAGGCAATCCCGGTAATTCTTGAGATCGAACCGCCGGTTGATGATCTTACAAACAGAAGATTACGATTTTATGAATCAGCAGGTTTTGTCAGTAATAAACACCTTCACTTCCAACCACATTATCATACTGAAGATTCACCCCTTCAATTAAGTATTTTAACCTTTCCTCATCAAATCACCTCTGATCTTTATCTGCAATTTTCTCAATTTCAGAAAAATACAGTGATGAAATATTAAAAATGAATTCACACTTTCATTTTTTAGCGCATTTTTAATCAAACAAATTCATTTTCTATTCAAAATTCACTAAATTTGAAAAAAGAAAAGATGGAAACAATAAAGATCAACATAATTAAGCAAGATGCTTTATCCATTCTAAAAGTAATGGAGGAAGCAGGTTTAATTTCTTTGCCTAAAAAGGAAACTAAAATTAAAAACCTGGCTCAGCAATTAAAAGGAACAATGTCGAGTGCCCGGGCTAAACAAATGAGTGAATTTATCGATAAAGAACGAGGGGAATGGGAAAAAAGATATTATATAAATTGATACAAATCAAGATATTGAAGGATTAGAGCTAATTGAACCAGATTCATTGTAAAAATGGCTTCACCTTTTAGATTGCTTCTCCATAAAGATCAAAATCTTCAGAACCAGTAATTCTGACCTGATAAAAATCACCAATATTTAGTTCCTGGTCAGCCGAAATTAATACCTCACCATCTACTTCAGGCGAATCGAATTCAGTGCGTCCAACAAAATAATCACCTTCCAGACGATCAATTACGACTTTCATTGTCTTGCCAATTTTTCCGGCATTGATCTCAGCTGCAATCTGTTGCTGAATCTCCATCAACTCGTCGGCCCTCGCCTGCTTAATCTCTTGCGGAATTGAATCTTTATATTTTTCACCTGCAAAAGTATCTTCCTCATGTGAGTAAGGGAAAACACCCAAACGTTCGAAACGCATTTCACGAACAAATGCTTTCAACTCTTCAAAGTCTTCCTCCGTTTCGCCCGGATGCCCGACAAGCATTGTCGTACGAAGATGCATGCCCGGCACCTCTTCTCTGACCCTCTTAATCAGGTTAATCGTCTCCGTCTTGGTTGTATTTCGCCGCATAAGTTTCAACATCTTGTCGCTGCAATGTTGCAAGGCGATGTCGAGGTAACGTGCTACGTTAGGCTTTTCATTCATCACAGAAAGCAAATCATAGGGAAAATTGGACGGATAGGCATAATGAAGTTTAATCCATTCTATTCCCTCAATATCAGACAATTCTGAAACCAACTGCGCAAGTTTACTTTCTTTATACAGATCAATGCCATAATATGACAGGTCCTGTGCAATAACGAGCAATTCCTTTACACCCTTTTCAGCCAAACCACGCGCCTCTTTGACAAGATCTTCTATCGGAATGGAAATATGGGCTCCGGTCATTCTGGGAATTGCACAATAGGAACAAGTACGATTGCAACCTTCGGATATTTTCAAATAGGCAAAATGAGGAGGTGTTGTCAGGTAACGTTGCCGCGACAAGGACATTTTATAATCGGCTTTAAGATCCTCAACCATTTTACGGACCTGGAATTTACCATAGAAACCGTCCACTTCAGGAATCTCGGCAATTAAATCATCTTTATATCGCTCAGATAAACAGCCAAATACAAATATTTTGTCAATCAATCCCTGCCTTTTGGCTTCCGCATATTCCAATATCGTGTTTACCGATTCCTCTTTGGCATCGAGAATGAAACCACAAGTATTAATGGCAACAATGCGCGCTTCCGAATCTTCGGAATCGTGGGATACTTCATAACCGTTCGCGGCCATTTGGGATAAGAAAAGTTCAGAATCAACCAGATTTTTTGAACATCCCAATGTAACTACATTGATCTTTTTCCTCATATTCTTTTATATTACAACAAATTGCATAAAAAACAAAAGGATGCACAATGGCATCCTGAATATATGCATGTTGCGTTTACTTCAATTGAACAACGAATCAACAAACTCGTTGCGGTGAAAAATCTGTAAATCATCGATCCCTTCGCCTACTCCAATATATTTAACAGGGATTTTAAACTGATCAGAAATTCCGATCACAACTCCCCCTTTTGCTGTTCCATCTAATTTTGTCAATGCCAAAGCAGTAACCTCAGTCGCAAGTGTAAACTGCGTAGCTTGTTCAAACGCATTTTGTCCCGTCGATCCGTCAAGCACAAGTAACACTTCGTCGGGAGAAGTAAGGTAAACCTTTTGCATCACCTTCTTAATTTTAGAAAGCTCGTTCATCAGGTTGATTTTGTTATGTAAACGACCAGCAGTATCAATAATAACCACATCTGCGCCCATTGCCTTTGCCGATTGCAAAGTATCGAACGCCACGGAAGCAGGATCAGAACCCATATTCTGACGTACTAAAGGCACACCTACCCTATCGGCCCAGATTTGTAACTGCTCGATTGCTGCAGCTCTGAATGTATCCGCGGCACCCAAAACAACCTTCTTACCGGCACCTTTAAACTGATACGCCAGTTTCCCGATTGTAGTAGTTTTACCAACGCCATTCACGCCAACAACCATAATTACATAAGGTTGTCCGGTTTTTGGAAGATCAAAATCCGACACATCAGTTGAGTTGCTTTCTGCTAAGAGTGCGACTATTTCTTCTTTGAGTATTCGGTTCAACTCCGATGTGCCCATGTATTTATCAGCAGCAACCCTCTTTTCGATTCTTGCTATAATTTTCAATGTCGTCTTTACACCCACATCAGCTGAAATCAGAATATCCTCGAGATTATCAAGAACCTCATCATCAACAGTGGTCTTGCCAATAATCGCTCTTGATAGTTTTTTAAATACACTCTCCTTGGTTTTTTCAAGACCTTTGTCCAGACTTTCTTTCTTTGATCTGGTAAAACTGAAAATTCCCATAACTAAATGATATAAAGCAACATAAACTAAATAATTCAGAAAGGAAAAACGCTAAAACGTTATTTATAAAAAAAGAGCTCTCATCAATGACGACGAAAGCTCTTCTCCTACATAAGATGTAGATTATTTACTTTTAAAATAATCAGATACGGTATCGTTAGGAATAATTTCCTCAACGAATTTGTATGCACCAGTTTTTTCAGACTTAACCATTTTGATAACTTTGGAATAAGCTTTACCGGCCCCTTTTTGAAGTGATGCAACTACTTTCTTTGCCATAATTCAATTTATTTAATTTCCCGGTGAACGGTAATACGTTTAAGAATTGGATTGAATTTTTTCAGTTCCAGGCGTTCCGGTGTATTCTTCCGGTTCTTTTTGGTCACATAACGGGAAGTTCCGGGTTGCCCGCTTGCCTTGTGTTCTGTACACTCCAAAATGACCTGTACTCTGTTACCCTTTTTTGCCATTGCTCAGTAACTTATTTAAATGTTTTCGATATAACCCTTGGCTTTTGCTGTTTTTAAGGTAGCCGCCAATCCGTTTTTGTTAATTGTTCTCAACCCTGCGGCTGTAACATTCAATTTGATCCATCTATCTTCTTCCGGAAGATAGAATCTTTTGGTGAAAATATTCACCATAAATTTTCTATTGGTTCTCCGTTTTGAGTGAGAAACATTGTTCCCAAACATTACTTTCTTACCTGTTATCTGACAAACTCTCGACATTTTGAGTATTTTTTAGCTTTCTTTCTACAATTTTCAAACAGTTCGCAAAGTAAAGCCTTTTTGTTTAAATAATCAAACACTTGACCTCTTTTTTATCGTTAGTTTCTTCTATTTATGGTAAAATACCAATAATAATTGTTAATCAGACAGATACAAAAAATTCACAGGTACTTAAAACCAGAAAAGCATGCTTTCGAATGAAATAAAAGTACCTAAACAATAAATTTGAGTGAAAAACCATCAGAAGATGAAAGAATGAAGCCGGAAATCCGAAGACAAAAGTGAGCCGCCGGATGCCATTTATAACTAAAAACAATAAAAATGCATTTGCTCAACCGTAGATTCAACTCTTTCATTAATTTTGGTAAATCATTAAACAAATAATTTTGAGAAGTTCGACAATCAAATATTACCCGACATTCTGGCAAGCAGCAAACCTGATCGTGATTTATATCTTCATTCAGACGATCATCGATTTTCCATTGGCAATTTACGATTACAATCATGGAACCGACTGGCTGTATCAACCGTGGATTAAAGTACCAGTCTTTCTTGGCTCTACCCTGCTGATTCTTTACCTTGGCTACTATTTTTCGGGGTTATCGTTCAACCAGGTATTTTCGTTTAAACTGTTTAATCTACTGATTATTCCATCAATGATGATCGCTTTTTCAGGATTACAGTACTTTTTGAACGAGATTAGTATTCATTTCGAAAAAGCCCTTCCTCCTCCCGCGTGGTTTATGGAGTTATTTGCCAGGCTCTTTGACTCCGATCTTGGAGTCTGGGGCGGAATTCTGCGTATCGTGATCATCGCTCCTGTTGTTGAAGAACTAATTTTCAGAGGTGTGATTATGTCAGGATTTTCGCGAATCTACCATCCGGTTTTTGCCATCTTCTTTTCTGCGCTTCTGTTTGCCTTATTCCATCTTAATCCGTGGCAGTTTCCGGCAACATTCGCTTTGGGTCTGATTCTTGGATGGATTCGGCTGCGTACTGGTTCGGTTCTTGCATGTATTGCAGGACATGCCATTCATAACGGACTTATCTTCCTTTCCATTTTGTATTACACCGATTTAAAAAACCTTTCATTTATGCAGTCGGACATTTCTAAAAACTACGGAATTCACTTTCTGCTATTGGCAATTGGGATTGCATCCATCTGGTTCTTCACCAAAAAAAGAGTGAAAAGCCAGATTTAAGTAATGCGAATCAAAAGATGTCGTATTCTCAAGCTCGGCTGGCTTTGTCCCTGTCTTCCTTATGTCTCCTTTATATGTCACGTTCGGGACACACTTGATCAGTAATTCTTGGGATCAAGCTGAAATGTTGGGGGATAAAAATCGTCAAAGAAAGGAGCAACGAATCGTCCATCTCCGTCCATTTCCGTCCATCTCAATAAAAGTGAATCCAAACTATACGTTTTTTCCTTACCTTTATCGTATCGATAAAGGCACCCCACTTCCTTCGTATCTGGTCCTGACCAACTCCTGACCAACTCCGTACCGAAATCGGGTTCCTTACTCCGGTGACAATTTCATGGGTATTTAGTGTTTAATAATCTGTATTTCCTGACCTCCATGAAACCGGTATCCGTATTCAAATCCATTTTATTATACATTCTTAAATATCTTCCCCTCAGAATTCTGTTTTGATCCCATTCTTGCACAATGCTTAATTAGAGAATTGGTTTGCGAAGCTTCCAATTCTGCTTTTGCAAATACAACATATTTTAAAACAAATCGGCCATGAGTTTAATAAAAAAGAGTTAAATTTGCAGCCGTTATGGAAATAGCATCGGGGTGTAGCGCAGCTTGGTAGCGCGCGTCGTTCGGGACGACGAGGTCGTCGGTTCAAATCCGGCTACCCCGACAAAATGGGAATCCAAACCCCATCAAAAAGCCACAAATCATTGATTTTGTGGCTTTTTTGATTTTTGTCAAATCAAAATAAGCCAATCAATTTCAGTTCGTATGAGACCTATCCGGTGACCTTTTTTATTTTATACCTTTAGGTCACCGGATAGGTCACCAATGTTGCTGTATATATTTGATGTTTAAGCATTTACAGCCATTTAATTTAGTTCGTTTTGATACGATTTAAACTGCTTTTCAACAAATTCTCACGGTTTTTTTGATGATTGCGTGTGACCTTTTTTGAAAACATAATATTTAAATGAAAATTGATATGAAAAACGTCTCTTTTGGAATTCACTTTGTTTTAAAGATTAACAAGATAATCAGCGGATTAGCTCCAATTTATGTCCGCATCACAGTTGATTCAAAACGATGCGAGATATCTACCAAACGGAAGATTCGTGTAGATATGTGGAATCTTGGAAAGGGAATGGCAAAACCGCTTTCGATCGAAAACAAAGAATTAAACACTTATTTGGAACAATTAAGAACCATGATGGTCCAATATTACCAGGAGCTGGTAATCAATAAAGTCGAAATTACGCCGGAAACAATCAAAAATAAATTTTTTGGTGTTAATGATTCAGAAATGACTTTATGTAAGCTTGTAGAATATCACAATACAGTTTGCAAGGAAACATTAAGGTGGGGTACGCTAAAAAATTATTTCACCACCCAAAAATACATTGAACTTTTTCTTAAAGAAAAATATAAAGTTTCTGACATTTACCTTACAAGTCTCAATTACAAGTTCATTGCGGATTTGGAAATATTTTTAAGAAAACATAAGTTGATTGCAAACCAAAGACAAATGGAAAACAATACGGTAATGAAACATATAGAACGATTAAAAAAAATGATTCAAATGGCCATACGGTATGAATGGCTTGAAAAGGATCCATTTGTCGCTTTTCAACAAAAGTTTCATCACGTTGAAAGAGGATATCTCACAGAAGATGAATTAAAGAGAATTGAAGAAAAGACATTCACTATTTTGAGGTTACAATATGTTAAAGATCTTTTTATCTTTAGTTGCTACACCGGTTTAGCCTATATTGATGTTATGCATCTGACACCGGAACACATCCAAATAGGTATTGATAAAGAACTTTGGTTAATTACAAATCGGGAGAAAACAGACACTTCCGTAAAGATCCCTATCCTGCCAGTCGCAATGGAAATTATTAATAAATACAAAAACGATATCAAAGCTAAGGTGCAAAATCGTTTGTTCCCAAATATTGCCAATCAAAAATTAAACAGCTATTTAAAAGAGATCGCGGATATTTGTGGAATAACCAAGAACATAACTTTTCATTTGGCAAGGCATACATTCGCCACTACGGTAACGCTTACCAATGGCGTTCCCATTGAATCGGTAAGTAAAATGCTTGGCCACACTAAAATCTCAACAACACAGATTTACGCAAAGGTGATTGAGAAAAAAGTTGGGGAGGATATGAGTAAACTGAAAGAAAAATTGAGTATAAAATAGGGTCTGCTGAAAAACTCGAAGAATGTTAGACAGACCTCAGAGAGGTCATATATTTATAGAAAATGATGAATGAATCTCCCCGGGGCAAGCCCCGAGGTATCTTGATGGCGTTTGCTTTGCAAACAGATTCGTTTTTTCTTTTTTGACCCCGAGGCAGAGCCTCGAGGAATTCTTTTGATTAAAAAGTTGTTCAGCCCCAGCGGGGTTGAATATCCGCTCGTATGATCCATTTTTTATAAACATTTTATCACTCTGGGATATTTTTTTGAGCGACTGAAAATTTCAAGTGCAAGTTTTTTTCGATATTCCTATTAAAATCCTTGCACTTCGTTCTTGTGATTTGCTTCTATATTATTCATTATCAGAATTTAACCTCTTTTTCAGCAGACCCTAAAATAACAATGTAAAATTTGCTTCCATTTCCGAATCATTATGACAATCCTACCAAAAACAACCGGAAATTATCTTTCAAACTTCGAACAAGACGAATTGATTAAAAACACTACATTATTAACCAAGTTCCAATTTTTGTATTCATGGGCGAAACGCTCCAATAATAGTATAGTTACGACTATAAGTTATCTGGTATTATTATCCCATTTGTCTCCATGATTGGGGAAATTCCTTTGTTAGATGAACTTGCATATATTTTGTGTAAAAATGTTTAAGATTGCGATAACGTTTTAAATGAAAGGTAATTAAAATCGTAGTCACCTCTGAATCCGAAAATTTACAAGGCTTATTTCTATGTGTTTTAGAGTTATCGGAACGAAGCTGTACTCCCTTAAAGTCTCTTGTGGAATTCTTTACAAAATTCGTCTGCAAAGAACAAAATATCAACTAAATTTGAATCTGCAAACATAATGGCCGATCTTAATGCACATTATTATCTATCAGAACTTTAATATATACACAATCCTTATGTTTTCTAAATATTTTATCCCTTATTTTATATTGAACTCAGGTTAATAAGATTGAACTTCATGCTACCAACTTCGGTGAACTTATTTATAGGCAACTTGGATTCATCGTACGACGTGACAAAGCTCTCGAGATATTTTTAAAATAAACGCCTAATCATAATACTGACGGGTCAGTAAATTGTCTCGATAGCCTGTACGACTTTATCATCGTGTTCAAAAGTGTATAAGATTAAGTTTTAAAACACCATTTTTGTAGTGCTAAAATGTTGATGTTCAATAAATGTTTTCGACTATTTTTTCGAAATTACGAAAATTTTCCACCTCTGAAATTGGTGCAATATTAATATTAGGTGAACTATAATCGTAACTTTAATTATAAAGTACAGAAGGGTTTAATTCTGTTTTTGGACCGGTT
>JAATGF010000042.1 GCA_015654795.1 Bacteroidales bacterium
AATGAATCAAACATGAATCAAACTTGAACCAAACATAGAGTAGATATAGAGCAAATACGAGTGAAATATGGAGCAAACCCATCCAGGCTGTTTGTTTCAATTACGATGGATATTCGATGTAACAGATTATTTGACAACAATATGAGCAAAGCGGTGAGGCGATGGAGCGACAGGGAGATGGAGAGATGAATGTGTCATTAAAAAGGCTCATTGGCTTCGCCGTCATTGAAAAAGTCATTATGGTCATTAAAAATCTTTGCTTGTGGATCCGATGCTGATATAAGACCTGATACCAGACTCAATATGGGCCAAACATGAATCAAACATGAACCAAACATAGAGCAGGTATAGAGCAGGTATAGAGCAAATACGAAGGAAATATGGAGCAAACCCATCCGGGCTGTTTGTTTCATTTTGTAATGAGGATTGACTAAGCGTATCCCAAACGTGATATAAGGATCGTCAAAAGAGAATCCCTGCGGGAGTGCTTTCGTTAATCAGATCGAGAATACGACATCTATTGATTCGCATTTCTTAGATCAAGTAATTTAATTAGTCAGCATTATCAGCATCATGTGTCCATGTTATTTAAATTAAAAGGTGAACAATGTAACTTGTTCACCTTTTAAATATTTTAGCAGAAGTGTTTCTATTTAACTCAGGGCGAGATTAATCTTGCTACGGTATTCGTTAAATTCCTGAATCAGAGTAGAGAATAACTCCTTCACTGTTACAATTTTATCTGTTTTCCATACATTACTTCCGGCGAAAGCATATCCATTTTTGAAGTTTCCTTTTAAAGCGGCTGTCAAACAGGCGATTATACAGTATGGTGCGGTGCTGATATCGCATGTCTTTATACAATTTACAGGGCACATCTTTGGATGTTTGGTCCCGGCTTCTACTTCGTCAAGGAATTTGCTTTTTATAGCCCGTCCCGGCATTCCAACCGGACTTTTTATTATCCGGACATCGTTCACCCGTGCATTGATGTAAGCTTGTTTGAATTTTTCGGATGCGTCGCATTCGACCGTTGTGACAAACCGGGTACCCATTTGTACTCCTGCAACACCCATTTCAAAAAATTTCTCAATATCCTCACCAGTGTAAATACCGCCGGCGGCAATAACGGGAATTGTACGACCGTTTTTTTCGCCAATCTCTTTGGCAACGGCGATCACTTCGGGAATAATCTTTTCGAGGGAGAAATTTTCATCTTCAATTTGTTCAACTTTGAAACCAAGATGCCCGCCTGCCTTTGGTCCTTCAACAACAATTGCATCAGGCAAATAGTCATAGTTGTTTTTCCATTTATTGCAAATCAAGGCTGCACCGCGGGCTGACGAAACGATTGGAACCAGACGTGTTTTAGAATCTGATGAAAGATACTTAGGTAAATCGAGCGGCAAACCTGCACCAGAAAAAATAATATCGGCTCCTTCTTTAATCGATGTTTTAACTAAATCGGCATAATTAGACAAGGCCACCATGATGTTGACGCCAATAATGCCTTTAGACTTTTCCCTGGCTTTTCTAATCTCTTCAGTGAGACCGAAAATGCAGTTTTCAAGATAATCCGTTGAATGCTGCTTGTACAAAAAACCAATTCCTGCAGGTGAAATAACACCTACGCCTCCTTCGTTAGCAACAGCAGAGGCCAGGCCGGATAAAGATATTCCAACACCCATTCCACCCTGAATGATGGGTAAGCCAATTTTTAAACCTCCAATGTTTAGATTCTTCATTTTTCTATACCAAGATTAAAATTAATATCGCGATATGTTATCGGGTTAATCCTCTGATTCTTTTAAAAGTGTTCCCGAAATCCGGTACAATGATAATCACAAGAATTGTTTGGTAGTAAAAAATGGTTTATCCTGCACAAATAGGGTACAACTACGGGAATATGGGACGAAATGCATGGCGAGTGGGATGAATGACGCTGGAATATTAACAGGTCTTCAGCAAAACAATGTCACTCTTTTGTTCTGGACAATAGCTCGCGGAAAGTCGAAATGTAATTCCGCGAGATTGGTATTTTAAATCCGAGTTTATTCATCTCAACAAAATAGCCTTTTGAATTTCCGGATAGCGCTTCAACTTTTTTAAGGTTGACCATCCAGCAACGATGACATTTTTTAAAATCAGGTATGTCTTTCAAGTATTGTTCTACAAACGCGAATGTCTGTCTGAAGAGCTTTTTCCGCCTTATTTGATTGTCCATCCAGAAAATTTCGATATAATTGCCCGAGGAGTGAAAAACAAGAATGTCATCCATTCGTGCCGTAAAAACATCTTTCCCATTTTCGGCTGAAAGCTTTAAGTCGTGCTTTATCACCGTCTCTGGTTTTTCTTCTCCAAACCAGTGTTTTCTGCTATTGTCCAAAACATTTACTACTTTGTCTTTAAGCGAGTGATTATAACTGATCAGATTGAAAAGAACAAGCGGAAGCAAGGCAAGCGCTCCAGTTTTGAAGATGGAAAATTCGGCAAATTCAATTTGTTTGAGAAACCTTGCCATTAATGAGAAAATCACAAAGAGGTTACTGAAAAGCCAAATATTCCAAACCATCTCTTTGCGAATTGTCCATTTTGACGGGTCGAAAACTTTTGGCATTACACCGGGAAGTATCAGCGTATTTGCAAAAAGGGTGACTGCGCTCAAAATACCAGATCCCAAAACAAAGTAACCGTCATGTTCCGACTTGAGAAAATTAATGCCGAAAGGTTGAAAATAGAGCACAAGCAACACGAACCCCATCGCAACAAGGCCGATGGTTTTCATGTTGTGTTTAAAGTTATTATTAAACGGATAAGCCTGATTGAGATTCTCGAACATACTCCTGTTTTATTAGCGCTAAAGTAACAAAAATCATACTTTTATTTTCGAAATTATTCGATGGCTGGCTGAGTCGTCAAGTGGGCAAATTCAATACCAAAACGATTACAGATTTCGAATGTATGGCCAGCATTAAACACAAAAGCTCCGGAATCTCTTCCGAAGCTTTCGCGGTCTGGACGGGACTCGAACCCGCGACCCCATGCGTGACAGGCATGTATTCTAACCAACTGAACTACCAAACCAAATTTTACTTGCTTAAAGAATGCGGGCGGTCTGGACGGGACTCGAACCCGCGACCCCATG
>JAATGF010000160.1 GCA_015654795.1 Bacteroidales bacterium
GTATTGTGTTTTTCATATTAAACAGGTATGAACCAAACATGAATCAAACATGAACCAAACATGAATCAAACATAGAGCAGGGAAATGGAATGATGAGGCGATAAGGCGATGGGAGAAAAGGCGACAATTAGTATTGTGTTTTTCATATTAAACAGGTATGAACCAAACATGAATCAAACATAGAGCAGGTGCGAGGGAAATATGGAGTAAACCCATTCGGGCTGTTTGCTTCAAGGTAGTGTGGATTGGGATCATTCAGATCAATTTAAACTGAGATGCCGTGAGAGGCCGCGGAAGAGTTAACCGAAATGATTAGTGTTTTGTTACTTGTTAGAAATTGACTGTGGTTATAAAAACAAAAGGGATTTCACCTTTAAAATGAAATCCCTTTTCCTAAATAATGATCAACTACTTAAAATTCAATATCATAAAGTCCTTCTGCATCAATTTCGAACTGTTTCACTCCTATGTCCGTCATCGGGTGCTTAATCAGCTGATAAAGCAATTCGGGGCTAATGGTTGCGGAGTGTGCTCCGGCCATACTTGTGCGGTAAATCTGGTCGACGGTTTTAAAACTTGCTGCTAAAACTCTGCCTTGCAGACCATACTCTAATATATTGTCGACGATATTTTCAACTACTTCAATTCCATGTGATGAAATATTGTCGAGGCGGCTAACATACGGAGCTACAAAATCAGCGCCGGCTTTCATGGCCACCAAAGCTTGCTGCTGTGTAAAAATAGCAGTAGCAGTTACATTAATACCGGCGTCTTTCAATATACGCATGGCACGATAGCCATTGGCGGTTACTGGTATTTTTGCATAAAAGTTATCACCAAAATCAAAATAACTGCGGTATCTTTTTGCTTCCCTCACCATGTCATCTGATTCTGAGGAAATCATTTGTATGTGCACCATCCCGGTACCAACCAATTCCTGTATGCCTTCAATGGCAACCGAAAGTTTGTTTCCTGCAAGGTGTAAAATTGTTGGGTTGGTAGTTACCCCTTCAAGGGGGAAAAATTGGTACAGCTTCCTGAGTTCGTCCAGATCGGCTGTGTCTGCCATGTAAATCATAGATAAAAATATTTTGCGACAAAAGTACACAAAGTCCTTATCGTTACAATTATTCAAACATTACCTTATTGTGACTTCTGCAAATGAACCTCGCAAGCGATTTTCTTTGAACATGTTACTAAATAAGTAAAGCCAATCAGCAGATGACGTATTACTGGTTCCAGGTATTTGAACCTGATTTTCTTTTTGTCACCAAATCTCCATGTCTCCAAAATCCACCAATAGCTCATATATGATACTTTAACTTTGGTGGCATTTTTTGTTTTGTTATTTTGGGGATACTCCAAATTATTGGGATACCTCATTTTTTCTTTCCAACTACTTATCCGTCAATTGGCCCTCTTCCAACGGTTGAATAGCAGGCGAAGAAGAACCCGGTCGGCAAACAGTATAAAGTTCAGAATGAGTACCATAAATACAATAGGTAATGTATTTTCGGTGATGAAATTAAAAAATCGCAATATGATACTTTTGTCAATATAATAGTAGGTGCCACAGGCTACTGCAAGCAAAAGCCCCAAAATTGTAGTCAGGTAAAGATATTCGCGCAAGTCAGTCTTCCATTGCTCATGGCGGGAAACCGAAGAAATAAGCTTCTTCGCAAAATCAGCTGACAAATGAAAATCAGGTTCTGCTCTGAACGATTTTTCTATTATATGATCCAGTTCTTCATTTTTCATTGCTTATCTCCTTCACTATTTTTAAACTGTTTTCATCAACCACAAACTTAAGTTTTTCCTTTAAAAGCGCCTTTGCCCTGAACAGGTAATTTTTGATTGTTCCCTCGGGCATTCCTGTAATCTGTTCAATTTCCTGGTATGAAAATTCCTCAAGGTGATACAAAGTTAATACGGTGCGATATTGGACAGGCAGTAATTCAATTTGCTTACGAATATAACGGTGCAGATCAGTCTTCTCGTAATCATCTGATTTAAAGTCTGCAAGTTTTCCTAATATTGCCGTCTCATCAGGAATGGTTTCATCGCTCTTTTTAAATTTACGCAGGTAATTGATACTTGTGTTATAGGCAATGGTAGCAATCCATGTTGATAATTTACATTCGTTCCGGTACTTCCCCAAATTTTGATATACTTTCAGAAATACATCCTGACAAACATCTTCCAGCTCATCGCGACGCTGAATTAACCGTCCGGTTATATGCACCACCAGTTTTTGGTAACGATTTACCAAAAAAGTGAAGGCATGCATATTTCCGTTTAAAATCTGGTCTATTAATTCAACGTCATTCATACTTCATGTTTGACAACGATCGGTAATTAAATGTTGCACAAAGTACCGACATTTTTATTTGAAAAAAACGAATGATGGCTGCAACATTTCGTAAATCATTGACGTCACATCTTACAAACACTTAAAATTGAAAATTATGGATAAGTTATTAGTAGCTGTTGTTGTATTCTATACAATCTTTCAGGTCCTGAAAAATTTTACTGATTTCTTTCTGAAAAGAATGATCATCAAGACCGGACATTTTGATAGTGCCGCAATATTAGATCAAAAGGTGTCTTCTGCAAATCCAGGAAATCAGGAAGTAAATAAGTATCCTTCATTGAAATGGGGTCTCGTCGCTTTGTTTGGCGGGCTTGGATTTATCCTGATTGACCAGCTGGGCCCTGGCATCCGCGATCATGAGAATTATCGGAATTTTATGCAGGAAAGCATGTTACCATTTGGCATTGAACTGGTTTCTATTTCAATGGGTTTTATTATTTATTTTCTGATTGTGAATTTCTCCAAAAGGAAATAGCCTGAAAAATCTTTGGGCGGTAAAATGCAAGGTAGTCCTTTAATTGTCTGGAAAGGATTGCCTTGCATTTTTGCTATTTAAGATTGATGCTTACCCTGATTCCTGCCGAACGAAATTTCCCGTTTTCAAAACCAGCCACACCTTCAACATTCAATAAAAGAAACAATTGGCCGAGACCGTAACCGGCTTCCATGTAATTTTTTATCTCCGGCGTACTCAGGAAATTCACAAACAGGTTTTCTGAAACTGATGAATTTTTGATGATGGGAAGATGCTTTAAAATCAACCTGCGCGATTGCCAGTTGATATGCGCATCCACAAACGATTTTTGGGTCGAAAATTCATAAAAAGGCAACAACCTGAAACTATTTTCAGTTGAATTAAAGGCAAACCCGGTCGATTGTGTATTGAAATGCTGGAAATCTTCGAAGTATAACTTTGAGGAATTCAGGAAAGTCCCGGCATTTATCGCATACGATACATGATCGTCGATGCCGAAATTAATTTTCTGACGCATACCAAGTTTCAGCAGATCATAACGTGCGTCGCTGCCAAATATTCCTGAATAAGCCCCTCTGTAATAAAGAGTATAGGTTGGATATTTACTTTCTACATAGACTTTTGCGTTGTTCCTAATCGAATACCGATGGTATGGTGTATACTCTAAAGTTGCCTGACTAACAAATGACTGGTGATTTTCAAGTTGCCATGGAATCAGTGTATTATTCATTGGAACATTCGGTTCAATCTCTTTGTCCTTGTAATCAATGAACGAATATTTGGAATGGTTGGTCAGCGGGCTGTTATCGCTGTAGTCAAAGGTAACTTTCAAATTCAGTCCGTTCACCAGATCACGGCCAAATGCAAGTTGCAGATAATCTCGCCGGTGGAAACGTTTGTAATTCTCTTCGAGAAAGAGGGTATAAAAAGCGTTTGTCAATGATGATAACCCCGAAGTGCGGTTATAATCAGCCGTTGTAGTTCCTACATCAAATGAAAACCAACTGTTTTTCAGTCCATTTAATCGCTGCTCATACGAGAAAGATGCATCCAGCTTTTCACGTGCAAAGCCATAAGCAAATGTCGGACCAAACTGCATCATATGGCCTGTACTGTCTGATTTATAGTAGCTAAAAGGCAATTCCATTCTTAATCCGTCAACAGAATTAAAGGAGAGTGAAGTTGGATTTATCAGATTCGGAATCGAAAACCGTTCGTAATGTCTGATCGAATCAATCGAATAATCGTAGGTTTTCCCGAAAAGTAAGTGTTTGGCTTTAAATTTCCGTTTAAAATTACGGACCGAATCCTGATATTCAGGTTTGGAAGAAACGAGCAAAAACGAATCTTTCTTAACAAAGCTGGTCTTCTCTGTTTCAGTGAGCGGAATGGGTCGCAGACCGACCCAGTAAGCAGAATCGTTATTTACCTGCTTCGAACTTACTTTAAATGTTGATTTAATTTCAAGCGGTTCAGGCGGACTGTTCCGTTTTGTTTCGGTTTCAATCATTCGGTTCAGCTTTACTGTTTCACGGTTACTCAGTGCAGGCTTCTCCATTAGTTGGTCAATCTGTTTTTGTGCTTTACTTTTGGGTACAACCGGCTTTTGAATTGTGCTAATTTCCGCATTCATCTTTTCAAACAGCCGTTGATCTTGTGCCTGTTGGTTATTCAGTTTTTCAAGAAATGTGTGGTCAAGAGCAGGATTCAATGTGGTTTTGTAATCGGTGATGGCTGCAACATACCGGAATTTTATTTTGAAGCCAAGTCCGGCAAAATTCATGTCAAAATCGAGGCTTACAGGCATCCATGTGTTCTTATTCACTTCCGCATAAAGTTGATGCACATTTACATCGGTCATCGGGATGCGCAGTTTCAGATCGGCTGAATGGATGTTCCAAAATAAATCTGCAATGTAGATGTACCCCGAAAGCACATCATTGCCGTTGGTTTTTGGTGTCACCTTTATCTTATTGATGGTAAACCCCTGGTCTTCGAAAACACTTTCGAGACTGAACCGATAAACCTTTAACGCGTTTATACCAACCGGCGAAACGACTCCGTATTTATCCGCATCGTACAAATTATTGGTAATCATTCCCATTGGTGATGTATTGTTATCCTTTCCGGATGAGTGCATCGCCAGCACTTCCTGTTTAATTTTGTCAGGTAACTCAAAGTCAATTTTGCTGACAGTCTCCAGCACAAAGGGTTCCTGAAGATCTTTGACTTCTTTTTTGTCCATTAACAGCTTCGCCATGGTTGGAATCTCTTCGAACATACCCGATCCTTTCAGGTATACCTTGCACGAATATTTCGAAACCTGTTTTTGGTAATAAGGAGCCAAAGCGATGGCCCGCCTCATGATGTAGTAGGCGGGATCTTCTCCTGACGCAAGAATTGTGACCTCGGGAATCTTGTAATTCTGGGTAATCAGCTGCACATTTTTTTCCTGGAAACTATTTCCAATGATCAAATCGTACGATTGGGTTTGATAACCGATATATTGAAACAAGATTTTCCAGTTTCCTGCCGGCAGCTTCAATTCGTAATTTCCGTCGATGTTCGAAGTGGTTCCGGTCGATAATTGCGGAATGTAAATATTTGCAAAAGGAACGGCTTCGCCCTGAGCATCAGTAATTCGTCCGCGAATACCTTGTGCTAAAACTGATTCAATTGAAATGAAACAAAACAAAAGAGGAGGCAGAATTCGAAAGATCATTCTATACCGGATTAAGAACCAGGATAAACAAAAATAAAAGATTTTATCTGATTCAAATTAAAAATATTGAATTGTTAGATATTTGATGTGAAAGATAGGAGAAAAGTTGCTTTGTTTAAAAAGGGAAATTCATTCTTTAATTATAACAACCGTTTTGCTTTTTGAATAACAAACGAAATATCCTGAATATCCATATTTTTATATGTAAAAATTTGACAATCAATTTTTTTATTGTTTCCTTTGATATTATTTTCATAAAGCTCAGAAGCTAAAATATACGATATGAAAAAAGGAAATAATCTGATCAGAGTTTTTACCGGCACCGAAGTTTTGGTTTATCTTTTGAAAGAAAGACTGGAAGAAATTGGAATATCTGCATTAATTAAAAATGACTTTCAATCCGGAATCACTGTCGGATTTGTAAGCGGAGTTCCTTCCGCCATTGATCTTTATATCCAGGAATCAGATCTAAAGGAAGCCGAGTCAATTATAAATGAGTTCGTTCAGGATAATGAGAAATAGAGTTTCGGGATTTTCGGAACACAGCAGCTAATTTATATATCTGATAATATTTTTTCAGACTAAATTTTGTCCAACAAAATAATCTTAAAGTAATGGGAATAAATAAATGTCGTCATGTACCAATACGGGATTTGTGGACTTTCGAAACACAGTGCATCCTAATATATGTTTATCATAATTGAAATAAATAAATCAGATTGCTTCATGTCTCTCCCTCGTCGTGTTTGGTTCGTGTTTGCGTCGTACCTGGTTTAATAAAGATTCTTTACATAATGGATAATTGTGAGAGTTTCTCTTCATTTCCCTGTTCCGCTTTTATAAATACGACACTTATTTATTCCTGGAACTTAGTATTATCAAGAATACTAAAATTGAGTCCACTCCGAAAAGTAAGAAGGTCAGAAAATAGTCATGAAAGAACTGAATCTAAAACTGTGGGTGGAACTCACGGAAGAATAAAAGATGAATACGCAACCCTGAAATGGTTGAATATTAATACAATAAAAGTTCAA
>JAATGF010000058.1 GCA_015654795.1 Bacteroidales bacterium
ATGGCAAAGATTACAAAATCAAACCCTAATTCCAAAAGAAAAGGGGTAAAAAAAGAAATTGTGTCATATATCATTGATATAGTGCAAATTAAATATGGTTAGCCTGACGGCTATGCTTTTTCAAAGGGGGATGGGGAGTCCTCCCCAAAAATGACTTATTTTCTAAAATAAAACATTCTAATATAGTTCGGTTTAATAAAACTCATCTAAATTCATCCTAAAAGGAAAGGACTAGTTCAGGTGAGACGAAGAATGTTTTACGACATTATTTATTTCTCATTACTTATAACCGATCCAACTATCATGCTTTCTGCACCTTCCGCAGTTTTTGAGGTGTGCAATATTTTGTAAAAATAAAGGCAACCTTTTACAGATTATTAAATACCAAAGTAAAGGTAAGTATTTGTAACCCATAAATATCCTAACTTGCTGTATTTATTGTCTGAAGAAGGGGGAATAGCTTAGCAGCAGGTATTCTATCCTCCTGCCACTTCTGTTGGTGAGTATCCGTACTTCTTTTTAAAGGCGTAAGAGAAATGTGATAGGTTTTCAAATCCAACTTCATAGCAAACGTCAATTGGTTTCTTTTTCTTTTCAACAAACTGGTAGTGTGCTAATTCCAGTCGTTTCTGTGTAAGCCACCTTTGAGGTGTGGTGCTGAATGCTTTACTAAAATCACGTTTAAAAGTTGTCAGGCTTCGACCTGTCAAATAACCGAATTTCTGCAAAGGTAAATTGAACATGAAATTCCTCTCCATATAACTGACTAAATCAACTTTTCCCGGCTCTTCAAAGTTTGCCAATACATTATCAATTCCTCTGTCAATAGTCCTGAGAATTGTGATTGCTTCTGTAATTTTCAAATAGGCAATATCTTGCGGAAGGTCTTTCATTTCAAAATATGGAATTAAGGAAGAAAGACAACTTTCCAACAAAAGATGATTGTTGAAGCATAGGATTTTCGGTGAAGCAAAAGCTTTAATCTTTATATCCTTTGAGGCATAAAAATCTCTCAGTCTTTTTGTTGACAAGTGCATTACAACTGTTTTGTGAGGTTGTCCGTCTTTGGGATAATTGATAATCGTTGCCAGTTGATTTCTTGGGATTAAAAAAATATCGCCTTTCTTAAAAAAGTAAGTAGCATCAGCCTGTACAATTTTTGTTTCACCCGAAATGAACCAAATCAGCATGTGATGGTCGAACATTATATCCGATTTAAAAAACTTGTCCTCGTAGCAGGATAGTTTAATGTCAGGTGTGATATATTTTGCCTGAAAATCCATAGGATTGGAATAATTTAAATGTTATAAAAACAGTTTGTCTAACTGCTTGGTTTCATAATCATCGATTGAAAAAAGTAAATTGTCAAATTTAGTGAAATCTTCTGCACCATGAAAACTTGTAATGGCGACTGCTTTAAAACCTCCATTCTTTGCGGCTTCGACTCCCTTTGGCGAATCTTCAAAAACGACGGTCTCAGCGGGAGAAATATTTAACAGTGAAGCACATTTTAAAAATACTTCAGGGTCAGGTTTACTGGTTGTCACATTTTCTGCACTTACCAGAACGTCGAAAACTTCCCGCAAATGCAATTCATCCAGTACATAGTCTACATTCATTTTTAATGCAGCAGTTCCGATCGCCAGCTTGATGCGCTTGGCTTTTGCCTTTTGCAAAAATGAATTTAACCCATCTATCAGCTTCAAATGTGGACGAAATTCATCCTGATAGGTCTGTTCTTTTTTAACGATAATTTCCTGTAATTCGATAGCAGAAAATTTCCTTTTTCCAAAAATACGTTCAAACATTTCTTCAGGTTTGCCATACATCTGCAGTTTGGTTTCTTCCAATGAGATATTGGCGTTGAACTTATTCAGTATGCTATTCCATGCAATGGTGTGATAATGCATATCGTTAATCATGGTTCCGTTCATATCAAAAATAAAAGCCTTAATCATGTATTTATTTTTACAAATTGATTCATTTTATATATCCTTTCCATTGGAAGGTATCCTGTTACATTTTCATATTAACTGACCGCCATCAATTAAAAACCCGGAACCTGTAATAAATAAAGCATTGTCGCTTGATAGATAAGTAATTAAATTCGCCACTTCGTCTGGCTTTCCAAATCTGGCGA
Source organism: Bacteroidales bacterium (assembly GCA_015654795.1). Lineage (GTDB taxonomy): Bacteria > Bacteroidota > Bacteroidia > Bacteroidales > Prolixibacteraceae > JAAFHB01. The sequence continues at coordinate 2,141 of JAATGF010000058.1, forward strand.
GAGGGATACAGCTTCTCATCTGACCTTCCAAATTTTTATATAACCTAATTTTAACCACAATTTTCGTAGCAACAGGTTCCGGGCTTACTGTATTTATACGAACTTTACGGGAAGCTAATTCAGCCGCCGCTGTTTTTATAACAGCTTTCAATATCGCATTGTTTGATACCTATATTGTCACCCGTAATAACGGCAGCATTATCTTTAAAATCTGTCAATGTAGTAAATTTTGATCTGATTAATCTTTTGAGTCCACTCCGAAAAGTAAGAAGGTCAGAAAATAGTCATGAAAGAACTGAATCTAAAACTGTGGGTGGAACTCACGGAAGAATAAAAGATGAATACGCAACCCTGAAATGGTTGAATATTAATACAATAAAAGTTCAA
>JAATGF010000062.1 GCA_015654795.1 Bacteroidales bacterium
CCCGCTCGTTCCTCACGGAGCCCGGTTGCTTATTTCGCACGTTCATCTCACAAGCCTTGTGTCACACAATGGGAAGAGAGGCGCTGCACGGCTCAAAGGCAGCGATCAGCCGCTCTTTCAAAGGAACTGCCTTCTCACCTTCAGCACCACACTTCCTGTTTTCAAAGTTTTCTACAATTGTTTTTGAAGTAAATCCTATCTCGTCAAAGCAAAAAAAAAAAGAAAATTAAACTGTCGGCATTTTAGAAAAAAAACAAAAGACAAAAGCGATTAAATGTTTAAGTTTGTAATACTGACTGTTAATCACAAAAACAGTATGAAAACAATAGCATTTTCAGATCAATTTGTATTTTCAAAGGGATAATAATTACCGTGAACTAAAGTCTTTTTTTTACCATCGCTCCTGCTCCCTAGGCATGTTCGTTTTACTTTGCTCAACCGCTCCCCGGCCCGCTCGTTCCTCACGGAGCCCGGTTGCTTATTTCGCACGTTCATCTCACAAGCCTTGTGTCACACAATGGGAAGAGTGGCGCTGCACGGCTCAAAGGCAGCGATCAGCCGCTCTTTCACAGGAACTGCCTTCTCACCTTCAGCACCACACTTCCTGTTTTCAAAGTTTTCTGCAGTTGTTTTTGAAGTAAACCATATCCCCTCAAAGCAAGAAAAAGAAAATCCAATTTAGCCGGTCAGGGGATCCGAAAAATGCAAGGCCATGGCACATGTTCCGGCTCATTGGTTTTGAGATGTCTTCAATATGTTTGAAATTAACCGGAACAGCCTTGCATTTTATCCCCGACCGGCAAATCACCGGACTTTCTTTTTCTTTTTTCCGGTTTTTCTTTCTCTTTTGAAAATATTTTTCTCCTTTCAGATGGGTTAGAAAAGCCTTGTCTGAAACAGAAAAAACCATCCTTTAGATCATTCAGAAATCAAAGCTACTCAAACTGAACTAAACGGCATTAAGCTGTAAATATGATATTTAACCATATAAAACACCCAACTTGGGTACACCTTGGGTGTTTTTCAAAAATGGCTCATTTACTTTTGCGATAACCGTAGTTCCTGACCGGTAAGTTTCCAAAAACACCTCTGCGGGACCCGGGAAAGTTTAACCACTAAAAACGGACAAAATGTTTGGATTGGACAAAATCAGCTGGACGCAGTTTTCACTCTTTCTCCTGTATGTCACCGTTGCGTGGTATGCAGGAGTGTTTGCCCGGGCATGGATCGAAAGGCAAAAGAGCAACAGGAAAACCCTTTTTGAATACGATGATTTGGAAGCAGGACCCGGGGAGGTGCTGCTTCCTGTAACAGTTTCAGCCTCCGATTTCCCGAAGGAGATGATTACAAATACCAAACCGGAGGATGAAGAGCTCATCACGAACCTTTACGAAGATAACAGCATTGATGACGGGTATCCGATGGAACAGTTTATCGAAACAGATCTCTCCAGATCACCGGAGCTCCTGAAAAAAATCCGGATTCAACAATGAATAATCACTTTTTTAAACGATCTGAAGATGAAAAAAACAAAAAAACTTTCGAAAAGGGCAGGTATTATCCTGTTTTTGCTTATTCAAACTATGGAGCGGGCAACCGCCCAGTCAGCGGCCGGTATTGACCAGGCTACAGCTGAAGTGACCTCTTACATCGATCCCGTGTCGAACCTGATCATTGCCGTTGGTGCCGTGGTCGGACTGATCGGTGGCATTAGGGTCTACATCAAATGGCAGAGTGGCGACTAGGATACCCAAAAATCACTTATGGGCTGGTTCGGTGCCTGTCTTTTTCTGGTACTGGTCGGAGTGGTGATCAAAGCATTCTTCACCTGATGGAAAGCTACCGGATTCTTAAAGTGGATACCCGGCTCTATATCAAAGAGCTCTCCGGTCCCCTGGTTTTCCGGGCACTCTACGGCATCATTGCCGCATTTTTGCTCTTTACCTTACTCTATATCTTTCTCGGCGTTTTCCTCTCGGTAGTAGTTTGTGTTCCGGCAGTTTTTTTCCGGCTCTACAGGCTGAACACGATACAGAAAAAGCTGGGGCCGGAAGGCTGGAGCAAAAAACGGACAGCCCGTTCCCTGCCTCAGTTTATCAGCATCAAACGACGAATTTGTCAATTTCAGAGCCAATGAAGATCAAAACGATAGAAGAGGTGTTACCCATACTTGGATTCAACGGGAATGTACTGGTCTCGGATAACCTGGACCTGACCATCGGGTTAAAACTGCACCTGCCCGAAGTGCTTTCCTGCAGTGGCGAAAAGATCGCCATGCTGCACGACACCTTCCAACGTGTGGTGAACCAGCTCCCTGCCGGAAGTTTGCTCCATAAACAGGACTTTTTTCTTGAAGACAAGTTCCGTGGTAACATGAAAACCAATGGCAGTCTGAAAACAAACTGCCACATTGAAACAAATAACAGGCTGAAGAATAATGATAACCACACAGAAAGCCTGACAGACGCTTACCTGCAACATTTTGAAGGAAGGTCATACCTCAGACATGAGTGCTACCTCTATATCAGCATTCTGAACAGGGGTCAGTTGAAAAATTACCTCTCTTCTTCGCTGATCTTTTCAAAAAGAGAGCGTAACAGCCTGTATCTTCAGTATGACAAGATCCGTGAACTTGAAGCCAACCTGACTTCACTGTTCTCGCAGAGCGGAATTGGCTGTGAACTACTAACCAGGGAAGAAGCTGCCGGAGATGATCATACCACAGGACTAATCGAACGTTTCCTGACGCTGAATTTCCAGGGCGGGGAACCAATCCTTGGCGGTATCGACTTTCGTGACCGGCTAAAGGTGATGGACCGGTTTGTAGAGATCCTAAGCCTGAGTGATTACTCTCATGTGCCGGGAGAGGTAAAGCCGGCAACAGCGCATCCGCAGACCGGGCTACCCGTCTCGCTGGTATATCCCGTCACGTGGAATCTCCCGTTTTCGCATGTGACCAACCAGTTTATCTGTGTACCCGGACAGCAGGAGGTGAAAGCCAGCCTTGAAGGGAGTTACAAAAAGATCTACAGCCTTTCGCGCTTTTCTTCGGAGAACCGGATCAATGCCACGCTCATTGAACAGTTTCTGGATACTGTGCAGACATCGGGGGAGAAGATCGTAAAAACGCACTTCAATGTGATGTTATTCGATGAGTCGATACGGCAGCTTAAACAAAACAAGAGTGAAGCCAGCTCCGCTTTCTCCATGATGAACTGTTTTCCGTACCAGCACACCTATGATCTTCCGCTGCTGTTCTTTGCCTCACTTCCATATTCGACACAGCTGCCTGAAACGGAACTTTTCATTACTCAGGTTCCGCAGGCTTGTTGCTTAACCAACTTCGAGGGAGGCGTGCACAGCAGTAATTCAGATTTTACGTTACTGCTTTCGGACAGGCTCAGTGGCTGTCCTGTACGGATCGATCTGTCTGATGAACCGGTCAGGCAACACCTGATCCACAACCGTAACAAGATCATCATCGGCGGATCGGGCTCAGGCAAATCTTTTTTTACGAATCACCTGCTCCGGCAATACGCAGAGAGTGAAAACTGCCATATTGTGCTGCTTGATGTGGGCCGAAGTTATGAGCTGCTGACCCGTTACCTGGATGAAAGGCTTAAATACCTGGGCGGGGCAATGATGGTGGAGTTTACCGCCGAGCACCCGATCTCGTTTAACCCGTTCGTTGTTTCAGGTGAGCCGGACCCGGAGCGAAGACAGACCATCCTTTCGGTGATCTGCACGATCTACCGCGAGAACCTCTCGGAGATGGAAAAAGATGTGATTGCCAGGACTATCTCGGCTTACTTTGCTGTTGAAATTGCGGAACACTCGTTTAACAGCTTTTATGAGTTTTGCCAGGACTATATCCCTGAACTGGTAAGTGAACAGAAACTCGCCTTTAACGCCCCGGAGTTTTTCTTTATCCTGGGTAAATACTACAAGGGCGGAGAGTATGACTTTTTGCTGAACAGGGAGATGGAGACCGATGATTTTTTCCGCTGTCCGTTTATTGTATTTGAGCTGGACAACATCAAGGACCATCCAATTATTTTTCCGGTAGCCACGCTGATTATCATCGACATTTTTATGCAAAAGATGCGCAGGCTCGTTGGCGTCCGCAAGGTCATCTGTATTGAAGAAGCCTGGAAAGCAATCGCCACACCGCAGATGGCCGGGTATATCAAATATTTTTTCAAGACCATACGCAAGTTTTTCGGGGAGGCGATGGTGGTCACCCAGGAGATCGACGATGTGATCTCATCACCCGTGATCAGAGATGCGATCATCAACAATGCAGATACACGAATCCTTTTGGATATGGGTAAGTTCCGCAACAAGTTTGACAATATCTCCCGGACCCTTGGTCTCTCACAGTTTCAGAAAGAGCAGATCCTCTCAGTCAACCGTAATCTCCCGGCAGGACGCAAACTCAAGGAGGTATTTATCGGACTGGGCACTTACTCACAGGTTTTTGCCCTTGAGGTGAGTCGGCCGGAGTACAACTGCTACACGACAGAACAAAATGAGAAAGAGCAGATCCTCAGAAAGCTGCAAAACCATTCCTCTTTTCTTGAAACCATTAAAAATAGCTGATTATGAAACAAGCATATTGCCAAAACTCAAAAATGAATGAGAACCATCTTATCCGGGTTCTTCCGGTATATCGGAACAGGTTAACCAATCCTGAAAAAACAAATTATTCCCGGATTAAGATTTATCAGATTATGAAAATTCACCTGATTGTTCTTCCGGTCATGTTGATCCTTCTGACAATGAATTGTTACAGCCAGGCGCCTGTCACCGATGTGGGCGCCGGAATCCAGCGGGAAGCCCTCTGGTCGCAGGAGAAAGAGATCCTTTCGAATATCAACTGGTACAATGTGCTGATAAGGGCGCTCAACGGAGATATCAAAGGGCTAACCGGTGAACTGCTGGGAATTGACCAGAAGATGATGGAGAGTCTCGAAAAGGTCTCCGCACTGATCAAAGATTATAAACGGATCCAGCAGACCCGTGATATGCTCGGCAAGATTACCGGCATCTATACAAGTAAGTTGCCCAGGCTGATACAGGATGAGAATTTCACGCCGCAGCAGGCGGCAGTGATTGTACAATCTTTTGACCTGATCCTGGATGACAGCCGGCAACTGGTCACTACGATCCTGGATGCTATCACAAAGGACAAATCATTTCTGATGGATGACAAACAGCGGTACGATACGATCAACGGGATTTATAACGAAGTACGCAAACACTACGGTACAATCTGTTACCTCTACAACAAACTGCTCTATGCCTCTTATCAGAAGAGTTTCCAGGGCAACAAACTGGAAAGCTTTGCCTTCTATTACACCCTTTATCAATAAGTGCCATGAAAAAGGTTAAAACAACAGAAACGTTTACAACAGAAACGCTAAAAACGATAGAAACAATAAACGAGATGAAACAAACTAAGAGGCTGGGGATGATTATTTCTTTGATACTGATCATTGAGCTGACAAGTACCGTGCAACTCCATGCACAGGCCTTCGCAATTAAACGGTGGCGTGGTACCTATCCGCAGATGAACGGAAGTTATCCCTTATCATTTATGGCTTTTAAAGGCGGCTTTATTATTCCGACACCCCACTTTTTTGTCCGTACCTGGCCTACACATTACTATATTGAATTGGGAGCTGCGCCGGTTACCGATGCTGAAAATCTGACCGGTTCGATAAAAACAGGATTTCTAAAGATCGTGGAGAAAATACTGGAACAATCACAGATACAAAAGCGGTCTGAAGAGACGACCCGGATCAAAGCGAATAATTTGCAGCGAAGGGATATTGAACTGAAGCTGTTCAATTCCAGGTCTGACTACCTGCCTGACATATATGGGATTGCAGATCAGTTTATCCGGCTTTACCAAAGCATCAATGATCTTGAAAAACAGGCGAATGCAGGAGCAATAGCACAGATCAGCCGCCGGGAGGCCGATGAACTCGTGGTCCGTTTTATCATGGTTAACCTTTTGCAAACCGGTCACGGCAAAAAACTGGAAGCCTTTTCTGAAATCCGGAACGAATTGACCCGGCAGATCGGGGAGACCGATTATGTGAACCGAAAGGTTTACCACTTTAACTTTTACAGCCGGGATACCGGAAATGCCTACGCTTTTTTAACACGATAAAATCAATACAATATTCAACTCAAAAATAAAACCGAAGATGAATACTACGCTTTTACAAATCATGACCACCGATAGTTTTTTCCGCTTCACGGATGTTCTGGTGCGCGGTGGTGTCGAAAATGCCAGGGTACTTGTGGATATGGCCAGGGCAATCGGGGGGATCGCCACATTTTTTTATATCTCCAAAAGGATTTACGAACAGCTGATCGCTGATAACCCGATCTCAATGCTGCCGCTGCTGAGACCTTTTGCACTGGTGCTGGTTATTACTTTCTGGGGACCTTTCGTAAACCTTTTGATGGTTCCCACCAAGGGACTCACCAAACTCTCCGAGGCTGTCTATGCTGATAAAAAACATATTGTGGCCCAGCGGCTCAAGGATAAACAGAATGCTATTCTCTCAACGGATCTTCCTTCGTTTTATGAAAACGAGGAGAAGGAGGCAGCCCTGTGGGACAAAGGGATCAACATACTGCTCACTACTTACAATATTGTGTCGGGCAGGGCGCTGGCAAACCAGATCGACTTTTATGTGATGGACGGCGTCAGGCAGCTGTTGGAATCACTCTTTGAAGCCGTTGTTTACCTGATTGCATTTCTTAGAACCATCTTTTGTGTGCTGCTGGTCATCTTTGGCCCACTTGTGTTTGCCATCTCAATTTTTGATGGTTTCCAGGATAACTACCTTCAATGGATCGCCCGTTTCATCAATGTAAACCTCTACCTGCCCATTGCAATGCTGATCCTTTCATTGGTTCAGGAAGTGCTGATCTATGTTCTCGAGAGTGAAATTACCGTAATCAGCAGTTCCCTGATTTACCAGCCCTCGCTATTTTTTGTCTCCAACCTCGTAGTCCCGCTTTGCGGCATCGCCGGGCTCCTGATGGTTCCAAAGATCGCCTCGTGGATCGTTCAGGCTTCCGGTACCGGATCGGGTGGCGGACGTCTGTTCAGAACAGCAGCCACAATAGCAGTCACAAAGGGAGTAATGAAGTAAATCTTAGAAACAACTGATGAAAAAAGTATTTGATATACAGCAAAAGTTCCGCTTTACAGTCTATGTATTGTTGATTGTCAGCATCTCGCTGACTGCATTAAGCGCCTGGGTATTTTTCCGCTCCGGGCAGATGGTTGATAAATCGAGGCAGAAAATCTATGTACTGGACAATGGCAAATCACTGTTACTCGCGCTTCGCGAGGACATCAGCGAAAACCGCAATGCAGAGGCCAAAGACCATGTCAAACGGTTTCATGAACTTTTTTTTACCCTTGAGCCGGACAAGGCCTATATAGAAAACAATGTCCGGGAGGCACTCTTCCTTGCTAACCAGTCAGCCACAGATCAGTACCGCTCTTTCAAGGAGAATAACCTCTATAACCAGGTGATCGCATCGGATATCAGCATGACCCTTGTGACCGATTCCGTGAAAGTGGACTTCTCCGCTTATCCTTATGAATTCTCGTTTTACGGAAGACAGAAGATTGTGCGCAAGTCTAACATCACCATTCGTAACCTTGAGACATCGGGCAGGCTGCGCAACATCTCCCGCACCGATAACAACCCGCACGGTTTTCTGATCGAGAATTGGCGGATTACAGACAACACCGACCTGGAGACAGTGAAACGAAAATCATTTTAACCAATAAAAAACTCCTGTTATGAATAATCGAAAAATGCCTCAAATCCCTGAAACCCCAAAGTTCCCCGATATCAGCCGCTATACGAGGTGGCTCAACGAGATGGAAGAAAAGGAAAGGTTGATGAGCCCGGAAAAACGCCTGCGCAAATGGGTGATTTTGATGACTGTACTATTTCTGCTTTTTTTGTCATCATTCTTCCTGTTCCCGGGACCCCGAATCAGCCATCAGCCTGTAAACCCACTATCTGCGACCGGAGAATCCGCTGGAGATACCCTGAAAAAGGAGCGAGCAATGACTTTTGATATGCCTGTTGATTCGTTTGAACAATACCTCAAAAAAGAGCTCCATGAAAAATTACCTGAATAAAAACTGGCCGTTACTTTTTCTTCCCTTTATTGTGATTCCCTTTATCATCCTGATTTTTTACATCCTGGGAGGAGGAAAGGCCCCCGCAAGCGGGAAAGAGGAGTCAAAACCAGTCGCCGGGAAAGTTGCGGTTAACTACAGCCTTCCCGAAGCGGACCGCACGATCGGGATTGTTGACAAGATGGAAGCCGTGCAGGCGCAGGCCCAAAGTTTCGGAACGCAGGACTACTATATCGGGGCAGAGAACACTTCATCTGTTGTAACATCAGAAAAAGACAGCACCTCTGAACCGGATGAAGCGCAAAATCAGGAGGCAGCAAAGGCATGCAGATCCGGTCTCAATGATCAAACTGATCAGGGTATCCCGGATAACCTGATGGCTCATATCCGAAAACAGGAAGCGCAGGTAAAACTGGAGTTGCAACAGGCAGCCGGTAATACGAGCGTTGGTGCAAAAGGAGAAATACTCAGGAATGCGGATCAATCCCGTTCAACTGACAATTCCAATACTAACAAGCAAAGTGAATTGAAATCTGTGACATCAAAGATCAATCATGGTTCAACAGATATTGAACAGCTGGATGCACTGTTTGACAGGAGCCTTGCGCTTGCACGTCAAAACGATTCACTGAATATCCGTTTACAGGAAGTGAATCTAAGAGAACAGCAAAGAGCTGCAAAAGAAACCCAATATTACACGCTTGATAAAGCGAAGAACAATAATACAACCCCGGAAAAATTAAAAGAATCCGCAACAGGCGCTATCCCGGCAGAGATTTATGAGACGGCAACAGTACTAACAGGTAACCGTGTCAGGATACGGTTACTCGGGGATACAAGACTCAACGGCAGGATGATCCCGCGTAACACGTTTGTGTATGGCATCTGCCGGACAGACAATGAAAGACTACAGATTGAAGTGCAGCAGATACAGGTGGGTGGTCAGTTTATCCCCGTTAAGATCACAGTCTGTGATCTGGACGGACTGCCGGGACTTTACGTGCCTGACAATGTATCGAGGAAAATCACCAAAGAGGTTGGAAGTGGTACCAACACCTCTTCGATGGTTGGTTTTACGGGCAATCCGCTCGCTTATGCCGGTGTTCAGGCTGCTGATCGTGCCGCCAGATCGGTGTTGCAGGTAATCAAACAGAAAAAGGTAACCATTAAGAAAAATACACTTGTTTACCTGATTAACAAAAATAAATAATCATTTAAAAATCAAACCAATGAAACAAGTATTTTCAAAAAACACAATATGGAAATCAAATATTCTTGTACGGGTTTTTCCGATAGTTCTGAACAGACTATCCGATCTTGGAAAGTCAAATTATTTCAGAATAAAACGAATACTGATCATTTTCCTGTTTTCAATTTCTACCCTGATCTGTTCAGCCCAGAACATCCTGCAGCTATCCGATAAAAAAAGTGTCCACGTGGTCTGTCCCGATAAAGTGCTTTATGTCAGTTGTGGAGACGATTCCGAAATCCAGGCAGAGATTCTTCCCGAACTCTCCAATATTGTCCGGGTAAAAGCATTGCACCCTTTTGAAGGACAAACCTCCCTGACGGTGGTTTGTGCCGGGCGCATTTATTCCGTGGCTGCACAGTTTGGCAGCTGTGATGTGCTGACTTACCAGCTGGAGTCACTGCCATCTGAAAAAGCCTTCCCTTTTTCCGGCAAACTGATGCCCGATGAAAGTTTAAAAGGCGTTAGTGACCAGGTTTTATCCCGCAAACGAAATCATACCGTGCATCGGAGTGCCAGGAAAAACGGGATACTGATGGAAGTCAGAGGTATATCTATCAAAGGAGATGCTCTTTTCCTGGCAATTCAGGTTACAAACCATACCAATATGGCATTCGATGTCGGGGCGTTTAACTTCTGGATTGCAGACAAAAGGCAGCAGAAAGCCACCAATGTGCAGGAATACCAGCTGACTCCAGATTATGCCCGTTTTGAACTCAAACGGGTTCCGGCACGGGGGCGAGCCAGTGAAGTCTTTGTGATTGAAAAACTGACAATTCCCGATAAACGGATTCTAAGGATCGAAATAATCGAAAAATCCACCGGAAACACAGGCCGTAAACTTACCCTTGAGCTCAAAAACAGGGATTTGCGCAAAGCCGCAATGCTTTAAAACGAATGACTTTAGGATGTTATCAGGCAGACTGTTAGCTTATCAACTGTTCGTTTGTCGACTAATTATTTTACAATTCTGATCCGCCAAAAATAAAAATGATGAGTACTACCGAGGATAAAGAGCTGATCAAACTGCATGAAGGGTTCCGGTTTTTCAGTTACCTGCTGCTGATCCTGTCACTGTACCTGAATCAGCGAAGTTACATGGAGAGCAAAGGAATTATGATCTCGGAGTTTACCCCTCTGGTGGATAAGCTTTTGCAAATGAGATTTCTGTCAGGGATTTATCTCTCTAAAACGGTCTGCCTGTTTTTTCTGATGGTGACCTGTATCGGTACAAAGGCTGCCAAAGAGCGGGAACTGACTGTATCAAAGATCATCATACAGGTTCTTTCGGGACTGATATTCTACTGGGGCAGCCTGCTGTTTTTTGATAGATTCCCGCTTTGGTATATCCTGCTGTCGTTTAGCGGTTTTGTAATTCTGAATATCGGTTTTGATAATATTTCAAAACTAATCAATGTCAATTTGATGAAAGACCGCTTTAATGTTGAGAACGAAAGTTTTTTACAACAGGAGAAATTAATGGAGAATATTTATTCGGTTAACCTGCAGACGAATTACCTCTACAGGGGAGAGTTTCGTGAAGGCTGGATCAATATTGTGAACCCGTTTCGGGCTACGATGGTGATAGGAACACCCGGCTCGGGTAAATCGTTTTCCGTGGTGCTCCCCTTTATCCGGCAGCATTTGCACAAAGGTTTTTCGATGTGTGTCTATGATTTTAAATACCCGGACCTGTCTGTTGTGGCCTATAACCGTTTTCTGGCTGCCAAAGCAAAGGGACGGTTACCGAAACCCGCCAGGTTTTTTGTGATCAATTTTGATGATATCCGTAAGTCTTACCGCTGCAATCCGCTTGCTCCTGAACTCATGGAAAGCCCCATTGATGCTTTTGAATCCTCCCGGACGATCCTTTATAACCTGAACCGGGAATGGATACGCAGGCAGGGTGAGTTCTTTTCCGAATCAGCGGTCAGTTTTTTTGCTGCAGTGATCTGGTTCCTGAAAAAATACAGGGAGGGGATTTACTGCACACTGCCCCATGCCATCGAACTGCTTCAGCTCGATTATGATGAACTCTTTGAAGTACTGTCCACAGAAAAGGATGTGGTCAACGTAATCAACCCGTTTGTCAATGCCTACAAACGTGAAGCGAGCGAGCAGCTGGAAGGTCAGCTGGGAAGTCTTAAGATTGCCATCTCGAAGATCATCAGCCCTGAGATCTATTGGATCTGTTCCGGTAATGATTTTTCACTGGATATTAACAACCCGGAGCAGCCAAAGGTGCTGTGCCTGGCCAATAACCCCCTTCGCGTGGAGATGTATGGAGCAGTACTTTCTCTTTTCATTACCCGGATGCTCAAGGTAATCAATCGCAAAGGGCAATGCCCGTCATCGCTGATCTTTGATGAGCTGCCAACTATCTACTTCAGGGGACTGGATACACTGATCGCGACAGCACGAAATAACCGGATTTCCACTTTGATGGGAGTTCAGACGGTTGATCAGCTGATCCGGGATTACGGGAAGGAACAGGCCAATGCCATCCTGACCAATATTGGGAATATCCTTTCTGGACAGGCATCGGGTGAGACGGCCCGGTTTATCCAGGGACGTATGGGCAAGATCCTCCAGGAACGGCAATCGGTCAATATCAATCAGAATACACAGTCATCAACCTTTTCAACACAGCTTGATTTTCTGGTACCCGAAGGAAAGATTGCCACACTGCCACAGGGTTGCATGGTCGGACAGGTAGCGGATAACTTCGGAGAGGTTATTTCGCAAAAGAACTTCAACTGCCAGATCTGTGCCGACACCGAAGAACTGGCAAGGGAAGAAAAGAGGTACTGGGAGATACCTGATTTTTATCATTTTGATGATATCAGAGAGGTACTGGAAAGGAACCGCAACCGGATTTATAATGAGATACAAACCCTGGTCTCGCAAATCCGAAAAGCAAAATCTGTTGCAAAACTGACTGATAACCAAAATAACAAGCCCTTTTAAGATGTGTGGTTTTTATTAATTTTTAAAAAATGAAGTGTTATGGAACAAAAGACAAGAATGACCATTGATGAGGTTCCGTATGACAAGCTGGAAAAAGCGGGAATTGACCGCAACTTTATCTCCAGGATGGAACCCAAAGAACTCAACGATTTTCTGAACGGATTCCGTTCGGAAAAGCTCTACACGGTAAATGCCCGGATCAATGATGAAGAGCACCGGATTCCGGCAAAGCTGCGTTTACAGAAAGAGGAGGACGGATCGGTCTCTGTAAAGGTGCACCCGATTCAGCGTCTCTCGATACCCGATGAATACATGGGACATACCTTTAGCAAACAGGAGAAGGCATCTTTGCTGAACGACAAAAACCTGGGGCAGACCATTGAGCTGACCAATAAAAAAGGTGCAAAGGAGAACTATTACCTGAGCATTGATCCAAAAACCAATGAATTGGTACCACTCAAGACGAAGCAGATCCAGGTCCCTGACAAAATCAAGGGAACGACACTCTCCGCAGAGCAGAAAGATCAGCTGGCAGCCGGTCATAAGGTAACAGTTAACGGGATGACAGGGAAGAACGAAAAAAAATTTGCAGCAACTCTTCAGGTCGATGCGGCCTCGAGGAAGATCGGCTTTTCAGAATTCAAACAGGAAGCATCCGAAGCGGCCAAACAAGCAAACAAGGAAGAAACCAAAAAAAGTGCGAAACTAAAAGTTAGCTGATCCGAATGTCAAAAATGAAAAGGGTAGTACGAGTGAAAAGGAGGGGAACTTGTATAGTGAGATTTCCCTCTTTTTTCGCATAAGAGCAACCCCTCTTGGAAAGGTATGGAGATCGATCGAAGAGGACAATGCAAGATGTGTTTTTGTATGCACAAAAACCTTTTGATCGTTCCTGGCGGGGCCTTTAATTTTCTTCGAAAATTTTTGTTAAACCAATCCATTGCTCAGTTTAAATAGTAAAATAAAAAACCATGAGACCAAGATTATCTGAAAACAAAAAACGGAATAGACCATTGATCATCCGTGTTTCAAGGGAGGAGAAAATCCGGATAAAAAGTCATACCCGGATTGGAAAGTATGCGTGTATGAGTGATTTTATCAGAACACGGCTTTTTAATTCCAATAAAAAAGTAATCTCCCTGGATGAAGAGGCTTCTGCTCAAATAAAGAGGTTGGATTATGAGCTGAACAAAATCGGTGTCAACCTTAACCAGATTGCCAAAAAGATCAATTCTCAGAATGTATCCCAGTTTACATCCGATGACAGGGCGGTTTTCGAACAGATTTTGCAGGAACACCTAAATTGCTATTCTGTATTACAAAAATATATGGAGAAAGTTGAATCAGGTAAATAATTGAAATTTAACTCAGATCAGAAAGAAACCTAATTGATTTTTGTGATTCTGCCGATTGTTCGAACACTACAAATATGAGAATATGGTAATTGTGATTCATCAGACTGCCGATACACCGAACGCACTTCTTTACAATGAGCAGAAAGTAACGGAAGGTTTGGCTACGTATTTTCACAGTTCCAATACAGAGTCCTCAAATCCTTTTTTGTATGACCACAATTATCGATTGAATGCCCTTCTTGATATTGAAAACCGAAATACCCGTTCGATAAACAAATGCCTTCATATCTCCGTTAACCCATCAAAATCAGATAGTCTGGTTTTGGATGACAAAACGATCCGTCTGGAAATCAGACAGATGATGGAACATATGGGCTACGGGAACCAGCCTTATTTTGTCTATAAACACAAAGATTTGGACAGGGTGCATTACCATGTCGTTTCAACGAGGATTGATAAAGAGACCGGTAAAAAGATCAAGGACAATTATGAACAGGAAAAAATGCAGCGGTTTATCCAAGGCCTGGAACAGAAATACGATCTCAAACAAGAAGAACCCAAATCGCAGCTCAGGCAAAACGACTTTACGCTCAATGCAACCTGTTCTGACCTGAAAGCAAGGGTAGAAGAAATATTTCGGTTACTGAACCAATCTGCAGGTATAGAAAATGAGACGATGTATCGGGATATCTTGAGCGCTTTTCATTTACAAATCAACAGGTCGGGCAGGGGAGAAGTTGTAGCTGTAACAGACGATGAGAATAAAACAATTAGAAATCCGCTACGCATTTCAGAACTTAAAGAACGGATAAAAATCCTTGAGACTGAAAACAGACCGGAAAAAGAATTGGTAAAGCAAGTAGAAGAGCAGGTTACCTCCGGTTTTAAGGAATTATTTAAAAAATATCGTTTCTGTGATGCACAGAACGCAGCCCTTGAGTTAAAAAAAAAGGGTCTTTTTCTGTTCCGATCTTCTGAATCGGGCAACTACAAAATCTACCATCCAGACAATAAGATGGTGTTCAGCAATCCGTTTCTGATTGATAAACAGTTGATCAGACTCGACTATTTCAATCTAACAAACCAGGATTTTTACGCCATCATCAAAGATTACAATCGTGCTCTCGCTGAAAAGTTTCGGTTTGTCACAGAAGGGCTGATTGATTACGAAAAGGTTTCTATGTTGGAATTGAAAAATCGGGAAAATAATGTTCCATTCAAAGAAATTAAACTGTCTGAAAGCAAAGAGTTTAATCGGATAACCTCCGGTATGGACGACCTGTCAAAGAGTTTTACAGAATCCGCGATCAAAGATTATTACTGTTATTCCATCCATAGAATTATTGAAACGGAACAACGGATCAATCAGTATGACTTTTACCGGGAATATAACCAGAACCGGAAATCATTGAAGCCGGGTCTTACAAAGGATCTGGCAGAAAAGTATAATGTGGTGAAAACAGAAGATCAATATTACCTTAACAATCATCCGTCCGCAATTCAAGAGGTCAGTCTGAACCCTGAACAGCTGATATTCCATCTTGATCAAAAGAACTTTTTTGCAGGACCAATCCTTGAGATGCTTCGGTTAATGCCTTGGTACAATAATGAAAAAGAGCGTGGTAACAGGAAGCAAAAGTTGAAGAGGAAGAAGAAAGGACTGGCAAAGAGGATTTGAAGGTATATCCTGAATGTTTGATTATCTATGCCAAATGTTTTTCCCTTGCTTTAGGATAAATTTCTCATTTATTCTTGTTTTATCAAATAACCGTCAAATAAGCTTTGTTTTGAATTTCAAATAGTTTTGAGTTTTGTGTTTAATTTTAAGGCTTCTTCATCAAATAATAATCAAAAAAATCGGTCGCCAGTTTTTTTTTTAAGGTGACTGATTGGCCGGTTTTTATCTTTTGTCAAATAACAGATAAATAAGAAATAAGCAATCTTGTATCCTTTTTGAATAACTTCTCTCTAAAATTTTTCCTTCAATAATCTCAGCAAATGCTTCCCTTTTTCAGTAATCAAATATCTTTGATTTGGGGTTGGTGGATTTCCGGGGTACTACATTTTAACCCAACCGTAATCAAGCAACGGATCTAAGTACTTTTTTCTGTTTGTAGTATGATTGGTCAGGCCAATTGCTTCCAGTATTTCTTCCCTCTTTGTCGGCTCCTTTACAATTTTCAGAATAACTGCAACTTTCTCATACACAAATGCATTAAGAATTGAAAGAGCTTGGTCACTAGCTTGATCGCTAACTTGATCTATCACGTTCGCAGGTAAAGTAGTAAGAAAGTAAATACATTGTTCATCCGTATCAAAAACAGGTTTGGGTGAACTATTTTTTCGCATTACTTTGTAGATAGTAGGAAACTCGGTACCTCGTCCTTCAGTTAGGTGCAATTCTTTCAGAAAATCACCAATACGTCTGTTTCTGTAATCTCTCGCAATAATTCGCTCCTGTTCCTTTAGAATTTGGGTATCCACGGGCGGCCGGGACCCGGATAACTCAAAATTTCAATTTTATCTGGCCATATCTGAATTTCGGTAGGTGAGTCTCGCTCTTAACTTTTATGGTAAACGCATTACGGATTACTTCACGAATAGCAATGGCAGGGTATTCCCAACGGTCATTGCGGTAAACGCCAGTGTAGTCAGTTGTACCTTGTGGGATGTGTCTCAATACAAACTGGTAGGCTTGCTCAGGCTGAAGTCCAACGCTTATATCGATCGTTTTTGGGTCAATGAAGTTCCCCGGGAGCGCGCCTTTAAATCGTGCACATTCAATTTTGGAATAAGGAAAATATTGTTTCTGTAATTCATCAGACAGCAAAATTAAGGCAAAAGTCGGAAGATCTTTGCCTTGCTCCGGACGAAAAAGTTCCAACTTTTTTACTGGTTGATGACCAAGGGGAAAGAGGATAAACCATTCTCGATGTCCGACTATAAAAACAATGTATAACAACAATTTGATGCTCGAACGATTTATGTGCATGTTTGCTATAAACCCTAACACGCCAAAAAATTAAAAAATTGTCAAAAAACTATTGAATTACGGCAAAATTGCCGCTTAAAATTTACCGAAGTATTGTACCTTATTATTGTTGGTTCAATCTCCTGTCCTGGGTTTCGATTCAATAACATTTGATTTTTCGTCACCATTTTGAGCTTTTAGGAATAGTAATTGGAACTATTGAGAATACCATGCATTAATCTTCATTTCATTATTATTCCGGTCATTCATGTTAAGTTCATGACAAATTTGTTCGATCTCTTATCAAATAAAACCCAATCAGATAACACATCCTTGGAATCGACATATATGCCAAGGGTCGCATAAATTGATCAGTATTCAGAGTGCTTCGCAACAAGAACTCCTTCGGTTGATCGACCAGTATCATAACTGGTTGGCATAGGCAAGGATTGATCCTGACATTCACCGTGGAGGCAGTTAATTGACTGCACAGTGGCTGCTGTGTGGAGCATCATATGTCCACATTTCCTGCGTTTTGTCTGTCTGAAAGCATAGGGCCTGCCCGGGCGTATCAACATAGAATCAAATTCGAAAAACGATTTGATTCTGTTGTTACTTTGTTTTCAGGTTTTGGATAAAAATAATCCGGAATAATAATTTTTAGTTGGAGCATACATTTTTTTCTTCATAGAAAAGCTGCCCAAAAAGAGCCTGCGCCAGCAGTTCTCTAAACGGCTGAACAATTCAGGGATCCGCCATGCGCCAAGTTTTTTGAAGGGCTTTCTTTTCTTCAGATTTTACAAACAAAGCATTAGAAGAAAGAAACAAAAGTAAAGGCAGACAATTAAGTTGAAACTGACATTGTCCATCAGTTGAATTGTTTTCAGTGTGGACGCAAATATTTTCAATGGTGAAGGGTTACACGGTCATCATCTTACACTAGCGTGTTGAACAATAATCGGTTCGCCTGGATTAAAAATTATTATTACTTTTGGACTTTAATTTGATGAATTAACCAAATCAAACAGAAAAAGAGGAGATGCTTAAAACCTTCCGATCTACGGAAATAAAGCTTGGAAATGGAGAAAAAATTGATTTGAATGATTTTTTCAATATCTATTATCCTGAACTTAACTCATTTGCATCAAGGTACATCGTAAACCTGACTGTGTGCGAGGACATTGTTCAGGAGGTATTTATTTCCTTTTGGGAGAAACAGAAGAGCTTTCCAAACATACAAGCTGTTAAAGCCTTTTTTTACACTTCAACAAGAAATTCTTGTTTGGACTATCTTAAACACTGTAAAGTTGAAGAAAGGTACCGAGTGCAAAATAAAACTGCAGATGAAACTACTGAATCTTTTTTGGACGAGGTGATCAGGAAAGAAGCCTATAGTGAAATCTACTGTGAAATCAATAAACTACCAGAAATGGGTAAAAAAGTTTTGCTACTTTCTCTTCACGAAAACTCAAATGAAGAGATTGCCAAAATCTTAGATATTGCCATTAACACCGTAAAAACTCATAAAGCAAGAGCCTATAAGGTTTTGCGAAAAAATCTGAATGCGTTATTTCTCTTCTTTTTCACATTCAGAAAACAATTAATTCAACACTCTTTATTATCAGGAAATCCTCGTTCAAATTGAATAGTAAGTGCGAAGGGATTGTAGCCACTTGTCACCTTTCATGTAATAACCATTAATTCCAAATTATTTTAGGGTCGTTCGAAAAGTAATTCAAACTCTAAAATGGATTTAAATGATTTTTACAAGCTTTACTTACTATTGATTGATGCTTATTTTTCTTATTGACTATGAATAGTCCTCACAACTGTTGAGATTGCATTTGGGAAAATTTGAAAATAATTCAATCTTTTTTCAAATTCATGTCATTCCTTTTTTGCTCATGGTCGTTTTTAATACCGGTTGAGAACAAATTTTAAAACTCAACAATTTTACGTTGTACATCATGAATCTTTTCGAATCAATTAAAACTGGACATCTAATTGGGAAATACCTGACAGGTAAAGAATCCACCGAAGAGCTTGGTGAACTTAGAGCCTGGATTGATAAAAGCAGTGACAACAGGAAACTTTTTAATTCATTAAAAGAGGAGAAAACTATTGCAGACTCCATAGAAGAATTTGAAACCTATGATAAGCATTATGCCTGGAAAAGATACATGGAACGTCTCGATGCCTTATCCCTCCAAAAAATATTAATATGGTGGAGATATGCCGCTGTTTTCTTCTTTCTGATTGCTTGTGGTGGAATATTAGCCTACCTGAACAAAGAAACGACTCCTCAGTTGGCTACAAATGACAGCTACACTACAATATCAACCAACAACGGACAAAAATCCAAAGTTACTTTGCCAGATAGTTCAATCGTTTGGATCAATTCAGGAACTACATTATCTTATAACAGTAATTTTTCGGTTAGCGAGCGTAGTATTAAATTGAAAGGACAAGCTTTTTTCCACATTGCAAGAAACGAGAAGATGCCATTAATAGTCACCTGTAATGATTTAAATATAAGGGTTTTGGGGACTAAGTTTGATGTGTCTGCTTATCCGGAGGATCGAAATATCAGTGTGGTTTTAGAGTCAGGAAGTGTTGAGTTACTAAAATCCGGAGATCAGTCATCCTTACAAATGTTGAAGCCCGGAGAAAAAGCTGAATTCGATACTCAGCATCAAGAGTTATCCATCAGTAAAGTAAAAAGTTATAATTATACTTCATGGAAAGATGGTATATTAATTTTCAAGGATGAACCTATGGAAAAGGTTTTAGAAAAATTAGAACGAAAGTATAATATTGTTATTGAGGTGAAAAATCCTAAAGTCAAACAACTAATTTTTAATGCTACGATTGTGAATGAGAGTATTGAAGAGATTTTTGATTTGATGAAATTTAGTTGTGCTATCACTTATTCTATTGTTCCAAGCAAAAATCCTGAAGTTCCGGTAAAAGTGATTATATACAAAATGAAACAAAAAAATGAAATGCCTATGAGATAATAAACTAACAGTACAAACTAGAAAAAATAAAGGAGATGCGCTAACACCTCCCTTAAATTTTGCAAACACCTCTGAATTTTGACGAACCGGAGGCATTTAAGACAATTTGAATATTAATACAAATCGCAACAAATTTATGAAAAAAATATATTTTTCATCTATTCAAGTATTTTTAAAATTCTTGGAATCAAAAGTAGGTTTAAAAATGAGAGCAACACTGGTAATTTTACTAATCGGTATCGGTCAAAGTTTTGCTATTGATCTTTATGCTCAAAACAAACGTTTGACTTTGAATATGTCTAACGTATCCATAAAGAGTGTATTAGAAATTATTGAAAATCAGTCTGATTATTTCTTTATGTATGAAGCACGTAACGTGGATGTTGACAAAAAAGTGACCATATCCGTAGAAAATGAGTCCATTCCTGAAATATTGAACAACTTGTTTACTAACACCAACATTACTTACAAAATAGTTAACCACCAAATTGCATTAAATAATGTGTCATTATCTTCAGCTGGACAACAAATAGTAAAAGTAACTGGCCACATTGTTGACACAAAAGGTATACCTCTGCCCGGCGTAGCGATAGTTATTAAGGGTACAACCACAGGAACAATTACTGATGGCGATGGGAACTATTCTTTTACTAACGTTCCAAGCAATGCCAATCTTACTTTTTCTTTTGTGGGAATGAAAACTATAGAGATTGCCGTATCTGGTAAATCTGTAATTAATATTACCCTGGAAGAGGAAGCAATTGGTATTGAAGAGGTTGTAGCTATTGGGTATGGAACTATGAAAAAGTCAGACCTGACAGGTTCAGTTGTTTCGGCTGATATTAACGCATTCAGGGAGTCTTCCAATGTATCCATTGTTCAGTCTCTTCAGGGTACAGTACCTGGATTAAATGTTGGACAGGTAAATTCGGCAGGGCAAAATCCAACGATTTCAATCAGAGGGCAAAATTCGTTTAATAGTGGAAATACTGCACCATTGATGGTTGTGGACGGGGTTGTTTTCAATGGAGCCTTGATTGGTCTGAACCCGTCTGATGTAGAATCAATAGATGTATTGAAGGATGCCAGTTCAACGGCAATTTACGGGTCAAGGGCTGCCAATGGTGTTCTTTTGATCACTACGAAAAAAGGAAAAAATTATGGTAAACCAGTCATCAATTATACATGCTCCTACACGATACAGAATCCGATTCAAAATCTGCGTGCATTAAACAAGGAAGGATACCTTGAAAAGATCAGGGATGCATATTGGAAGGAGGGGTACCTTGCTCCCGATTATACCCAACCTAATCCTGATTTTGATCCGAGTGTGAAATTGAATACGCGTGCATTAATAGACGGTTATAAAAATGGAACAGAGTTTAACTGGTGGGATGCCGGCACCCAAAGCGGGCATATCCAAGAACATAACCTGAGTGTTCGAGGGCAGAACGACAGGACATCTTATTATACCTCTATTGGTTATACTGATCAACTTGGTTTTATAACAAATGATAAATATAAAAGATTTTCAGTTAGAACTAACCTGGAAAATAAAATCTTGGATTGGTTTAAGGTTGGGGTACAGTCGTTTGTTTCTTCTGGTGATAATTCAGGAGCATCACCAAACAGAGGCGCACTTTTTATTATGAGTCCACTTGTAACTCCTTATGATGAAAATGGCGAACTGTTGAAGAATCCTGCAGGAACAGCCCAGCAAAATCCGTTTTTTAGTTCAAACATAGGTAACTATGATAAACAACTAAACCTTTTTGCAAATTTTTATACAGATATTGATATTCCCTTTATCAAGGGTTTATCTTATCGAATTAATTATTCTCATAATTATATGTTGAATCGCTATTTTAATTCCAGTGAATATGCAGTAAATTTCACAGGAGAAGCGTTAAAAACTAATGGAACCGAATATGACTGGACCTTCGACAATATTTTGAGTTATTCAAAGTCCATTCAGAATCATACTGTTAATGTTACACTTGTGGCTGGACGAGAGAAAAGGGAATATGAGAGTACGACGGCAACTGCTCAAAGTTTTTCAAATTTAGATTTAGGTTATAACAATCTGAGTTTAGGCACTAATCAATTTGCGTCTTCGTCTGCATGGAATGAGAACAGCCTATATTATATGGGAAGGCTGCATTACGGATTTAAAAATAAATACCTGGCAACTTTTACTGTCCGTAGAGATGGGTTTTCGGGATTTTCCAAAAATAATAAATTTGGGATTTTTCCATCTGGCGCATTAGCATGGGTACTTAGCGAGGAATCTTTTTTTAAAGAAAAACTGGATTGGCTTGAGTTTTTGAAAATAAGGACTTCGTATGGAGCAAATGGTAATCGTACTATGGGACGTTACGGCACTCTTGCAAAAGTAACCTATAGTAAAGATTATGTTTTTGGAGATGGCGGCCAATCTTCTTTTGGGGAATATATAAATTCCATGGCGAATTTAGATTTATCATGGGAGACAACAACTGGAATAAACCTGGGATTGGATTTTGTTTTGTTAAAGCAAAGGATCAGTGGTAACATAGAATATTATAATACTAATACAAAAAATATTTTATTTGATTTACAAATACCTCAAATTTCGGGATTTGGGTCGATTACAAGCAATATCGGAAAGGTATACAACCACGGAACTGAGTTTTCGATCACCAGTGCCAATGTGAAGACTGATGATTTTACATGGAGTACAACCTTAAATTTTTCAGCTAACAGGAACAAAATAAAATCAATTATGGGAGTGGATACTAATGGTGATGGTAAGGAAGACGATCTTGTTTCGAGTGGGTTATTCATTGGAGAACCCATAAATGCTATTTATGATTACAAGATTAAAGGGTTATACCAAATAACAGACACAGATATTCCTGAAGGCTGGTTGCCAGGGCAATACAGATTAGCAGATTTAAATAAAGATGGATCAATTACTGCTGCCCTGGACAGAGAAATTATTGGGTATAAAGATCCAAGTTACCGTTTCAGTGTCACCAACAACTTTAATTTTAGAAACTGGGAACTGAGAATATTTATTAATTCGATACAAGGTGGTAAGAATATGTATTATGGCAAAAATGACCCCACTTATAACTGGGATTCGGACAATATAACAGCAAGTAATCTTGTCAAATGGGACTGGTGGACTCCGGCTAACCCTGCCGCAGAATATCCATACCTTTTAAAGAAATCACCAATATTGCCCGGCTATTACGATAAAAGAAGTTTCGTCAGATTGCAAGATGTTTCACTATCATACCGATTTGATAAAAAATTGGTGAATAAAATTGGCGTCCAGGATCTGAAAATTTATATCAATGGGAAGAATCTCTATACCTGGACCAAATGGAAAGGATGGGATCCCGAAACAGGGCAAGGATATGATTATGGCGGAATGCCTACATTACGGGGTTATTCTTTAGGAATCGATTTAACTTTTTAGAAAACTGTAAAATTATACGATCATGAAATCATATAAATATTTATTGATTATTTTCTTTGCAATTTCATTGTTTTCCTGTAACGAAGATAAGATACTGGAAGAGGTACCACTTAACTTTTATAGTCCTGAAAATTCATATACTACACCAAAACAAATTGATGCAGCGATAATTGAATTATACAATCAAGCCAGGTACCTGTATTACAGTTCATGGAATGATGACGTAAATCGGTGGTCATCTGCCCTCCAGGCCGGGACCGATTTTGGCCGCGATGCAAGGGCGCCTGGTCAATTTGGGATCGGTAATTACCCTGCATATCTGTTCCCCAGCTCAAACCTTACATTAGGATGGTGGGTAAACACGTATAAACTTATTTCCATGTCAAATGTTATCCTCAACAGGATCACAGGCATAACATATCCTACAGAAGGAGAAAAAAATACCGCCATAGCCGAAGCAAGATTTTTCAGAGGGTTTTCTTACCGCATATTGGCCTATTTATATGGGGGAGTTCCAATCGAACTTAAAGAGGTAAGTTCGCCTAAAAGAGATTATACCCGTGCAACAAGAGAAGAAGTTTATACGCAATGTATAGATGACATAAAGTTTGCTTCAGAAAACCTGCCAGATATTAATAGTGTTAAGGCACAAGGTCGGGTAAGTAAAGAGGCGGCTTTTCATTTCCTTGCCGATTTGTACCTGGCCACCCATGAATGGGATAAAGCCATCAATGCCTCTTCTCAGGTTATTGATAATCCAAACTTTAGCTTGGTGAAAGAGCGTTTCGGCTCCAGGAAGAACGAACCCGGCGATGTATGGTGGGACCTTTTTCAAAGAGGCAACCAAAACAGGAGCAGTGGGAATAAAGAAGCGGTATGGGTGGCACAAATAGAATTTAATGTCCCGGGAGGCGGCGACACTTATAAAGCTGAAAGATATTGGGGATGCTGGTATTATAATATTAAGGACCCGGATGGCATTTCTGGCTTTATCGGCCCTACATCACAAAATTGTGGACGCCCGGTTGGGTTGATGGGGGCAACAAAATATTGGGAAACCACAATATGGGAAAGCGATTGGGACAATGATATGCGGAATAGCCAATACAATATGGTCAGGGACTTTGTTTATGATAATCCGAAATCGGCATATTATGGGAAAAAAGTCAGCGAATTTCCCCCAAAGAACCTTGACACACGACAAGACTTTTATCCTTTCCAATCAAAAATTTCCACACCCCGGAATCATCCGGACCAATTGTATTCTGATAAAAGTACAGGATTATTGTTAGGTTCTGCCGGGGCTACTTATACTGATCAATATTTTGTCCGTTTAGCCGAAACCTATTTAATCAGGGCCGAAGCTTATTTAAGCTCGGGAGATAAAACGAGAGCCGCCGCCGATATCAACGCGGTGAGAGCCAGGGTGAATGCCAAACCGGTCAATCCTGGCAATGTGGATATTAATTATATCCTCGATGAAAGGCTCAGGGAGTTGGCATATGAAGAAAAAAGAAGGTTGACATTGTCACGTCTGGGGATGGTTTATGAAAGGACTAAAAAATATAATACATACGACGATGGACTGACTATCCAACCTTTTAACGAACTTTTTCCAATTCCATATAGTGAAATTGAAAGGAATACTGAAGCAGTGTTGGAGCAGAACCCTGGGTACAATTAGTAAGATATTTGGCACAGAATGTTTGTTTTTAAGTTAAAAATAGATGTTCTGTGCCTAACACTCATATAGTTGTTCATATTATTATGTATCCAAATCTTTTATAAATCAATAGAATTAAAACAATGCAAATCAAAGTATGAAGAATAAATTTTTAAGTAGAAAGATTGGATTTCTGATAGTATCGTTTTTTTTATTCTTATCTGTCAATGTTATTGCAAATCAGATTTCTGAAAAATCAAGTAAAAGTTCTGTTCTTGAAATAGCTGAAAAAGTAACAAATTGGCAACTTGTCCATCTGCCAGCCAATACGTCTAAAGATTGGTGGGAGCAACCAACAAAACGGACTTATGGCAAGCATTTATTAGATTGGGAATATGGTACTTTTTATTCCGGGTTAATGGATTTGTACAAAGTAGATTCAAAAGAGAAGTACCTAAAAGTTTTGATGGATATGGGCGAAGGATACCAATGGTATATCCGCCCCAGATTATGGGATGCTAATGTATTACAAATCGGCCAGGTGTATCTTGAGTTGTACAAATTGAAGAAAAAACAGGAAATACTTACAATGGTCGGATATGCTTTGAGTGCCAATTTTGACAGGCATCCTGAAAATCCTGATATTACGTTTAAAAACAATAATTATTGGTGGAGCTGGTGGAGTTGGTGCGATGCACTATTTATGGCGCCCCCAACATTTGTTAAATATGCAGAAGTGACGGGGAAACCAGAGTACCTGGACAAAATGAATGAATTGTATTTAATGAGTTATAATTACTTGTATGACAAATCAGAGAAACTCTTTTTCAGAGATGATCGGTTTTTTGAACAACGTTCTTCTAATGGAGAAAAAATATTTTGGGCAAGAGGAAATGGTTGGGTCGTTGCGGGATTAGCTAAAATGTTGCAGTCAATGCCTAAGAATTATTCCAACAGAGCTTTCTATGAAACTCTTTTGAAAGAAATGGCTTCTCGGTTAAAAGATATTCAGCAGCCCGAAGGGCATTGGCCATCAAACCTCTTGGATGCGACTCAGTTCCGTAGTATTGAAACCAGTGGTACCGGCCTTATTTGCTATGCGCTTGCATATGGCATCAACAATGGATATTTGAATAAAGACCAGTACTATCCTGTTGTGGAAAAAGCCTGGGGGGTTTTAGCTAAAAGTGTCCACCCCGATGGTAAGTTGGGATATGTACAATGGATTGGAGACGCCCCTGCATCGGTATCGTACGAAAGTACAGCAGCTTTTGGTGTCGGCGCTTTCTTATTGGCTGCAAGCGAGGTGTATAAGCTTATCCCTTAATAATGAAACGATACAAACTTGAGCGGATAACAATAAATCATCGAAAATCAAGAAAATGAAACGGGAAAAATTCTCAATGTATTTAATTTTAGCATTAACTTTTATCAGTTTAAACTGCTGGTCAAAAGACTACAACATACTGGATTATGGTGCAACAGGCGATGGGGTTACCCTGAATACAGCAGCTATTCAATCAACAATTGATGCTTGTTCTGGTTTAGGGGGCGGGAGGGTATTAATCCCATCAGGAAAATATTTGTCAGGAACTATTTTACTAAAAAGTAATGTCGAAATACATTTTGAACATTCTTCCACGTTGCTGGGCAGCCCGAATAAAGAAGATTATCCTACTCAACCTGTTCCGAAATATCGTTCACTCAGAGATGATTCAGGTTTCCGTTCGTTAATATATGCCGAGGGGCAGTCCAATATTGCTTTAACCGGAAACGGGACTATTGACGGGCAGGGAAAGAACCATCCCATGATAAAAGGACAAGATGACGAAAACAGGCCTAAAAATGTATTATTTATTTCATGCCAAAATGTAAAAGTTGAAGGGTTACATTTCACTAATTCGGCATTTTGGAACCAGCATTACCTGGATTGCGAGGATGTTATTGTCCGGGGTATTTCAGTTTATAACCATTGCAACTACAACAACGATGCGATAGATATTGACGGGTGCCGGCGGTTTGTTTTGTCCGATTGTATTTTCGACACCGATGATGATGGAATTACGTTAAAAAGTACAGGGGCATCTCCGACCGAGGATATTGTCATTACTAATTGTATTGTTTCCAGTTTTTGCAATGCCATTAAAGCCGGAACAGAATCCACCGGGGGATTTCGCAACATAACCATTTCCAATTGTGTAGTAAAGCCATCCAGGTCCGAAAATACACCATTATTTAATACCCCTCGAATAGGTATTACAGGCCTTTCTTTAATGATTACAGACGGCGGAATAATGGAAGGAGTGACAGTAAGTGACCTGACCATTTACGGAACCATGGCTCCATTGTACATCAGGTTGGGTAACCGCGCACGCAAACATACACGCGACGCACCTGAGCCGGCGGTAGGCAAGGTTAATAATATTTCGATCGATAACGTGGTTGCCTATGGCGCGGGAAGCTATGGATCATCAATCACAGGAATTCTGCATTATCCTGTCAAAAATATTTTGCTGAGTAATATTCAATTGTTTACAAGTGGAGGTATAAAAAAAGGAGATTACAATGAAATAGTGGAAGAGGCTGAAAATAAATACCCTCAGCCAACAATTTGGGGTAATCTCCCGGCATCAGGTTTATATATCCGGCATGCAGAAGGAATATCAATTCACAACCTGGTTTTAGGGGTTGAAGCACCTGATGAACGTGTCCCCGTAGTAGCCGACGATGTCTCCTTTTTACAAATCTCAGGAAGCAGGTTATACGGTGATTTCACATCAACACCGTTTGTAAAGGGAAAAAGCATGAAGCAATATAAAATTGATAAACCTATTGGTTGGAAAGGAAACGACAAAAATTTAATAGAAGTAATTAATTAAAGAAATTTCATTTAACCTGGTTTAAACAATTTATGACATAAAAGGGAATTATGAAGCCAATTTTTGTCTTTTTCGCCTTAGCAATAAGTTTATGTAGTGTTTATTATATTTTTTCTAAACCAATAACTAAAATTATGAATCGTATATTTTTTCTTTATTTCTTTATTTCTGTTTCGTTTTCATCCCAGGGTCAATCCCTTTTTCAAATACCCGAAGGGGTGCAAACCCGATGGTCAAGCGCCGAGAATTGGGGCGGAGAAAAGGGCGCCGGAGGAATAAAAAATGGTGGTAGAAAAGGATCGCCCAGTTTTGCCTTGAAAGCGGGAGCAGAAAAAGTGCTTGCCCAGGCCAGTGAAACCAGCGGCATGATTCGCCGTATTTGGTGCACGATTGATAAGCGGTCGCCCAAAATGCTCCGGGGAATCAGGCTGGAGATGTTCTGGGACAATGCGGAAAAACCGGCAGTGTCAGTCCCGTTGGGCGATTTTTTCGGGCAAGGGCTTGGCCAGATGAAAGCATTCGAGAATGTATTTTTTGCCAGCCCTGAAGGGAAAAGTTTCCTGTGTTTGGTGCCTATGCCTTTCAAAAAAGCCATGAAGATTGTGGTCAAAAACGAGACGGATGAAGACATCTCCATGTTTTTTTATGATGTTGACTATACCTTTGGCGACCAGTTTGGTAAAGATTTGCTCTATTTCCATGCCTGGTACAACCATCAAAACCCGACCAAACTGCGGAAAGATTACGAAATTTTACCATTTGTGGCAGGAAAGGGTCGTTTTCTGGGGGCCAACTTCAGTGTGATTGTAAATACCATCGAATATACAAGGTCGTGGTGGGGCGAGGGAGAAGTAAAAATGTACATCGACGGCGATTCGGAATACCCGACCCTTTGCGGAACCGGCACGGAAGATTACATCGGGACAGGCTGGGGTCAAGGCGAATATTCGCAAATGTACCAGGGCTGTACGGTTGCTAACGGCGAAAAAATGGAATATGCCTTTTACCGTTATCATGTTCCCGATCCGGTTTATTTCTACAAGGACATAAAAGCGACGATTCAACAGATTGGTTTTGCCAACGAAAAGGAAATAAAAATGCTTGCCCAAATGAAAAATCCAGTCTACCCGATTGGCAAAGAATTGAAGGCTATTGATTTTTCGAAAGAAATGAAAGGGCTATTGTTCGAAAGGACAGATGATGTTGCCAGTTGCGCCTATTTCTATTTGTCGGAACCTGAAAATAACCTGCCACAAAAAGCAGATAAATAACACACAAACACATGATCTGTGAAAACAAAAATTAACCTGACCATTGGTTTTCAACCACATTTATAACGTGTCCTAAAATAATTCAAATACTGAACGAACATACATACAGCGCAAACGCATTGTTGGCAACCTCCACAGACAGGCGTCGGTATTGAAAAGTCCGGAAACAAATATTCCGATTAAAGAAACTAAACTATCAAATACTAAGAGGTATTTAATTGGATTATTTCTGGAATGGATGACCTTTCAAAAAGTTTTACCGAATCCGCGATCAGGGATTATTACCGGTATTCCATCCGCAGAACTATTGAAACGGAACAGCGGATCAATCAGTTCGACTTTTACCGGGAATATAACCAAAACAGGAAGTCATTAAAGCCTGGTCTTACAAAGGAGCTGGCAGCTAAGTATAAGATTGTGAAAACAGAGGATCAGTTTTACCTGAATAACCATCCATCCAGAATACAGGAGATCAGTTTGAACCCTGAACAGATGAAATTCTATCTTGATCAAAAGAACTTTTTTGCGGGACCAATCCTTGAGATGATCCGGTTAATGCCCTAGTACGGCAAAGAAAAAGAGCGGAATAAAAAGAAAGAGATGCTAAAGCAGAAAAAGAAGGGGCAGGGAAAAAGGGTTTAATGTTTTTTTTACGAAGTATTATCTTTACTCTTCCATTTGACAAAATCTCTATGCCTTACTTCACTTTGGTTTGGAGTAATTTAAGAAAGGCTCTTCCTCTTTCGGTTATTCGAAATTTCTGTTTGGGACTTTTATGTTTATCCTTAATGGTCCACTTTACTAATTTTGATTCTTGTAATTTCTTCAATATTTCATTTAATTGCCCGGAAATGGTTTTTTGACCCAGTTCTGCA
The DNA here is from genome assembly GCA_015654795.1 of Bacteroidales bacterium. Classification (GTDB taxonomy): domain Bacteria; phylum Bacteroidota; class Bacteroidia; order Bacteroidales; family Prolixibacteraceae; genus JAAFHB01. Next base: position 29,893 of record JAATGF010000062.1, read on the forward strand.
GATATTTCCTTCCTTGATAATGTCTTATCTATTAATTCTTTCAATATTTTTGTAAATAATGTCTCCTGCTGCAACTCTTGCTGTAACTCTTGCTGTAACTCTTGCTGTTGTTTGAAATTCTTGTTGGTAAAAGTGACACGGAATGCGATTCCTGGTTCTTTCCAGTCGAGCCCGATTTCAGGATAATTTTGCAATTCTTCAGCAATCAGTTTTAATCCATTGCCCCACTGTTCAATGATTCCTATTTTTTTGAAAACTGGAGCCAATATCTTGTTTCGAATATCAGATTGACCTGATTCCATATCGATGAAATCACATTCCGACCGGAGCAACTTTGAAAAAGAACTGGCAAAAAATGGTATCACTGTTTTGTTCCTGGAGAATGAACAGGGGCACATCTATGGCGTAACCTTTATCGACCACGAGCAAAAGGCGGTATTTAACGGTTCGCGACTGAGAAAAGAGTTTTCGGCAAATGTGCTCAACGACCTATTTAAAGAGTGTGAGCAAAAAGAGGAACACACAAAACAGGTGGCAGGAAAAGAACCGTTCGCGCCGTTAGTCCGGCAATCTGATCATATAGAATCTGCTGTCGGCAGCTTGTTCTCGATTCTTTCACCGGAACCTGAATCATACCCGGATAATCAGTACCCGCTTCCGAAAAAACGTAAATATGGGAGGCAAATATAAATGAGATATCACAACAGTATATTATTGTCGGTTTATATTTTTGAGTATATTTGCACTATGAGTACATATAGGCCAACAAAAATAAACAAATTGCTTCAAAAGCTGCCTTCGGGGGCCTTGTTCTTTTCATCGTGGATGAAAGAGAACGGCATATCCTATGAACTGCAACGGCGGTACCGCGATTCCGAATGGCTGACACCCGTCGGGGCAGGCGTAATGGTCCGTACCGGCGAAAGTCCAACCATATACGGTGCTTTATCGTCGCTGAATAAACAAACCGGCAAACATTTTTATGTGGGTGGTTTATCGGCTTTGGAACTAGCGGGATATACACATTATGTGCCAATGGGACGACCGGTTGTGTATGTAGGTTACCCCCAGGGGGAATGGGTACCTGCCTGGCTTAAAAAGCATGACTGGGGAGTGGATTTATTATGCGTTACCTCGGAATATTTTGATTCGGATACCGGCATAACGACAATGATGCAAGGTGCATTTGAAATAGTGGTTTCCACGCCGGAACGGGCGTTTATGGAATGCCTGAACCTTGTTCCGAAACAGTACAACCTCATGGACTTGTATTATGTAATGGAACAACTTACTTCGCTTCGTCCGAATATGGTACAGGCACTGCTGGAGAAGAATACATCGGTAAAAATGAAACGTTTGTTCCTGTACATGGCGGAAAAAGCCGGTCATACGTGGGTCGGCGACCTGGATTTACCGAAAATAGATACCGGGAGTGGGAAACGGGAAATCGTGCCAAACGGTGTTTACGACAGCAAATATCAGATTGTGATATCCGAAGAATTAAAGAACTATGAATAACCTCTATAAAGAACAGGTAAGACTTTTACTTCGCATGTTACCGGTAATCTTCCGGGAGGAAGATTTTGCGGTTCACGGTGGTATAGCCATAAATCTGTTTATCAAAGACCTACCGCGATACTCGGTGGATGCGGACTTGACCTATGTCCCACTTGGCCCGCGGGAAGAAAGCTTGGCGGAAATCGATAAAAAGCTGGCAGCTATCAGTCAGCAATTCAAACGGGGAGTGCCGGGAGTCCATATCCGACCGATACCCAATAAGCTCTTATGCACATTGGGACGAAGCATGGTAAAAATTGAAGTCAACGGGATTAAATGAGGCATTATCGGGCCAACGACAGAAATGCCATTATGCAATAAAGCACAGGACGAATTAGGGATGTATTGCAAAGCGCGTATTGTACCCATGGAACAACTTTACGGCGGGAAAATTGAGGCTGCCCTTAGCCGCCAGCACCCGCGAGACCTGTTCGATTACAACTATATGGATCCGGATGAAATTGACGGGTTAAAGCGTGGGTTCATGTTTGCTTTGCTGGGAGGCGACAAGCCTTTTATTGAATCCTTGTCTCCCCATACGATAAACCAGCAGGAAGCGTTGGAAAATCAGTTCCGCGGTATGACAGATATTCTTTACATACGAAAACTATGAAAGCGCGCGGAAACAGCTTATTGCTTTTATCAACTCAATCCTGAACCAAGAAGATAAGGTGTTTCTCGTCAGTTTTGAAGAAAGTAACCCGCAGTGGGAAAAATCTGCATACAGCGATTTCAGAAATTTCCCTGCAGTGCAGTGGAAACGGCTTAATGTGAATAAACTAAAAACACAAAATCCGGCAAAACATAGGCAGGAAGTTGAACGATTGAAAGCTTATTTTGGAATGAAATGATAAGTTTTTTTAGAGATGAGGATTTCCTCCGTGTAAAATTTCCGCATAAAAAAAAGAGATGAGTGCATTTTAGTTTCCCAATAGTGATGTTTATCTCCATTCTATTTTCAAGTGATTGCTTCCTTTGGGAATATGGTTGTCCAATCATTTAGTTTTTTGTGAGGAGTTATTTCTATCAGGATAAAATTGGAGAAATCTATTTCCCAACGTTCCCGGTCACAAAGGACCAACTAAATGCCACAAGCTGCCATCCCTTTGCTTACTTCGAAACCAAGACAAAACACCGCTATTTTCACATTTTAACCGGTTAAAGTCCAGTTATTAGGCAACAGGACGATGATTTAAGAGGTCTAGCAAAGATCATGTATAAGGTTGGCTATTTTTTCTTCGATCCTGATCAGTTCATTCTCATCCAGACCTATAACCTGCCGGGGCGTGTCTTTGATCCCCAGATATAATTCTCCCCCTGCGTCATTGGCCAATGCCAGAATAGTCTTTGCCAATTCAGAACTGGTTGGTAGAGATTCTTTAAATTCAAGCCTGCGGCCTTCCGGTTGTTGGACTATATCGGCAAGTTTTATCATGTTTAAATCTAATTGTATTGATGTCTCAAAGATATTCAATCATTTTTAATTCAGAATATTAATCAGAGGAATATCTATTTTGCATTACTTACTGTATTTGCCGGATAATTTAGGCTAATCTGGTCATGAATAATGTCAAAGCTATTATTATGCATCTTTCCCGTTCACCGAATTCTTTTGTTCATTTACAATGAACGAGCAAATATTGTGAACAAGAATAAAAACAACAGCATTTTTCCCGAAATGTAAAATTATTATGATCTCTATTCAGGAAAATAAAATTTTGACTTTAAAGAATACACTCCACTCAAATTTTCACAAAAATATTGATCGCTCCACGGAATGGTAAAGGGGTTCCGGCGCGCCGGAATCCTTCGGATGCGTTCAGTTTGCCGGAATATCGCTACCCTTCGGGCATGGCGACAAACTGACATGTACCCCGTTGACCTTATCCGTGGCAGCTCAATGATAGGCACGCAAAAATTTAACCGGCGTGCCAGACAAAATCCGTCCACCGACGGATGCTAAAATAAGTCCTAAGGGCATAGGCGTCACAGATGAATAAAATAGGTCTTTATGAAGTTGTTACGCAGAAAATTATTGACAGATTGGAAGCGGGAGTTGTTCCATGGCAGATTCCCTGGAGAACCAAAAATGGAATGCCTCGTAATATGATATCCAACCGCCCTTATACAGGAATCAATTTCTGGATGCTGCTTTGTCTTCCTTACACTTCACCGTTTTACATGACTTTCGAACAGGCAAGAGTGCTGGGCGGTAACATTTGCAAAGGAGAAAAATCAACAATGGTGGTTTTCTGGAAGATTCTCGAGTCTGAAGATAAAAACGGAGAGACCAAGAAAATCCCATTTCTTCGTTACTACAATGTTTTTAACCTGACGCAAACCGAAGGAATTGATCCAAAGAAGATCCCGGATACTGATGCTTTTGATCACGATTTTAATTCCATTGCAGCTGCTGATCAGATCGTTCATGGATGGAAAGATTGCCCAAAGATAGAATGGGACAGCGATCATGCTTACTACTCACCCTCACTAGATACTGTCTGTATGCCGAATCAACGGTCTTTCTTTCGAGATGAGCAGGTTTATTCCACACTGTTTCACGAACTTACGCATGCAACTGGCCACCGCTCCAGACTGGATCGTCATGAAAAAATAAAAGACCATAAATTTGGTTCCCAGGATTATAGTCAGGAAGAATTAGTGGCCGAATTAGGAGCTGCTTACCTGTGCGGAATAACCGATATTGAACAGCAGACCATCGAAAACAATGCCGCTTACATTAAAAGCTGGATCAGAACTTTCAAAGATGATCCGAAGGTGTTGGTTTTGGCAGCTGCCCAGGCACAAAATGCCGTGAATTACATGCTGAACCAGAGCGCGGAACATTTACCATCTGGTACAGTTGAATAGTAAGAGAGGCCCTACGGGATTTCTCTTTTGTTCACATCTTTTATTCACATTGTATTGTTTTAAGCAAAATTTATTAAATCTTTGAGAAAGCCGTGGGTGGTCTTCTCTATCCTTCCGGTTTAAAATAATTTGGTGGTATATAATGCGATAGATCTATATTGTTATGTCAAATCCGAACAGATATACGCTTCAATGCAGCATTCGCGACACACGTCTGGCTTTTTCTAATTTGTTTTACCTGTTTGTTCCGGGAAGCAAAATTGTATTTACCTCGTATGAAATTCTTGCTGCATTGCCTATCTTATCGCTAATAACCCTCTTGACCTATTTGGCCGTTCATTTTGCCAATTGATTCTCCAGCAAAGATCTTCCTTTCAGTGCGGCACTTTGTAATAAATAAGTCTTCTATAGTCAATTTTTAGCTTTAGTTGCTTCTTTAACTCATTTCGCCTCCAGCGATCATCCACTTCTTGCCCATTTCGTTACTCTCCGCTTTGGGCGAAGCTTCTTCCACTTCAGACTTCATGACTGCCCACACCACTATTTAGAATTTCGCAATTTTATTCTATCTGCTAATTCTTGCTTCTCCTCAAAATCGAAATTCTGTTTTCCATCTTTGATTAAGACCTTCCCGCTTTCTTCTTGAAAGCAGCTGAAGAAGGCACCTCAAAAATAATCGAGAACCAGTTAAATTTCGAATATACTTCAAACCTGAAACCCGCTTTATAAGCATGGAATATGCTTTCTGAAAACGATTTACGTAAATAGAATAAACTTAATTGCCTTCCATTGGACGAAATTTATCAGGTTTAAGAGTATGCCGAAGAACACGGGGTACAACCCTTATTTGTTTAGCAAACAGTAGAAGAAGAAGTTAAGAATATTTTCTTTGGTTTACCAACTTACCTGACGAATCTGGATTTGATAAATAATGTCTGCAACTATGATGGGATATTATTGAATACACTTTTCCCAATCAAGATTTATAAGCATGAAAAAATACCCCCAAATTTATTCAAGTATGGATTAATATATCTTGCAAAAGAGCTACACTTTAATAATAAAAATAAATTGATTGTTGTGAACTTTTGTCATTTACTTGGAATACGTTCTTCGTTTTGATTTAATACAAATGGTTGAAAATGAGATTCGCCATTAATCAGGCAAGCAATCCAAAAAATTTTGTACTGTCAAATTCGGAGAAGGGAATTTTTACTGTATAATCTTTTGAAATATTTGAATTAACCATTGGATAACTTCATCGATGACTCACGGACATTCAGGCGTCCATTTAAGACAACTGTTTGCGGGATAAATATTCCTTTATTTTCTAACTGATCCAAAAGTAACAAAGCTGCTGTTCTACCGATTTCGTGTGTGGGTTGAGCAACACTGGTCAATGGAGGATCAATCAATTGGGCCAAATGTGTTTCAGTGAACCCAACAAGTGCAACATCTCCGGGAATTTTGAGTCCGCTCTTTTTGAGTACCATCATCGCTCCGATGGCGGTGGGATCATTCACTGCAAATATGGCATCCGGAAGATCATTATTTTTTATCAATTTTTCCATTTCCCGTTCACCGTCACCAATCATCAAACCAGTTTCAATAATTGAACCGTTATCAACCATTAATTTATGTTTGCGATGTGCATCGATAAATCCGTTTTTTCTGCTTTTAGAAAACATTAATCCGTCAGGACCGGAAAAGTGAAATATTTTTTTATATCCCTGATAAATAAGGTGTTCAGTTGCAAAAAAAGCCCATTTGTAATCATCAATAAGTACTTTATGAGTTTCCAGTTCGTTCGAAACCCGGTTAAAAAGCACCAATGGAAAGCCCTGACTGACCATTTTTTTATAATACTCCACATTTTTTGTTTCGAGCGACAAGGATAGGATCATTCCGTCGACCATGTTGTTTTCCAATGCTTTTACATTTTCGAGTTCATGGATATACGATTCGTTTGATTGCATAATGAGCACCTGGTATCCATTTTTATGAAAAACTTCCTGTATTCCAATGATCACCTCGGGAAAAAAAGGATTTATAAACTCAGGTACGACCACCCCGATCTGGTTGGAGCATTGTTTCAACAGGCTTTTTGCCATTGGATTAGGCGAATACCCCATTTCGTTTGCCGTTGCAAGGATCATATCGCGTGTTTCTTTCCGGATGTCATATTTATCATTAAAAGCTCTTGAAATAGTGGAAACAGAGCAATTCAGCCTTTTGGCGACGTCTTTTATTGTAATATGCTTCATCTGGCAAGTTGTTAGTTTTCGGAGAAATCGATTTTTGCCAAAAGTAAGGAGTTATTTTGATTTGTGGAATCGTTTCCGGAAATTTAAAACGTTTCCGGAAACGATTCCGGAGAAAATAATTGATTTTTGCTTTCATTTGACTAAATACAGTCATAATATCGCAAAACGCTATTTAACTTTTGCTTTCTATTCGTCAGAGAACTTTCTACTTATTCCCATAAACTTGAATTTGAAAGGATCCAAATTTTTATTGTTCTCAAAATCGGAAAATAAGCATTATGCAACATTCAATAGAATTTAAAAATGTCATGATCGGAGAAGCCTGGTTTGCATCCGGACAATCGGACATGAACTAGGCATCATCTAAAGCTGCACCAATTTTAAATTAACATAAAAACAACAAATATGAGAAGAACATATTCATTATTCGTTATAGCACTCTTCATCTGTTCAAATGCAATGTCGCAGTTAAATGTAATGAAATTAATTAGTCCGGATAAAAGAACATCCCTGCAACTTGAGCGCAATAAAGATGGAAAACTTTGTTTTTCCATTGCTAAAAATGGAGAAGTATTAATTAACCCCTCTGTCCTTGGAATCTGCATCAACGGACACGATTATGGGCTGAATACCGTTATCGGTAAAATGTCAAAACAAACCGTAAACGAAATATTTCCTGTTTTGGGGGATAAAAAATCAGCAAACTACACTGCCATCCGTTACAAAATTCTGTTTGAGGAACATGAAAACAATCAACCATGGGTATTGGAATGTGATGTATCAAACGAGGGCGTCGCATTTCGATACATTATAGGAGAAAACAGAATGAATCATGTAAATATTGAAAACACCACTTTCACCATTTGCGACCACACAAAAGTTTGGTTCTTCGAGCGAAACAACGACTGGAAACTTAAATCGTATGCAGGAGAATGGAAGAGCTGCAATATCCGGGAATTGAATGGTATTTCTGCCTTAAGTCCGGTTCAGGGTTGTCCCCTGATTCTTGAATTCAAAAATAATTCATTTGGCTTAATTACGGAGGCAGCTTTGTATAATTATAGTGGCGTACGTTGGGAAACCATAGGTACTAATACCATAAAGGCTAATTTCCCGGAGGGAGAAAAAGGATTTGACGTACAGGGGACAATAACTACTCCATGGAGAGTCTGTCTATTAGCGGATAACCTGAATGACCTTGTAAACAACAATTTAATTTATGGATTGAACCCAGCTCCTGATAAAACACTATTTGCAGATACTGACTGGATAAAACCGGGTCGTTCCGTATGGCGCTGGTGGAGTCGTGGAACCGGCAATCCAACAGAAGAAAAAGAAATAATTGAATCAGGGTCGCTGCTTGGTTTTGAATATTCATTAATCGACGAAGGATGGGAAAAATGGGATAATAAATGGTCCGATCTGAAAGATTTATGCAATTATGGCAAAAGTAAAAATATTGGAATCTGGGTCTGGAAACACTCTGATGAATTGAATTCACCTGAAAATGGGTATAAAAAAATGAGATTGTTTTTGGATAGTTTGAAAAACGCAGGAGTTTGTGGAGTCAAAGTCGATTTTATGAATGGTGAAAGCAAAACAATAATCGATTTTGATATTGCCCTTTTGAGGCTTGCCGCAGAGCGAAAATTAATGGTCAACCTGCATGGATGCCAGAAGCCTTCGGGTGAGGCCCGTACTTACCCCAATGAGCTTACACGCGAAGGAATCCGGGGATTGGAGCTTAACCTAATGAACGAAGGACCTATACCCCCGGATCATAACGCAGCCCTCCCCTTTACACGCATGGTTGTGGGAAATGGAGACTATACCCCGTTAGGCTTTACTTCCCCGGGGAAGACCACCTGGGCTCACCAGATAGCAACATTGGTTTGTTTTCGATCACCCTTACAATGTATAGCTGAAGATCCCTTGTTTTTATTGAATAATGCAATGATTCATCCGGCACTGGAGATGATCAAAGCAATCCCCGCTGTATGGGATCAGACAATTGTTTTATCCGGAAGCAAAATAGGAGATGTCGCTATTATTGCCCGCCGCAATGGTATGGATTGGTTTGTTGGTGTATTGAATGGTCCTGGTGCAAAAGAAATTCGGATTCCGTTTTCATTTCTCCCCAAAGGCGCACACCAAATAAAGATCATACAGGATGACACAGATGCAAAATTAGTCGATTTAAGAGGGCTGTCACCAAAAGCAAAATTAAAAGAGAGTCCTTTTGCTGTCCCGTTTAAAGTATCTCAAAAAAATGTCCTGTCAACGGACACCATGACAATGAATTTAATAAATGGCGGTGGATTACTAATCTATTTCAGTAATAAATAACAGGTGATCAAAATCCATAAACCGATAAATATGAATTACATAAAATTTATATCTCACAAAAGATGGTTAATCATTTTGTGTTTCTTTTCTTTACCTGCTCCATGTTTTTCATTTATAAACCCCATTCAGAAACATCGGGTTATAATAAGTACGGATATTGGCGGAAGTGATCCTGATGACTTTCAGTCGATGATTCATCTTTTTCTTTATGCAGACACTTTAGATATCGTTGGATTGGTATCATCACCTCCTCAGAATGGCCGTAAAGAATCAATCCTGGAAGTTATTGATGCTTACGAAAAGGATTATCCAAAATTAAAAAAGAAGAACAGTGAATATCCTACGGCTGATTATCTTAGATCAGTAACAAGGCAGGGAGCGTTAACTACGCAACTGTCGGTAAAACCGGAAGACGGAATCAGTGAAGGGGTGAAATTAATTATCGATGAGGCAAAGAAAAGGGATTCGGGACCGCTTTACATTCTTGTGTGGGGTTCAATAACAGATATCGCCCAGGCCTTACATGCTGCGCCTGATATTAAATCAAAAATCAGGGTCTATTATATTGGGGCCTGGAACACGCAACAAGACAGCAATGCCCGAAACTATGTTTATGATGATCATCCTGATTTATGGCTCATCGAGAATAATACCACTTTTCGGGGTATGTATATGGGTGGATATCAGGAAAACGATTATGGAAATGAGCGTTTTATCAGTTCTCATCTAAAAATGCCGGGGCACTGGGAGATTTGTTTTGCCATAAGAAAGGCGATATTAAAATGGGTGATACCCCTTCAGTCTTGTACTTATTGAATGGTGATCCATCCAACCCCGAATCAGAAAGCTGGGGAGGTCGTTTTCAAAAAACACAACATGGCGCTAATTACTGGACAGATATACAAACACCAGAATACTCCGAAAGCAGCAAAGCAGGAGCCAAAACAGTAAATAAATGGCGTACCGATTATTTAAACGATTGGAAACTCAGAATCAACTATCTGAAATAGAATCACTTAAATTCACGTCGTCAAAATCCAAATAAAATTTGAGAAGAACGATATGCAATAGACCGGCCAGTCCTGTTTTTTACAGCCTGGTCCGATTTGTATTTCTTCAACAGGCGCGGTTAACGATTGTTGGTTGGACAAGCTAAATTTCTCCGGTCCAATTTAGATATTTGATTCATTATTCTATTTTTCGAAAACGTTTCCGAAAAATAAAAACGTTTCCGAAAACGTTTCCGAAAATAAAAAGTTCTTTTTTCTTTCAGTCGCATCAACAATATCCTAATATTGTCATCGAAAAACTACCAAACTAATATTTCACAAATGACGCTTCTCGATTATTTTGTAATCGCACTATTTTCTCTGATGATCATATTTATCGGTCTCTCCTTTTCAAAAAAATCGGGAAGCGATATGCTCACCTTCTTTGCCGCAGGGGGTGCAGTTCCATGGTGGATTAACAGCTTATCTTTATTTATGGGTTTTGTCTCAGCAAGCACATTTGTAGTCTGGGGTTCAATAGCTTACTCGTCGGGCTGGGTTGCGATAACCATTCAGTGGGCGATGTCGGTAGCGGGTTTGGTGACAGGAATCTTTATTGCACCAAAATGGCACAAAACCAAATCTTTAACCGCTGCAGAATACATTTGTCACCGGCTGGGAATCCAAACTCAAAAGACCTACTCCTACATCTATTTGTCCATCATGGTCTTCCTTAAAGGGGTATGCCTGTATGCTGTCGCAATTATTCTGCAGGTTACTACCGGAATATCTTTGTATTGGTGGATCGGATTGCTGGGAGCAATTGTAATACTATACACGACCTTTGGTGGATTATGGGCTGTTGTAGTAACCGATGTACTGCAATTTATTATCCTTATTTCGGCGGGATTGATCCTGCTTCCCTTGTCATTTGATAAGATAGGCGGTATCTCCGGTTTTGTTAATTCAATTCAAGCGCAGCATATTAATGAATTTTTTAATCTTAGCGACCATAAATATACAATAAGCTTCCTGCTTGGATTTTTGTTCTACAACATCTTTTATCTGGGCGGACAATGGAGTTTTATACAACGTTATACAAGCGTAGCGTCACCAAAGGAATCTAAAAAGGTGGGTATTTTGTTCGGACTGTTCTATATCGTCGCCCCTGTAATCTGGATGTTGCCACCTATGATTTACAGGGCTGTAAATCCGGGTTTGGTTGGTATTGAAAGTGAGCAGGCTTATATGCAAATGTGCAAAACGGTATTGCCATCCGGAATGCTGGGATTGATTACGATCAGCCTCATTTTTGCAACCAACAGTTCTGTCCAGGGTTTCCTGAATATTTCTGCCGGGGTCATTACCAACGATTTATTCAAAGCTTTTTATCCCCAATCGTCTGAAAAACTTTTAATGCGGATCGCAAGGATAGCCACTTTACTGATGGGACTGATTGTGATCTTAATGGGACTGTTGGTTCCTTTAATGGGAGGTGCGACTAATGTGATCCTCAGTGTTGCCTCCATCACGGGTGGAGCCATGTATTTCCCTTTAATCTGGACACTATTTTCCAAAAGGCAAAATAGCTATACCGTACTTGGAACTACAATTCTTGCATTGCTCGTATCTCTCGCATTTAAATTTGTCATTCCTTCCCTGACCGGAAATTCATTGTCAAGGGCAGCCGAAATGGTCATGGGAGTCGTTGTTCCAATGTCGATTATTGCTTTCTTCGAAATAGGATTACGGTTAAAAAAGAGCTCGGCAATTGAATTCGAAAATTATCAACGCTATCTATCCCTTAAAATTGATTCCATTGCCCCGACTTCCGATTCATCTGTTGATTCAGAGGTTGAAAACAGATTTGGCAAGCGGATGATCGCCATAGGAATTCTTGCTACGGGACTGATCATCGGAGGACTGGGTGCAATAGCTGTAAATGGGAAAGTCTATGTGCTTGGGATGGCGCTTATTTTGCTGCTAATCGGATATAGAATATTACCCAAAACATCAAAAATCAAATCTGATAAATGATGATCGATTTCAAATATATCAGGATTTGCCTTCGATCGTGGGTACCCGGAGTGAGCATGCAATCTCAAAAAAGAGATGATCAGCCTATGCATTTAAAAATTTCTTTTTTACGGTTATTTCTGCTTCTTTCATTCCTGGCATCAGGAATGGCAGTTTCGGCAGCTAAGCCGGGCGCTCCGTCGTTTCTGAGGGTTGACTATACTATAAATCCGATGGGGATCACGAATCAAAAACCCGTTTTCAGCTGGCTCATGCAGGATGCTGATCGTGGAGAAAAACAAATAGCTTATGAAATTATTATAGCATCTACAGTTGAAAAAATAAACAAAAATACTGGCGACATCTGGGCTACCGGATGGGTTAATTCCGATCAGCAAAATGGAATAGTCTACAATGGTGTACCTTTATCCTCTAAAACAACCTATTTCTGGAAATCGAGGGTGAAAGATAAGGATGAGAATATGAGTCCTTTCGGTTCAACCGCAACTTTCGAAACTGGTTTATTCAATAACGACTGGACAGCAAAATGGATTTATGTTGAAGATAATTTACAGAAACCCTTTTTCAATCCGAAAACCGTTAATTATAAAGATTCAACAGTACATCCGCTTTATGATAGCAGGAACTGGGAAGGTGATACCTGGCAGAAACTCGTTACCGGCAAATTGCTAAGGAAGGAATTTCAACTTCCCTCGAAAACCATTAAACAGGCTCGTGTCTATATTGCAAACCTGGGATATTATGAATTTAGGATTAATGGGATAAGAGTAGGTGATCATGTCCTTGATCCCGGAATGACAGATTGCACCAAAAGGGTATTATCGGTAACCTATGATGTAAAGGACCTTCTTCAAAATGGGTCGAATGCTGTAGGAGTTATGCTTTCAAACGGACGGCTGATCAACAGCAAAGACGGCTTCCGGTTTCAGCTGGAGATTGAATATGAAGACAATCAGAAAATTAATGTGTTAAGTGATGAAAGCTGGAAAGGAACCTGCGATGCACCTTTTAAATCTGTTATTAACTGGGGGATATCAAAGGAATTATTCGATGCGGCCAAGGAACAAACAGGCTGGGATAAAAAGGGCTTCAATGATGTCGGATGGAAATCAGTCAAAGTAAACAACCTTGATTTAAAGATTGACGCTCAGCTTGAAGCAATCAGGGTGATTGAAGTCATCAAACCTGTCCGTACAATTAAATTATCAGATAGTGTCTACAGGTACGACATGGGTCAGAATTTTTCCGGGTGGGCTCGGATGAAGGTAAACGGTCCGAAAGGGAAGATCATTAAAATTCAATATTCCGACACTCAGGAAAGCCTTATGGATTTTAACCAGGAGGACCAGTATACACTCAAAGGCGGAGGAGTTGAAACCTTTGAACCACGCTTTACCTATCATGGCTTCCAGTGGATTACTTTAATCGGCTACCCGGGTATCCCTGCAATTGAGAGCATCCAGGGTTGTGTTGTTCATACAGACCTTACAAAAACGGGAACTTTCAGTTGCTCCAACAAGATGTTGACTCAGTTGTATCAGAATAGCCAGTGGAGCCTAAGAACAAATGTCCACAGCGTATATACCGATTGTCCAAGCCGCGAAAAAGTGCCCTGGCTGGGACAATGGAGTCAGGAAACGTTAAGCCAGAATTTCGATATGGGTAAGTTTTTCCTTAAGTGGAAAGACGATATTATTGCGGCACAGGATTCTGACGGTCGTATTTCGGATAAGGTACCGGGCAGAATTCACTATGGCTGGAACGGGACAGATCCCGTTTGGGTCTCTGAGGTGGTGCTTGGAACTTACGATATCTACAGGGCAATTGGCGATAAAAAGCAGTTATCGGATAGCTATCCCGTACTTCAGAAATTAATTGGCTATTATCAATCAATCGCCGATAGCAATAAAATGATATCTCAGAGCAGATGGGGCGATCATATCGGGCTTGATAAGCCGTCACCAGCCTATTTAAGCAGTGCCTATTTCTTTCAGATGGTTAAAACGATGACGCTTATTGCAACCGAACTCAATAAAAAGGAGGATGTCGCCACTTATAAATCATTGGCAGAATCGATCAGGCGGAATATAAACAGAATCTATTTCCACGAAAACGGTTACGACAATAACTCTCAGGGAGCCAATGCCGTAGCACTTCATTTCGGAATTGTCCCCGAAGACCTGATACCCGCGGTGATGAAAAGCCTTGAACAGGACATCGTGCGAAAAGGATACCATGTGAGCACTGGAGGAGCGACTACCTACAACTTAATGAATGCATTGTGGAAATACAATAAAACTTCGCTTGGTTATGAAATGGCTTCACAAGACAGTTATCCCGGCTGGGGATTCTGGTTAAAAAACGGCGCTACAACAAGCTGGGAACAATGGGATGTAAATAACGCTTCAAAAAACCATGGATGGTTAGGCTCTTATCTTTCATCGTGGATGGTTAAAGCCATTGGTGGTATTTCCATTCTGGAACCGGGCTATCATAAAATCAAGATTATCCCCGGGATTGCTGGAGAGCTGAGTTTTGCGAAAACTTCAATTGAAACGATAAAAGGGAAAGTTGCATTTTCGTGGTCAAAACAATCACCAGGGAAACTGGAAATGGTGGTGACTATTCCGCCCAATAGCACGGCGGAGGTTTATATCCCGTCGAAAAATATTTTATCAATCAGGGAAGGTACCGTATCAATCTGGGAAAATGGTAAACCCACCGGAAAGGCAGCTGCCGTGGGTTGGAAAGGGCGACAGGAAAACTATACAATCTGGGATATAGGATCGGGGACGTATAAATTTCAAATTACGGATAAATTATAATCAAACTATAGAAAATGCAGCATAAACTACTGGTTTAAATGGGATTATAATGCGCATTCAGAATTATTTATTGTCAAAATTTACTAAAAAAATAAAATCGTGATCAAGGAATCCTTTGTGACAAAAAGAGAGTCTAAATCAAAAACATTAAATGCCGGTTTCGTAGTGGTAGGTGGTGGTTTGGCAGGCACATGTGCGGCTATCGCTGCAGCCAGATCCGGAATCAGCGTATTACTCATTCAGGATCGTCCGGTTTTGGGAGGAAATTCATCGAGCGAGGTGAGACTCTGGGTATTGGGAGCTACGTCGCACATGGGCAATAACAACAGGTGGGCCCGCGAAGGTGGCGTTATTGACGAAATACTCGTTGAAAACCTTTATCGTAACAGGGAAGGGAATTCAATTATTTTCGATACCGTATTGCTGGAGAAAGTCACAAAAGAATCCAATATTACGCTATTGCTCAATACAATGGTTTATGAGGTTGAAAAAAAAGACAACACCGCTATTTCATCTGTAAAGGCGTTTTGTAGTCAGAATTCCACTGAATATATCTTAAATGCTCCTTTATTTTGTGATGCTTCCGGAGATGGCATTTTGGCTTTTAGTGCAGGAGCTTCTTTCCGAATGGGAGCAGAAGCAAAAGCCGAATTCGGTGAAGGATTTACGCCAACAGAAGAATACGGTGAACTTTTAGGACATACCATGTACTTTTACAGCAAAGAGACCGGGCGACCTGTCAAATACGTTGCCCCTTCGTACGCTTTAAAGGATATCACTAAAATACCCCGATTCAAAAGTATTAAAACCGGAGAAATGGGTTGTAATTTCTGGTGGTTCGAATTTGGAGGACGAGGCGACACTGTTCACAACACCGAAGAGATTAAATGGCAGCTTTGGAGCGTGATTTACGGGGCTTGGGATTATATCAAAAACTCCGGCAAATTTCCGCATTCTGAAAATCAAACATTGGAATGGGTTGGAACCATCCCTGGAAAACGCGAAAGCAGGCGATTCGAAGGTGAGTACATCCTGAAACAGCAGGATATTATTGAACAAGCGCACTTCCCCGATGCTGTTTCATTTGGCGGCTGGGCAATTGACCTGCATCCTGCGGATGGCGTATTCTCCGAATTGCCTGCCTGCAACCAGTACCATTCAAAAGGTATCTATGAAATCCCATATCGGTGTTTAATCAGTAAAGATATTAAGAACCTGTTTATTGCAGGACGGTTAATCAGCGCTTCGCATGTTGCATTTGGATCAACCCGCGTGATGGCAACTTCTGCTCATGGCGCCCAGGCAATTGGTATATCAGCAGCCTTATGCAAACAAAACGGGATGAGCCCGGCGGACGTATCCAAAGCCGAAAATATTAAAAACCTTCAGCAAAAGTTAAATATTAACGGCCAAAGTATCCCGGGAGTGCCAATTAATGAAAAAGAAAATTTAGCAGCGCAAGGTCTTATTAATATTTCGAGCGAATTAGTTCTCGATGAGATTCCATTTGATGGCAACTGGCTGGATTTGAATATATCTGTTGGTCAGCTATTGCCTTTAAGCAAAGATATCCAGTACACTTTTGAGATTTCGGTCGATGCCAGTGTTGCAACATCCATTGAAGCAGAATTGCAAACCAGCTCAAAGGTGTTCAACTATACACCCGACAACCTCGTTGAAAAACAAATCATCGATTTAAAGCAGGGACTGCAGACTGTTAAAATAGTATTTCAGAATACTCTAACTGAAAATCAGTATGCTTTTATCCTGTTCAGGAAAAACCCCGATGTAAAAATCAGGTGTAGTGAAAAACGGATCAGTGGTATTTTATCCGTTTTCAACAAAATCAATCCTGCAGTAAATAACTATGGCAAGCAAACCCCTCCCGAAAACAGTGGCTTTGAGTCGTTTGAATTCTGGTGTCCCGAGCGGCGTCCAAAAGGGCACAACATTGCGATGTCGATTTCGCCGGCACTGGACTGTTTCCAAAAAAGGAATATAACAAACGGATATATCCGTCCTTACATTCAAACAAATGCCTGGGTAGCCGATTGGAACGATGCAAATCCTTCTGTAACAATAAAATGGGATGAACCAAAATCGATCCATTCCATCTCCTTGTTTTTTGACACCGACTATGATCACCCGATGGAATCATCACAAATGGGACATCCTGAAGATGTGATTCCTTTCTGCGTCCGTGAGTTCAAAATCCTCGATGTAAACGGAAAGCTCCTGTTTGAGAAAACAGATAACCATCAAACGATCAACCGATGGATTCCCGATCAGGTTCTGACCACTGAATATTTAAAATTTGAATTTGAGCATCCGCTTGGCAATGTTCCCGCATCAGTATTTGAAATATATATTGATTAACAGGTAAATCTCAAAAATTTAATGTGTATTTAAATTTTAACCAATGAAAGAGTTTAGTCTAAGTCTGTGTAGCTTATTGCTTATTGCCTCAACATCATGGCTATCTGCCCAGGAAGTCCCAAATCCGTTAACCCCGGTGACATTGAAAGCCAGGGGATATAAACTTCTTTATGAGGATGGATTCGACAAAGTAGGGAAACCTTCTGCAAAGGATTGGTTATTTCGTAATAATCAAAAACATGGAGGCATCAGTTCACCAAAGAATGTCGTAGTTGATAGAGCGGCCGATGGGACGAGCTGTCTGAACATCAAATATACATTTGATAAAACACGTAAAAACGGGGAACAATTCATTGGTGGCGGTATCGTTTCCACCAGCACTTTTGGTTACGGTTACTACGAAGCTCGTGTAAAGCTTTATGGAGGAAAACCGGAACTGGCGGGATTTCATCAGTCGTTCTGGTCAATGGGCCTCACAGGTTCCAACGAAGGAGAAGGAAGCGGCGTGCGTGATAGTCTGGTGAATATC
The DNA here is from genome assembly GCA_015654795.1 of Bacteroidales bacterium. Classification (GTDB taxonomy): domain Bacteria; phylum Bacteroidota; class Bacteroidia; order Bacteroidales; family Prolixibacteraceae; genus JAAFHB01. Next base: position 47,687 of record JAATGF010000062.1, read on the forward strand.
GATCTTCTGCCTCAAAAAAACCAGGTACTCGAAATTGATGCATTTGAACATGATTCAAAAACCCGTAGCCTAGCACAGAATTACCATATCTATACTCCAAAACATTTTAGTAATATCACTAAACCCGACCGCATAGAGAAAGATCTTTCACAATGGATCGTTTTTGGGTATGAGTGGCTTCCGGGACAGATTAACTTTTACTGCGATGGGAAATTGATCAACATACATAAAATGGATCAGATATGGCAGATATTTGCGCCTCAGAATCTTTGGTTCACAGCTTTACCTGTAGATTGGGCAAATACCGGAGGCCTCAAAGTTCCTGCTCCGGGAGCTGCGATGCAGGTTGATTACTTTAAATTCTATGCAAAACAACTAACCGGAGTAAACCGTTTGGGGAACTCAGACTTTGAATACGGAGTTGACGGGGAAAGTTATCCTGTTGCATGGATCGTGTCGCAAACTGAAAATAATGATCCTGATGCGGTGAAAGTGGTTACAGATAGCATTTCAGCAAAAAATGGTCGTCGTTTTCTGCTGCACAAGGACAATAAACCTTACAAAACCACTACCAAACAGATCATCAGTTATATCCCGAATGGAAATTATGCGCTGTCCGCATGGGTTAAATCATCTGGAGGGCAGAAAAATGCAGCGCTGATTGTAAAATGCGGTGACAAGGAAAACCACATTCCGATTAAAGCTGCCAGTGTCTGGACGAAGGTTTTACTTGACAATGTGGCAGTTAAAAACAACGAAGCAATTATTGAAATTCAGTCTGAAGCGGAGTCAAATCAATGGCTCATGATGGACCATATGGAGTTTTCAGAAGTAAAATAATCAAAATATGAAATGAGCATGACTATAAATCACATATCGGAATGAATATCAACTTCATGTGTCTCATTTTGCGGGATTGAGAAATAAATTATATACATATGAGATTCAAATTTGATTTTGAAAGGGAAACAAGATTACCAATCGTATCAGAATTTTATTAAAACTAAATTAAAGACTTTAAAACGAACAGTATTGTGGAATGCCTCGCTTGCGGATGCCAAAACTAACCTGATTGATCAATTGAATAGCACGCTCAAATAAGTCTTATTAGCTAAATTGAAAATTTTATCAGTTATTAAGTTTTATATTTAAATGTTAAATTATGAAAAAAATCATTTTGTTTTTTTGTCTAATCGTCTCTTTTTCTGTCGTTTTTGCGCAGCAAAAGAGTGTAACTGGCCGGGTAACGGATGAAGCTAACGATCCGGTACCGGGAGCCACAATTGTCGTAAAAGGCACCTCGGCGGGTACCATTTCAGATGCAGATGGAAATTTTAAAATCAAAATTGGGGAATCCAGTAATGTCCTCACTATTTCGTTCATCGGTTTTGAATCTCAGGATGTAAATATTACAGGTAAAAGCACCGTTGACGTAAAACTTCGTCTCAGTTCTATCGGGATCGAGGAGGTTGTTGCCGTCGGTTACGGCGTCCAGAAAAAAGTAAATCTTTCAGGCTCTATCGCATCAGTGAAAGGTGAGGCCCTGGCAAACAGAAGCACGGTTCAGACTTCGCAGGCTTTACAGGGTATGGCAGCCGGTGTAACTGTAACATCAAATAACGGCAGGCCGGGTAAAGAAGGCACAACTGTTCGTATTCGTGGTATTGGTACTTTGAACGACAATAATCCATTGGTGTTGATTGACGGGGTTGCATCTTCACTGGATGCAGTTGACCCAAACGACATTGAAACCATGTCGATCCTCAAAGATGCTGCTTCAGCTTCAATTTATGGTTCCCGCGCGGCCAATGGAGTTATCCTGATTACAACCAAACGCGGAAAAGCGGATAAGGTAAGTGTAACTTATAAAGGCTCTGTGGGATTTACAACTCCGATTGAAATTCCCAAAAATGCAACTGCATGGGATTATATGACCATGTATGATGAAGCAAACGCCAACGACTTACGTAACGATGCAGGCGTGCCCGGTGGTTTTATTTATGGACCGGATAAAATCAGTACATGGAAAAATGCAACAGATCGTGATGAATATCCAAACTCGGATTTGTTTAAGGAAACTTACAAGAAACAGGCTGCTGAAACATCACAATATTTAGGTTTCTCACTTGGAAATGATAAGTTAAGGTCAAACACTTCAATCAACTATGCATGGCAGGATGCCCATTATGCACACTCTGATTACACGCGTTACGGTATTCGTTCCAACAATAGTTATACGATGAATAAATACGTCGAATTTGGTTTCGATTTATCTGTTCGCAACACTCTTTCACAGGATGCAGCTTCAGGGCAGGGAGACTATGGAACAATTGACCAATTAATGCGGCTGCCTGCCATTTATCAGACACGTTATTCAAACGGGGTTTGGGGAGGAAATTACTCAGGAACACCTCAGGGAATGATGATTATAGAAGAAGGCCTGGCAATGAAATACGAAGGCTGGCAAGAAACCATTGCTAAGATTAGTGCTACATTCAAACCAGTTGTAGGTATGCGAATAGATTTTTCTTATACTCCAAAGTTTTCAACCAATAGCATTAAACAGGTCAAAAAAGTAATGCCTCTGTATGATTATAAAACATTAGCGGTGAGTTGGACGCCAACCTATCCGGCAACTATAGGTGAGACGAGAGAAAAAACCAGGGAGGACGACATTAATATCCTTCTTAATTACACGAAATCGTTCGGAAAACATGATGTAGCAGCTTTAGGTGGGTTCCAGTATTTAACCAATACCTTCAATAATTTGTACGCTTACAGGCAAGGAAACAATTTCCAGCAATTTGAAGAGATAAATTCATATGACCCAACCGGGATGACCAATAGCGGTTATACTAACGAATGGGCTTTGATGTCATATTTTGGCCGCTTAAATTATGCTTTTGCAGGTAAATATCTTTTGGAAGCCAACGTTCGTTATGACGGTTCTTCCCGTTTCGCAAATGGTTATAAATGGGGTGTTTTTCCATCCTTTTCAGGGGCATGGCGTTTCTCGTCCGAAAGCTTTATGGAAAATTTCAAATGGTTAACCAATGGTAAACTGCGTGCTTCGTGGGGTGAATTGGGTAATCAATCTGGTTTGGGTTCAAATTATCCTTTTGCCCTGAATGTGGCAACCGACCAATATACGGTCTTTGGTGGTGTTTTAAATCCCGGTTATGCCCCTGTCAATTATGCATTAACAGATATTACCTGGGAATCAACCCGAATGATCGATTTTGGAATTGACCTGACTTTATTCCGTGGAAAACTTGATGCCACATTTGACTGGTACAAGAAGGACACCCGTGATATTCTGCTTACTATGCCAATTCCAGGTGTAATGGGTTATGCAAACTCTCCCAAACAAAATGCGGGCTCGGTTGAAAATAAAGGTTGGGATTTATCCATTTCGCATGCCAATACAATCGGAAAATTCTATTACAAGGTAACCGGTATATTGTCGGATGTGGAAAATAAGATAACCAATATTGGCGGTCTGGCACCTCAGATTAGTGGTGTTCATGTCAGGCAGGTAGGTGAGCCGATTGATGCTTTATATGGTTATGTTGCAGACGGTCTTTTCAGTTCATTTACCGAAGCCCGTGCTTATACTGTAGCTCAATTCGGAAAGTTGCAGGGGGGAGATATCCGTTATATCGATCAATTAACTGTAGACTCCGATGGGGATGGAATTCCTGATGCTGGTGACAGTAAAATTACTGGTGATGACCGGGTAATACTCGGCAATCCAATTCCCCGATACTCCTTTTCACTGGATTTGTACACCTCGTATAAAGGTTTCGACTTTGCTATGTTTTTTCAGGGTGTCGGAAAACGTGATGGCTATATTTCCGGTTGGTTAGCATATCCATTCCAAAATGCGTCTACTGCCCTGGTGCAACATACAGATCGCTGGAGTGAAGCAAATCCAAATCCAAATGCAGCATATCCGCGCTTGTCTATTAATCAACAGTCTAACAACCTGCAACCATCAACATTCTGGCAGGTGAGTGCCGCCTATTTACGTTTGAAAAATATACAGCTGGGATATTCTCTACCTGCTCAATTATTTAAAAATAAGTCTGTTTCGGCTGTCCGGTTCTATGCTAACGGCACCAATGTATTTACAACCAGTAAGTTGCCTTTGGGTATGGATCCTGAATCTCCTGAAACTGTTCAAAACAGTTATCCGCTGATCTCAACCTACACCTTTGGTGTGGAAGTGAAATTTTAGGAATTTTTATTATTACAATAAACTGATAAGACAATGAAGAAGAATATTTTATACATTATAATGACAGCAGCACTTCTGGTTACCGGATGTGACTCTGCACTTGAACGCTATCCGCTGGATGTACCTTCTGCTGATACATTCTTTACAACCGAAACAGAAATTCAGGGAGGTGTAAATGCGTGTTACTCTTTTGTTGTATCCCGAAATAATGGTTATTTATCACCTGAGTTCAGCTGGGATGCATTCTCTGATGTAATGTTTATCCGGGGTGGTGGTTTTGCTCAGAATATCCTGATGTCTGTTTTGGATAATAAAGACGAATACTTTAGAAATTTGTGGCTCGATATGTATGGAGGCATTGGACGCTGCAATTTAATGCTCGAAAAAATCGAAGCTAATAAGGATAAAATAGCTGCAGACAAAGTAAAACAGTTTCAGGGTGAAGTTTATTTTTTACGCGCTTATTATTATTTGCGTTTAACAAATATGTTTGGGGACGTTGTTTACCAGGATAAACCCATAACATCTGTGAATGAAGGTAAGGCTGTTATACGTACTGCAAAAGCAGAAATTTTGACAAAGATTTATGCAGATTTTGATCAGTCTGCTCAGCTGCTGACTGGCTCTGCAGTAAAAACTTTAGGTCGGGTAACTGCAGGTGCTGCGTTGGCTTATAAAGCGCGGGCGGCCTTACAAAACAACGATTGGACCACAGCAGCAGCAGCAGCGAAAGCAGTGATCGATTCGAAAAAATATAGCTTGATGCCAAGTTACTCGACTTTGTTTACTGAAACGGTTGTTAACAATACTTCAAATACAGAGCAAATTTTCACACAAGGTCACCTGGTTACTGCTAAAAATGCTTCGGCTTATGTTCAGTGGGCAGGTTCCCGTTCTGCGGGTGGTTATTCTACCATCGTTCCAACGCAGAACTTGCTGGACTCTTATCAATGTATTGATGGTAAAGATATTAGCAAGTCACCTTTATACGACAAAACAAAACCGTATGATAAACGTGATCCTCGCTTACGTTATTCACTTGTTGTTCCTGGGGATATGTGGAATGATTATATTTTCGATACACGCAAGGATAAACCTAACACTTTGAATAGTGCCGGGGCATCGGTAAAGAACCAGGATAGTTATAACTCCACCGAATTTTGCTCATTTACAGGTTACCTTTTACGTAAATATTATGATTTCAAATATAAGGGCGCGAATACGCAATGTGAAATGCCTTTTATGTTGTGTCGGTATGCTGAAGTATTGCTCACTTTTGCTGAAGCAAAGATTGAGCTAAATCAAATTGATGCAGATTGTTTGAGCGCCATCAATCTGGTTCGTGGCCGTAGTGACGTGATGATGCCTGCCATTGCGGCAGGATTAAGCCAGGCAGAAATGAGAAAAATTGTCTGGTACGAACGCAAGGTAGAATTATTCAACGAAAACCTGCGTTACCAGGACCTGTTACGCTGGAAACGGGCCGAGGTGGTATTGACACGGCCCATCTTCGGAAGACCTGTTTTAGGAGAATTTAACGTATATCCATCTGTTCAATTCGACGAATATGGTGATCCGCTTTATAACGAAGCAACTTATGCACCACACCCGTCAAGCGACTACCGCGTACTCATCAGAACCAATTTCAAAAAAGAACGCGATTATTTATGGCCAATACCCGAAACTGAATTAAGTTTGAATCCGGGTCTTAAACAAAATCCGGGCTGGTAGAGAATCAGATTATCCGGAAAAAGAGAAAGGCTGGTTTTTGCAGTCAGCCTTTCTTTATACCAACATTTGAACCCGGTCAGATGAAACCATTCTGTTTTATCCGACCGGGGTTTCATAAAACGATAATTGGCATTTGTTTCTGCTTAAGAGTCGTATGAATACTTGTAATATCCAAATGCTTTGATTGCCAATGAATCAATGCAATTCCTGCCTTGAGTTGGTGACTTTTAAATACCTAAATAAAACGAATGAAACGCAATTTATATCTGCTGTTCATAGCATTACTTCCGGTTGGTTTATTGTTTTCCTCCTGGAAATCCAATAATTTACCCGATGAAAAACAATCGTTGCCTGGCTCATCACTCAAACTTTCGTGGGTTAAAAACAAGGATGGCTGGAAAGTAGATAACTTGCTTGTAAAAAAAGACAATCAATGGGTTGCACTGCCCAACCCGGGTGGTGAGTATACCATTCTTTACAGTACCGAAAAACCAGACTCCTCTCCCGCTGTCCTCTATAGAACCAATAACAGTAAGATTATTTTTCCCGAACCTGTTTACAAATTTGTTGTTCCGCTTTGGAATAACGTTATTAATCCTGTACAACTGAACACAGCTGGCCAGGCAATCTTTTCCTATCCGCAGACTTTAAGCAAATTAGCAAACGGGAGCGTAAAATTCGTCTCCGAAACAAAAATATCTACACTCGAAGCAATCTGGAATATAGATGAAAATTATCCTTCGGATATCAATGTAAGCATTACAGTAAAAGCCAAAGTTGCCGGTTACTTTTCAGTTGCCACTCCTTCATTGGTTACCGTTCCAAAAGAACAATTGACATGGGGTATCCTTCCCGGCTATTTCCAGGGGTCCTCACTGGAAAATGATTTTGTAAAGGCTTATGCTTACGGACAAGGAATACCGGATCGTCCTGTTGTCGTCAGGGAGCGAACGGCAAGCACCTTATCGCCGGTGATCACGACAAAGAACGGCATCTCTATTGGCGTAATTCCGGAACCATGTACAGATCGCGATCCATGGCTTACCGATAAAAGTACACATACAGACTGGTTGCTTGGATTATCCTTAATGAACAGGAAATCTGATTTGACGCCAACACTTTATCATCCAGTGCTGGGACAAAAAGGATCCTGGTTAAAAGCAGGTGAAACGGTGAGTTTTAAATTCCGTTACTCGGTAATGCCTACCGACTGGTATCCGGTTTACAAACATGCACTATGGGACATTTATCATTTTAAGGACTTTCTGAGCTTAAAGAAAACATCACAGTCTCTCACAGACCGCATTTTTGCAATGCACCGGTATGTAATAAATGATGTATCATCGAAGTGGAGAATTGAAGAGTTTAATGGTTCAAAAATTGGCGGACAGGCTTATAATGCAGGCATCAGGGGTGCAAATGGCGATGCAATGAAAAATTCCGATTATGGCGCCATGTGGATGATGGCAACAATTATGAACGATTCCGTTTTGAAACAGACGCGTCTGCCCTTTGCACGCAATTTTAAACTGGAACAGCAACAAACTGCGCCGGGCCTCTTTAATGGCGCTGTCGCCGGACAATACTATTTGTCAAAAAGTAAAAGGTTTACCGAGGAATGGGGTACCTATACCGAACCTATCGCAATTACTTATTATAACCTTCTGGATATCGGGAACATTCTGTTGTTCAACCCCGGCGATTCCATTCTTCGCAGCAGGTTAACCTCAGGCGCTGAAAAACTTTTGGAATGGCAGGGAGCAGAGGGAAACTGGCAAATTGCCTACGATGAGGAAGGAAAGCCCATGTTTACAGAGCTGGAGGATCTAAGACCCACGTTTTACGGGATGATAGTTGCATACAATATTCTGAAGGATAAAAAATACCTCGCAGCAGCCTGTAAGGGTGCCGATTGGTTGATAAAGAATTCAGTAGACAAGGGGCATTTTTTGGGTGTATGTGGAGATATTCGTTTTATACCCGATTTTGCAACGGGGCAAATCGCTCAGGCACTTCTTGATTTGTATGATCTTACCAAAAATCCAAAATATAAGGAAGCTGCAATCAAAACGGCACGCTTTTATACAACTTCCATTTATACACATCCTATACCGTCCAGGCAGGTTAAAACAGTCAACGGAATAAAGCATGAAGACTGGGAGATCAGCCAGGTTGGACTTAGCTTCGAACACGGCGGGAACGTAGGATCGGCAAATAACGGAGGTCCTATATTACTGGCCAGCCATGCCGGATTGTTCGTCCGTATCTATGAACTCACGCACGATTCTGTTTATCTCAATATGGCAAGGGCAGCAGCATTGGGTCGGGATGCATTTGTGGATCAAAAAACCAGCGTAGCCTCCTATTACTGGAGCAAGATGAACGCTGGTCCCGGCGAATTTCCTCACCATGCATGGTGGCAGATCGGCTGGCTCACCGATTACCTGCTTTCAGAAGCGGAAATGAGATCAGCTGGTAAAATAACCTTTCCGCATGGATTTATATCTCCAAAGGTAGGCCCTCATAAAACCTATGGTTTTGCCCCGGGAAATATTTATGGCAATAAAGCGTCTTTATCGGTTCGCGAGGGTTTGCTCAAAGCAGAATCTCCTTATCTGGATTTTATGACTGCAGCTAATCCGGAGACAAAAAACATCTACTTTATCCTTCTGAACAGTGACGATGAACTACTTAAAACAACCATCACCCTCGATTCTGATGCCCTCATAAGAGGATCCAAAATAAAGCGGTTAAGCTGGATCAATGAATCAGGCAAAACCGAATTGATTAAAGTAAATGAGGTAAATTTAAAAATTGAAATACCTCCTTTCGGGGTAAAAGTGATTGAAGCACATTATGATGTTAATTAGTCTGTAACAATGAAAATTCAAACCGGAAGTATAAGTTCCATAATAATAAGTTGTATTGCGATTTTAATCGGAGGTTCTTTGATGAGCTTTCAGCAAAAGGATTTGAACCACTACGTTCAATATGACGGATTTAAAAAGAGTGATCTGTTCCAGGTAAAAGTCAACGGAATAAAAGTTTTTACGGCAGAAGAATTATGTTTTGGCGACAGCATTTTCCACACCTCACAATTCTTTGTCGAAGGAGAAACCGAAATTATTGTTGAATGTGCTGTACCTGTTGAGAAATTTGAAATCAGGCCATTCAGTAAAAAAATAAGCGGCGTAATTAAAGGCAATCAACTGATCTTCAAAGTAAACAAGCCCGAAATGTTAATTATAAAAATAAACAATCTTAAACCATTGTGCTTATTTCAGACACCTCCTGAAAAAGAGGTACCTGATCCCAAAGATCCAAATGTGATCTTTTTTGGCAAAGGAATACATGAACCGGGGTTGTTGAGCATTAAAAGCGGACAGACCATTTATCTTGAGCAGGGGGCAATCGTCAAAGGCCGTTTTTTTGCTGAAGGGGTACATAATGTAACCATCAAAGGTCGTGGAATAATTGATGCTCGCGGTTTCACGAATAAATCAAAAAAGATCTGCGGATTGGAATTTAAAAGTTCATCACATATAAAGGTTGAAGGAATTGGTTTACGTACCGGCGAATGGTGGCAAAGTCTCTATATACTGTGCAACGATGTTGATGTAAGATACATGAACCTCATGAGTTTCGGGGTCAATAATGACGGCATTGACATCGACGGCGTGACCAATTTCACGGCAAGCGGCTGCTTCATCGGTTGCGGCGATGATGGTTTCGGCTGGCATGCTGTCGACGCTAAAACCAATGGTCAAATGCCTACTGAAAACTGCACCGCCAGTGATTGTGTAATTTATAATGCACATGCCGGAAATGGATTGAGGGTTGGCGCTTCAATGGAAACCCACCTTTTTAAGAATATCACCTTTAGAAATATCGATGTTGTTGAACATTCAGGTTACGGAATACGCAGTGACCACAGCGATTGGGCAAGCTGTGAAAACATTCTGTTCGAAAATTTTTTCATTGAAAAACCGGTCAATGCAATCAATATAAAGATTGAAAAGACCCGTTACTCCAACGATACCGGATATCGTGATGAACGAGGCAATATATATGGTTTAAATTTTATCAATGTTCAAACTTCCGGAGGACAGATCATTCTGAATGGATTCGATACTGAACATGCGATCAGGAATGTCAATTTCAAAAATTGCAAAGCCAGCGGAAAACCGATTGAAGCCAAAGATGTAGAAACAAATGAGTTTATCTATCATCTTAATTTCTTGAATCAGATAAATTAATACACTAAATAACACATTGATTACCTTAACGTTATAAATAAACCAAAGATTGACTCAATAAATTTGAAATACACACTCTTGCGAGTCCGGAATATTTGGGGTGAACGGGTAGTCGGAAATTACAGAATTCTGCTCCGGATCCAAATGAGATACAATAACTTAATATTAATATATGCGAGTGAAAAATGTTAAAATCATCTTCTTCATCCTGTTTCTTTGCGGTGTAAACGCATACCCGCTTTTCTCACAAATACTCATTGAGGCCGAGAATTTCACAAATAAAGGGGGATGGGTTGTCGATCAGCAATTTATGGACGAGATGGGATCACCCTATTTGCTGGCGCATGGCCTTGGCGTTAAAGTTGAAAATGCAGTCACTACTGTTCCCATTGAACGTGGCGGAAAATACAGGGTATGGGTTCGAACCAAAGATTGGGTCGCACCGTGGAATGCAGTTGGAGCACCGGGGAAATTTAATGTTGTAATTAATGGCACCGTTTTACAGGAGGTTTTTGGTACAAAATATGCGGAATGGACCTGGCAAAATGGTGGTATCGTCGACCTGGAAGGGACCAAAACAACGATTGAACTTCAGGATTTAACTGGTTTTGAAGGTCGGTGCGATGCGATACTGCTTTGTAAAAACCTGGATTTCAAGCCAGCGAACTCATTAAATGAGCTGAGGAAATTCAGACGTAAATTGCTTGGAACCACCCGGCCAAGGAATTGCGGCAATTATGACCTGGTTGTTGTGGGTGGAGGAATTCCGGGCATTACTTCCTCCTTAATGGCAGCCAGAAAAGGACTTAAGGTCGCTTTAATACAGGACAGACCGGTTGTTGGTGGTAATAACAGTTCAGAAACAAGGGTTTGGCTTGGAGGTGCAATCAATGTCGCCCCTTATGTGAAATTAGGTAATATCGTAAAAGAGCTGGAACAGGAAAAAAGAGCTCATTACGGGGATGCAAATACTGGTGAACTCTATGAAGATGATCGTAAACTTTCGTTGCTGCAAAAAGAGAAGAATATTGATCTGTACATGAATTGCAGAGCCAACGAAGTCGTTGTAAAAAAGAACCGGATCAGTAATATTGTTGCAGAAAACATTATCACAGGTGAAAGAAATCTGATCAGCGGAACTTTGTTTGCCGATTGTACAGGCGATGGGGTGATCGGATATTTAGCCGGAGCGGAATATCAAATGAGTGATTCCATCATGGGGAAATGCAATCTGTGGAATATTTCCATAACTGCAAATGAAACAACATTTCCAAAATGTCCGTGGGCTTTGGATCTTACGCTAAAAGCGTTTCCCGGTCGCAGTGCAATACCTGGTTCCTACGGTATAAAAGGGGAGAAAGCATTGGGAGGATGGTATTGGGAAAGTGGGTTTTACCGCGATCCGTTCAGGTATGACGAATGGGTCAGGGACTGGAATTTCAGAGCGATGTATGGCGCCTGGGATGCGCTCAAAAACGTCGATCATGCCTATCCGAAACATCAACTAAACTGGTCGGCCTATATTTCAGGGAAAAGGGAATCGCGAAGATTAATCGGAGACTTAATACTTAACGATCAGCATTTACTGAACGCTACTGTATTTGAAGACGGGTTAATGGCCACGGGCTGGGATATGGATGTACATATCCCTCATAAAGATTTAAAAAATTATTATCCCGAAGACCCCTTTATTTCGTATGATATTCATACAAAATACAAGATGCCGTTCCTATTGCCATACCGGATCCTTTACTCAAAAAACATCAATAACTTATTCATGGCAGGAAGAGATGTAAGCGTAACCCATCAGGCTTTAGGCTCAGTCAGGGTGATGCGTACCGGCGGATTAATGGGTGAAGTTGTAGGTATTGCAGCTTATTTGTGCAAAAAGAACAACGCTTCTCCCAGAGATATTTATACCCAATATCTTTCGGAACTTAAAGATCAGATATTAAACCAGCTACCTTAAAACTTTAATAACAACCCTGATGGAGGCAAAATCTTTTTTTAACTTAAAGAATTACGGATTCTTGTTTTTACTCTGCCTGAGTCTCAACCTTTATGGTCAGATTTTAGTAGAGTGCGAAAATTTCGACAGCAAGGGTGGCTGGGTAGTCGATCAGCAGTTTATGGATCAGATGGGTTCACCCTATTTAATGGCTCACGGTTTGGGCACACCTGTTAAAGATGCGCATACCACGGTATCATTTCCGGAAGCCGGAACCTATAAAGTATTTGTAAGAACTTACAACTGGACTTCGCCCTGGTATAAAGGAAAAGGACCGGGGCAATTCCAACTGAAGATCAATGGAAAAATACTGCCTGCGGTTTTGGGAATTGAAGGGAACCAATGGATGTGGCAGGATGCAGGAATAGTTAAACTTCGAGAAGCCAGAACGGAAATCGTTTTAAAAGATCTGACCGGGTTCAACGGTCGCTGTGATGCTGTTCTTTTTACAAAAGATAAGTCATTCGTCCCGCCATCAGGAGAAAAAGAACTATCCGAATTTCGAAAAAAACTCCTTCGGATCGACTCTCCACTCGATGGAGGAAGGTATGACCTTGTCGTTGTAGGAGCAGGTGCTGCGGGTATCTGTACTGCAATCTCGGCGTCGCGATTAGGTATTAAAGTTGCACTGATCAACGACCGGCCGGTTTTAGGCGGAAATAACAGCTCAGAAGTAAGGGTCGGACTTTCGGGTGATATCGATAAAAATCTTTATCCCAATATTGGGAATGTCTTGAAAGAATTCAATCCGGAACGGCCATCAAACGCCGGACCGGCCGAAGCCTTTATGGATGACCGGAAAATGTCACTCATCCTCGCTGAAAAAAATATCACCCTTTTTCTGAACATGCATGTATTTAAAACTGAAATGAATTCCAATAAAATCAGATCAGTTATCGCCAAAAACATCGAAACCGGCAAGGAAATGATTTTCAGAGGAAGCTTGTTTGCCGATTGTACCGGTGATGCAACTGTTGGTTACCTGGCGGGTGCTGACTACAGGATGGGAAGGGAAAGCGCTTATGAAGCATTCGAATCGCTCGCACCGCTTTTTTCAGATCAGCGAACATTGGGTACCTCAAACCTGTGGTCATTCGAAACTTCTGCTGATGCTTCTCGTTTCCCTGTTCTTGATTGGGCCTGCCAGTTCAGCAAACAGTACAATATCGATGAAATTAAACCGGACTGGAAATGGGAAGGGGGATTCTCAAAAAATACGATTACAGATGCCGAAAATATCAGGGATCAAAACCTGCGCGCAATTTTCGGTAACTGGGCTTATCTCAAGAATAACAATCCAAAATATGCCAACCGGAAACTGACCTGGGTAGCATTTATTGGCGGCAAAAGGGAATCGCGCCGGTTACTTGGAGATGTTATCCTTAATCAAAATGATATTCAGAACCAGGTCAGGTATAACGACGCCAGTTTCACTACAACCTGGTCGCTCGACCTTCATTTCCCTGATCCGGAAAACAGCAAATATTTTCCGGGTGAGGAGTTTTACAGCTATTGCAATCAACCAAGGATTTTTCCTTATCATGTGCCTTATCGATGTCTTTATTCGCGTAATATTGAAAACCTGTTTATGGCAGGAAGAAATATCAGCGTAACCCATGTGGCTTATGGTACAATCAGGGTGCAACGTACCACCGCAATGATGGGCGAGGTCATTGGCATGGCAGCATCCATTTGCAAAAAACACCAAGCCTCTCCCCGATCGGTATATCTGGAGTACCTTGGGGAATTAAAAGAACTCATGAAAACCGGAATCGCTGCAAAATAATGATGAAACAAATAGTGATAATTTTGATATTAAGAATATTAGGGATTGCAACTGGATTCAATTTGTCTGCACAAACAAAGATTCTGCCGGGCGAACTCAACCTTCAGCCGATGATTCAGCCTATCCCAATGACTGCAAGGTTCATCAATGACACCTCCTTTATTTGGTGCGGTACTTTGATTAAATCACATATCGATCAGAAATATCATCTTTATTATTCACGCTGGCCACGAAAACTGGGTATGAATGCATGGGTAACCCACTCTGAGGTCGCACATGCAGTTTCTGATTCCCCCTTTGGTCCGTTTGAATTTAAAAGTGTTGCATTGCCGGTTCGCGGAAAGGAATACTGGGACGGGTTGGTCACACATAATCCAACGGTTCATTTCTACAAGGGTAGGTATTACCTCTACTACACAGGCAATACAGGTGATGGGATTGCAATGAGAAACCAACTCAACTGGAGTCACAGGAATAACCAGCGTATTGGCGTTGCAGTTGCCGATGATCCCAACGGCCCCTGGAAACGGTTTGATCGCCCTGTTATCGATGTGTCTTCTGATCCCGAAGCCCGTGATGCACAAATGATGGCGAACCCTTCTGTCACTCAAATGCCCGATGGCAGATACCTCATGGTTTACAAAGCAGTCGCAAAGAAAAAACCACAACCATTCGGCGGACCAGTAGTTCACTTAACCGCCATTGCCAATCAACCCGAAGGGCCGTTTGTGAAACTGAATAAACCCATTTTTACGGCAGAGAATGTTGATTTTCCGGCGGAAGACCCATTTGTCTGGTATCAGGATAATTGCTATTATGCGATTGTTAAAGATATGAAAGGTGCTTTCACAAATGCCGGTCGTAGCCTGGTCCTTTTTTATTCAACAGATGGTCTGAATTGGAAACTGGGCAAACATCCGCTGGTTTCTGCGCTGAGCATCAAATGGGAAAATGGTACCACTCAAAAATTGGAGGCACTTGAAAGGCCCCAACTCTTTTTTGAAAACGGAAAATTAGTTGCTTTGCTGTGTGCTGTAAATGAAACTACTGAACATTCTTACAATGTGCAGATACCACTGAAAAAGAAATACTGAAAAAATATACAGTTAAAATATACATTGTCATTCTTTTTTGCGGAACATGAAGATTGAAAAGTCCTTGTATAGTAACGACACCAAACCTTTGGATTAAAAACAGAAACATTTATAATTTAAAATTAAGATGAGGCATATTAACGCATTGATATTTAACCTTATGCTGGCAGTCCTGTTTATGACTGCCAACGCTCAAAACACACAAGATGGAAAATCCCCGATTGCTGATGCAGTGCCGTTCAAATCTTCAACACAAAACAATAATCAATTGGATGCTCCGGAAACCAATCCTCAGGAAAAAACAGAAGTCTATGATATAGTTGTTTACGGAGGAACGTGTGGCGGTGTCATGGCAGCGGTTCAGGCAGCGCGGATGGGGAAAACCGTGGCCTTGATCGAGCCGGGTATACACCTCGGCGGCCTGACCAGCGGTGGGCTCGGCTGGGTTGATGTGGGAAACCCGGAAACGATCGGAGGACTGGCCCGCGAGTATTTCCACAGGGTTTGGAAGCATTACCAGGACGACTCCGCCTGGAAATGGGAGAAAAAGCACGAAATGCCGGGGCAGCATGCGCCGCTTGCACCCGAAGACGGGACCATGTGGATCGTCGAACCTTCCATTGCGGAACGGCTGTTCGACCAAATGGTAACTGAAGCAAATGTAACGGTCGTACGCAACGAGCGGCTAAATCGAGGGAGCGGCGTGATAAAAGAAGGACAGAAAATCGTCAGCATTGCCATGGAATCCGGCACCGTTTTTCAGGCCAGGATGTTTATCGACGCAACTTACGAAGGCGATCTGATGGCCGCATCGGGTGTGTCGTATATCGTCGGACGCGAACCCAACAGCCGGTACAACGAAACGATCAACGGGATCGGTCCCATGCCGCCGCCCAACCATTTGCCGGACATCGACCCCTATCAAATCAAGGGAAATCCGAAGAGTGGACTTTTACCCCGCATTCATCCCGACTGGGGCGGAAAGATTGGCGATGGAGACCGTGGTTTACAGGCCTACAATTACCGGATGTGCCTGACACAGATTCCTGACAACAGGGTGCCCGTGGAAAAGCCTGCTGATTACGATGAAAAACAATACGAGTTACTTTTTCGGTTTATTGAAGCCGGGGGAATGGATGGTGAATTTTTCAACGCCTCGCTGGGGGGCGGCTTTATCAAACCCTCCCTTATACCGAATGGTAAGACTGATACGAATAACAACGGTTATATCTCCACGGATTATATCGGCATGAGCTGGGACTACCCGGAGGCCGATTATGTCACGCGCGCCCGTATTGCCAAAGAGCATGAGCAGTGGCAGCGGGGTCTGATCTGGACCTTGCAGCACCATCCGCGCATCCCCGAAGAAGTTCGCCAGCGCTATGCACCGTGGGGGCTGGCAAAGGACGAGTTTACCGACAACAGACACTGGCCTTTTCAACTCTACATTCGTGAAGCCCGCCGCATGATCGCCGACTACATGGTTACAGAACACACTGCGCTTGGCAAAGAGTTTGCACCGGATCCGGTAGGAATAGGTTCCTATCATATGGACTCTCATGCCATCAAATACTTTGTTTCGCCGGCAGGCTTCCTGACGAGAGATGGCGGTATGTTCGTCCATATACCCGCACCATATGGAATCAGCTATCGCGCTATCATTCCCAAACGCAGTGAATGCAAGAACCTGTTGGTACCGATCTGCATCTCCGCCACCCATGCAGCATATGGATCCATACGAATGGAGCCGGTTTTCATGGTGTTGGGGCAGTCTGCCGCCACAGCAGCGAGCCTGGCGATTGACAGTAACATCGCATTGCAGGATGTGCCCTACAGCGCGCTGAAAGAATGTCTGTTGGCGGACAGCCAGATCGTCGATTTGCCACCGAAAGGTTTCTCGCAAAACAGCCTGTATTCAACTGGAAAATTGTGAAACGATTTATAAAAACATAGGAACCTTACCAGTTAAATACCAACCGAAATGAGTGACTTGAGCAAAACAAATTCAGTAAAAGTTCAGGACGTGTTCGATGACTATAAGAAATGGAAAATGATTATGGGGTTTTGCCCTGGCCGACAAAACCGGAAAGGAGCAACATTGAAAAGAATTAGTTCAAATCAATTTCTAATAAAGGAAGAGATAATTTAAAGAACCAATATACCTTGAAAATATTATGAAATTAACTGCATTCATTCTTATTTTTGTTCTGAACGCCTTACTGACAGAGCCACAGGTGATTCTATCAGAAGTTGGGTTTGTTTTAAATATCCCTGATCTTTCAAAAAATCAGGATATTCTGGAGGTTGAGAGCAGAATTTCATCATTTCAGGGTATTTATATAAATGACCATTCGGTAATAAATTCCGGAAAACAGAACTCGGGCAGTCTCGACTTCACCAAACTTATCCCTGAATATCCGGAAAAACATATTTTTTCGATGCCTGGGTACAATGTATGGTGCAATGGCGTGGTGAAAGGCGACGACGGGAAATATCACATGTACTTTTCGCGTTGGCCCAAGTCGCGTGGGTTTGAAGCCTGGGTGACCCATTCGGAAATTGCCCATGCGGTTTCCGATAACCTGTTTGGAGCATATCATTTCTCCGATGTTTGTTTACCTGCCCGTGGAGATGAATACTGGGACGGAGCCATGACTCACAATCCACATGTGATAAGGTACAATGGGAAATATTATCTTTATTATACAGGTGATCACGGTAGCGGATATTGGAAAACCACCTCTGATACAATAATGCCTAAAATAACTCATCCGGAGTGGTGGGTAAACCGTAACAACCAACGAATAGGCGTGGCGGTGGCCGACAGCCCTTATGGTCCCTGGAAACGATTTAACAAACCATTAATCGACATTACCCTGGGACGACGGATAACCGCAGTTCCAACAGTATTCCAGCGGCCCGATGGCAATTTCTCACTGACGTACAAATTTGTGACAGAAAAAGAAGGCTACAAAGGAGGTGCAGTAAAGCACTATATCTCGCTTTCCGATTCACCGCTCGGACCGTTCAAAGACTACGACAAGCCATTCATCACTTCGCCTAAATCCGATTTTCCAATTGACGATCATGTGGAATGGTTTCAGGATGGAAGATATTACTGCATTGCCAAAGATCACGGCGACATGATTACCGAACACGGCATTACCCTTTTGTTGTTCGGGTCAGAGAATGGACTCGACTGGACGCTGTCGCCAAACTCGCTGGTGCATAAATTCAACATTACTTTTAAAGATGGCGAACACATGGATTTCGACCGGCTCGAAATGCCCAAGGTTTATCTTGAAAATGGGAAGGTTGTTGCCTTGTTTTTGGCTGCAAAACCAAAAGGAAAGGAAGATTCATTTTCAGTGGTGTTGCCGGTAATTTACAAATGAACATGACGGGATCACAATGAAAAACCAACTCAACTGGAGTCACCGGAATAATGGTCCATAAAGCAGTTGCAAGGAAAAAGCCTTGGACATTCTTACAGTGTACAGATACCATTGAAACAACCATAATATTACCAATTTAAATAACATGAATCGTTTCGGGCCATACTATTTTCTATATGTACTTATCCTGGTATTACATTCAAACCTTTTATTTTCACAGGTAGAAGTAAGCGCGACCGGGTTTGTTTTAAATATCCCCAAACTTCCAAAAAATCAGGATATCCTGGAGGTTGGGAACAGGATTTCTTCATATCCGGGTATTTACATTAATGATCATTCTGTCATTTATAATCCAACAGAGAAGAAATGGCATATGTATGGAATTGTAAATGGCGAGAAAAGCTTTATCCATCTGACCGCTGATTCATTGACTCAACAAAACTGGGTTGAGCATAAACATTACGTCGATTATGGAGCTCAGATCTGGGCACCCCACATTATTTACGAAAAAGGTAAATATTTCATGTTTTACACGAAAATTGGTGTTCCCCGTCAGATTGTTTGCGTTGAGTCAACCGATCTTTGGTACTGGTCTGAACCTGAACTTATTTTGGCTTCACGCACCCGGTCAGGTAACGATGCGAAGAATAAGGATCCAATGATTATCAAGGAAAAGGATCAATGGATCATGTATGTCAGTATGATGAAAGATTCAGCAAACTGGGTGGTGGCTTACAGCACAAGCCGGGATCTGAAAAGATGGTCGAAACCACTAATTTGTTTCGATGAGAATACTTCCATGCCATCTGTTGAATCTCCTTTTGTAGTGAAAAGAAGCGATTATTATTATATCTTTATCTCAGCCAGACCCTGGCCATATGGTTATCTGGAGGTTTTTCGAAGCTCTTCACCCTATGCGTGGAAAGTAACCGACAAAGTGAAATGGATGGACTGGCATGCGCCCGAAATCATCCGCGATTTGGATGGAAAGTGGTATATCACTTTATGCGGTTATGAACCTGAAAGAAACGGATTCTCCGTTTTTCAGTTGTATTGGAATGATTATCTTGAAAATGCTGAAACATCTGTTCCTGTGCCAGCTAATAATTTGAATCAGGTAAAAAAATCAGCTACAAAACAGACTGGTTTTATTCCTGCACAAACCTGGCTGGATACCAATGGAAATGCCATCAATGCACACGGAGGTGGGGTCATTTTTTTCAAGGGAATTTATTACTGGTACGGGGAACACAAACTGAGACCACATTTGCTGACGGCGGCATCCATTGTTATTCTTCCGTTGACCTGGTCAACTGGAAGGATCAAGGAATAGTGTTGAGTGTAAATTATGAGGATGCGAAAAGCGATCTGGCATATGGATGTATTCTGGAAAGACCAAAGGTCGTTTACAATGAAAAGAATAAGGAATTTGTAGTATACTTTAAACTCTATCTCAAAGGGGTGGGTTACGAAACCAGTTATGTGGGAGTGGCAGTAGCCCGAAATCCCGAAGGCCCTTTCATGTATTATCACAAGTTTCATGGAGGAGGATCTCCTAATGGTTCAGGAGATTTCTCGATGTTTAAAGATGAGAGTGGCGACTTATACCATTTGACAGTAAGAAAGCCGGACAAAACCTTTGTCATCGGCAAAATGGATGAAGACTATTATTATCCGAAAGGAGAATACCTGGCTTGCGATGGCATAGCACCGCATACGGAAGCCCCGGTGGTGATAAAAAAAGATGGTAAATATCATTTGTTGGGCTCAGGTTCAAGCGGATGGAAACCCAATGCCGCCCGCAGTTATACGACGGATCGTTTATCCGGGAAGTGGACTTACCATGGAAATCCATGTAAAGGGATAAACAGTTTTGATCACATCGGAGCGGATAGTACATTTGGCGGACAATCAACTTGCATTTTACAGGTACAGGGTATAAAAAATGCCTATATTGCAATGTTTGATATCTGGAAACCTGAAAATCCTGTTAATGGAAGATATATCTGGCTGCCAATAGAATTTATTAGTGGCAAAATGTCTGTTTCATGGTATGACAGTTGGAGTCCTGATGATTTTAAACCAGGAAGACATTTGCCAGATAAGAATTAAAAAACTATCAAACAAAGCGTTACAATAAACTGAATAAATGATAAAGCAAACACTCCTGATATTTTCATTGGCAATCCTTTTAATAACCCTGTTTATTGAAGCTAATGGTCAAAATGGTGCGATCGAAAAGAGAGCCGAATTTTTGATCGCAGCGAGCCAGGCGGGAGCCAGTCCTTTATTTTTTGATTCCAAAACTTACCTATCGCCGGTTATCCGGATACAAAATTTTTCCGACCCGAATGAATTCAAAGTCCGCTCAGGACTACCAAATTTCTTCAATAAAATAAAAAAAGGAGAATCAGTTACTATTGGTTATCTGGGTGGAAGTATTACCCGGGCTGATAATCAATATCGTTTGCAATCAGCAAAATTTATTCAAAATTTATATCCGTCAGTAAAAATAGCAGGAATAAATGCAGGGGTTTCGGGAACAGGAACGGATCTGGGCGCCTGCCGTTTATACCATCAGTTGCTAAAATATAATCCTGATTTAATCTTTATTGAATTTGCAGTAAATGGTGCTTTCCCGGATGGAATGGAAGGGATTATCCGCCAGATTTGGAAATATAATCCCAGGATTGATATTTGTTTGATCTATACTATTTCAGAAGATCAAACGAAGATTTATGCCGAGGGAATGATTCCTGAAAATATAATTAATCTCGAAAAAATAGCTGACTATTATGCTATCCCAACAGTTCATATGGGTTTGCAGGCTGCAATGCTTGAAAAACAGAATATGCTTATATGGAAAGCGGATACTTCCTTGAAATATAATAAGATAATATTCTCGGCGGATGGCACTCATCCGCTTGAAGCAGGCGGCAACCTGTATGCCGAAGCTATCGGCCGTTCAATATTGAAGATGAAAAAGAGAGCCACAGATTATATCCACCCTTTAAAAAATCCAGCCATTATTGATAATTGGGAAGACGCCACAATGCTCGACCCGCAAAGTTGTGCATCTTTTAGTCCTGAATGGAACAAAATTGATCCTAACGGGATCGAATCACTGAAGCAATTTTCCGGATGGTTTCCTTATGTGATGAAAGGCGAAAAACCAGGTGCATGGATAAAGATTCATTTTCAGGGAAGTATGCTGGGTATATTTGATATCGGAGGACCGGAAGCGGGACAGATCGAGCTGGAGCTGGATGGTGTTAAAAGAAAGTTTGAGGAAAACAGCACAGTCAATTACTCCATCAGCCAAGAAAATTCTGCTGTTGAATCGATTAACCGTTTCAACAGATTTTGCAATAATCGCTACAGGGGGCAATGTGTTTTCATAAAAATCGAAGAGGGCATACACACTGCGATCCTTAAAATTTCTGCCAGTATTCCCGACAAAGCTAAAATACTGGGTAAAGTACAATTGACTGATATTACTCAAAATCCTTCAAAATATAGCCAGTCTGTCATTTATCTGGGGAAGATCTTGTTGCGCGGTGAGATTATCCGCTCTGAATGAAAAACTTAAAAATCGAAATTCACAAAAAGAATGAGCAAAATTCATACCATCGTTATCATGGTTGAAGCTGATTCTGCAAATTTTTAATACGAGGTAAACTAAAATTATGGAAAAGAACAAAGCTATTCTGACTCTGCTGATTGCTGTAATAATCAGCGTTTATTCAATTTTTGCAGCGACCGCCGGCAATTCTGTTAATCCCGGAGAGACCCGGATTTCATTAAACGGGTTATGGAATTTCAAAGCCGATTATTACAATAACGGGGAAGCTCAATCTTGGTTTGAAGGTCGTTTCAATGATTCAGGCTGGGATAAATTACCGGTACCAGGTAATTGGGATATCAGAAATGAGTATGCCAATTATTCGGGGAAAGGGTGGTACAGAACCACGTTTGAAACACCTTCAGAAATAACTGACAAGGTTGTACGTTTGAATTTTGAAGCAGTTGGTATTGACTATAAGGTGTGGGTAAACGACGAACTGGTCGCTGATGTTAAAGGAGGGTATTTCCCTAATTTCATTGATATTGGCAAAAAATTAAAAAACGGCGTAAAAAACAGCCTTGCTGTTTGCGTCGACAATACATTCCGAAGCGGTGCTTACTGGAGCTGGGGAGGCATCCGTCGTCCGGTTACGTTATTCGTTAATAACCCCGTATTTATTAAATCGGCACATATTACAGCCACTCCCGATTTAAAAAGGGGCACCGCCGCTGTTTCATTGAATGTCGTAGTTTTCAACGAAAGCCAGATTAAAGGGAATGCATCACTGGATTATGAATTGAGTTTTGCCGGGAAAATAATCAAAACGGGAAATACAACGCTAACCTTGTCAGGGTTGGCAAACCAGAATGCCAGTCTGGAATTTGTATTGGCAAAAAAAGAGGTTAAGCTCTGGCATTTCGATTTTCCGAATTTGTATTCACTAAAGGTTCAGTTAAAACGAGGAAGCAATCTGTATCACGAAATTAATGAACGTTTTGGCATTCGAAAGGCAGAAATAGTAAATGGTCTGTTCTTGTTAAACGGAGAATCGGTCCGGGCAATGGGGCTCAATTGGGTGGCCGATGACCGTCTTACCGGAAATACGCTGCCTGCAGAATTGTATAAACGGGAAATTGATAATATGAAATCACTCGGAGTAAACATTGCGAGGATCTCACATTTACCGTTGCCGCAGGAAGTTTACGACTATTTTGATGAAAAGGGAATTATGATTATCGCTGAGATTCCGGTTTGGGGTGTTACAAAATTGGCTGATCCGGAAAATTCAATTTCGAAATCGTGGATGAAACAATTGGTAGTCAATAATTTTAACCATCCCTGCATTATTGGCTGGTGTGTTGGAAATGAAATTGGAAGGAAAGATCAAAACCTCAGGGTTATGGAGTATGTCGAAAGGGCCATAAAATATGTCAAAGACTCTCTTGATCATTCGCGACTTGTTGTTATGGTTTCACATACTGCAAATTCATGGAAAGTTGATCCATCGAAATTTGGTGACTTTGTTCCTTATAATACTTATGGATCATGGGGTTACAACGCAGACAAGGTTCATGAATACCAACTGGGTAAAATGATTTTCATTTCTGAATGCGGCTCTAATCTGATTGGTGAAGATCTGAATACTTCAACCGGAAATTTTACAAAGATGCTGACGGAGTTTCGTGGAAGAGAATATTTATTTGGTGCATCGTTATGGACCTATAACGATTATCGCAGCAATTTCCGTTCTTCGGATCTAACGTGGGATAGTAAAGTTTCGCAAAACAGGGATTGGGGTCTTATTGATGGTTACGGGAATAAAAAGAGGGCATTCGAAATCATTAGAAAGGAGTTTGCACCCTTACAATTATTAAAGGCAAGAAAGACCGAAACTGGCATTGAAGTTACACTTCAACCACGGGGAAAACTCGATTTGCCGGCTTATGTTTTACGCGAATACAGATTGGTTTGCGAGGAATATGGTCCGGATTACAAATCGTCCGGAAAATCGGAAATCACATTACCGGTTATAAATCCCGGAGATCCGCAATTAACAAAGTTATTTGATGTGAAAAGTGCAGAAACAGCAGTATCTGCACGCAAAATATCAGTAATTAGTCCTACCAATTATGTAATGATAGATACTACAATCTATTATGCAACACCTGAAAAACCCGTCATTAAAGCCATCTTTAACAACGGCTCACGGATGCGCGTTGTCTTCGATCATGTTAATTTTGCAGCAGAATACCGGTTGCAGTACGGTGAAAAAGATCTAAATCAGAAGTCGGTCAATACAATCGACAGATATATCGAAGTGGATAAATTGGCCGAAGATGTAACTTCAGGGAAAATTTACAAGGTGCAGTTGGTGGCCATCAATAATTTTGGTGAAACGACATCGGGATTTGGTAATTTGCCTCCGGTAATTAAAGCGGTGAAAGCTTTTCAAAATGGAATAAGTATTGGTTACAGCAGCAGCAAAAGTGAATATCTCTACAAAGTACAATTTTCAACTAGTCCCGATTTTTCATCCGATACACATATTGTTCAGACAACTTCAAAAGGAGCATGTTATATTCCTGATTTAAAGCCAGGATTAAAATATTATGTCAGGATGTCTGTTTATGAGCAGTTTGAATTACAAAGCCCCTGGAGTGAGGTTTGGTCAGTCACATTATAAGTCTTAGCTTTAACAACTTCAAAGACCAAATTTTGATGCTGCAAAAGCCGGTCTTTAATTTGGCAATTTAATACATTAAAGGAATAGATCAGGAGTAAAAAAAATTTAGGATATAACAGCGTATTTCACAACCAAAATTAGGCAAATGGGCAACATTCAAAATGTTGCATAATTCCAAACGGAGGTATAAATTAAGATGATCAGAAAAATAGTTGGCCTTTTATTAACAATGCTTTGCTTAAACGGGGAAGTGCAATGTAAAGACATTTTCTTATTGATAGGAACCTATTCACCAACCATGTATGTTTACCGGTTTAATCCGGTTAATGGGGAATTGGAACCTGCGAGCACTTTTGGCATTAGCGGATCGCAGTATCTTACCGTTTCAAAAGATCAGAAGTTTGTCTATGTTGTGAATGATCAAAGCAATGCGAAAGGAGGCGAAATAACGGCTCTTTCTTTCGACAACGGGAAAGGCACTCTTGACAGGATTAATTCAACGACAACAGGTTCTGAACCGTGTTGTTTTGTTGATATCAGTACTGACGATAGATGGGTTGTGGCAGGAAATTACAGGCTTGGAAATTTGTGCATTTTTAAAACGAATTCAGATGGTAGCATACAGCCATACAAACAAATAGTTGATCACAAGACGATTGCGCCAGCAGGCATGGGAGCTCATGTGCATTGCACCCTTTTTTCGCCTGATGGTAAATATGTATTTGCGACTGACCTGGGATTGGACAAGCTATTTTGTTACCCTTTTTCACCGCAATCAGATCTGCCATTATCAGAAAATAAAGTCCCGATTTCCGAAACCCCCGAAGGTTATGGACCACGGCACCTCGCCTTTCATCCCAATGGAAAATATCTCTATATGATTGCTGAAAAGTCGGGGCATATTATTAGCTATCAATATAAAACAGGAAAATTGAATCAGATTGAAGATCAGTTGTCAGATTCAACAAACCATGACGGAAACGGAGGAAGTGCAGATATTCATATTACATCAAATGGGGAATTTTTATACGTGACTCACCGGCTGAAAGCAAATGATATTGTTGGTTATAAAATCGCACACTCCGGGAAATTAACCGAATTATTTCATCAGTCATCCATGGGAATTCAACCTCGGAATTTCGTGATAGATCCAACGGGTTCATTTCTTTTGGTTGCAAATGTCGATTCGGGTAATATTGTGGTATTTAAAATCAATCAGAAATCGGGCCAACTCTCCGCCACCGGAGAAAGAATAAAAGTAGAGAAACCATTTTGTCTGAAAATCATCGAGTAGACTTTTTACTTTTAAGATAATTAACGGAAAGAATTAAATATAATTAAACAGTTGAAATTCAAAGTTTATATCCACGAATTTAGAATATTAATAGTCTATGAAACGATATTTTATCCTAAACTTTTTAACACTGTTATTAATAGTTCCGAGGGTCAATGCAGAGACAACCAAAGATGAGTTACAACAGATAAGAACAATAAAACTGCAAGGGGTAACCATTACTGAAGTGGAAGATGTCCCAGCCGGGAACTTTACCACACGTGGAGGAGAAAAACTCACAAAGCTTCCGGCATTTCTTAGGGTAGCTTTTACATCAAAACCCACACCTGAATCTAACATACGATGTGAGATATGGATGCCAAAAAAGAAATGGAACGGTCGGTTTTTGGGAACCGGTAATGGTGGAGGAGCAGGACATATCAATTACAGTGCTCTTCAATCAGGAGTGAAGAGAGGTTTTGCAACCGCAAATACCGATATGGGTACTTCGCCGGACGCACATGAAATTATAGATTATCCCGAACGATGGGCTGACTTTGGCTATCGCTCAACACATGAAATGACAGTAGTTTCAAAAACTATTATGCAGGTGTACTACAAAAAATCAACTTACTATTCTTATTTCACTGGCTGTTCCACTGGTGGTCAGCAGGCATTAATGGAAGCCCAGCGTTATCCCATGGATTACAATGGGATTATAGCAGGAGCACCAGCTAATAACCGTACTCATCTCCATACTTTTTTTGTCTGGAATTTAATCGCCACCAATCATGGAGGTGATATTGCAGTTCTATCACAAAAGAAGATGGAATTTCTTTCTAAATTGGTAATGAAAAATTGCGTAGGCAAAGATGGAGGTGCTCCAGGCGATAACTTTCTAACTGATCCGAGCGTTTGCAAATTCAATCCCGAATCACTACCAAAATGTTCAGATGGAAACGTAACAGACAGTTGTTTCGCAAGAGCTCAGATAAAGGCATTAATAAAAATTTATGCAGGGCCAATCAATCCCCGAACCGGAGAACGCATATACTCACCACTTCCTTTGGGTGGAACACAGTTAGAAAAAACACTTTCTCATTTTTATCTGTTCAAATGGGTCTATGGAAAAGACTTTGATTATATCAAGTTTGATTTTGATAGTGACATGGGAAAGGTTGATAGTATACTTGGCCCAATACTCAACGCGAATAATCCCGATTTAAATCAGATAAAGAATCGTGGTGGTAAAATCTTAATGTATACAGGAACTGCGGATCAAATTGTGCCCGCTCCGGATGCAATAAACTATTATGAGCGCGTTATAGAAGCACAGGGAGGGCTAAAAGAAACACATGATTTTTTCCGATTTTTTCTGGTTCCAGGGATGGGACATTGCGGCGGAGGAATGGGCCTTAATGATTTTGACCAGGGATTATTATTGAATCCAAAACAAAATAGTACCAATGATATTCTAACCGCAATGATTAGATGGGTTGAGAAAGGGATTGCTCCAGACAGCCTTATTGCGACAGCGTTTACCTGCTGTGATACGATTAACCACGTTCGTTTTCAAAGGCCAATCTTTCCTTATCCAAAGTTTCCCAATTATATTGATGGCGATCCGAATTCGCCTTCCAGCTTCAAAGGGGTAGTTCATGATTGGGGAGGTACATTGGCACCTGCTGGAAAATATCTGAAATAATATCTGAAAATTCAAAGTAAAAAGAATATAAATCTCAACTTTAGGATTAAGAAAAAATATACTCATGACAAAGATTACCTACTGCTTTTTTATTTTTATGCTGCTTCACCAATGTCGGAATGCACAAAATGGTCAATTGTTTTTATTGGCAGGTCAGAGCAATGGTGTCGGACAAGGGGATTCGACAATCAGTATAAAGTGTGAACCAAAGACTGCTTATGAATTCGATGCTTCTGCAAATACGTTTATTCCATTGAAAGATCCTGCAGGCAAGAACTGGAAATTGTTCCAGAAAGCTGGAACCGGAAGTGTCGCTCCTTCATTTGCAAAAAGATTGAATGAGCTTTCAAATCAGACGGTTTATATGGTTACAGCAGCCAGAGGTGGGGCTTCATGCCACCGAAAGGCCGAAATGGCTGATTACAATACCTGGGATACCAACGGACAACTCTTTAGTGATGCGGTTGAAAAAACCAAAATGGCTGAGGCAAAATCAGGAATTCCCCTTTCAGGAATTATCTGGATGCAAGGCGAACGCGATGCCAATGCGATTCTTGCCGGGCAACTTACTCCCATGGAATATCAGGAATCACTTGAAGGACTGATACAACGGTTCAGGGAGAAATTTGGCAAAAAATTGCCATTTTATATTGTTCAGATTGCCTATCAGCAGGATAAACGACCCGATGGTTGTCAGGCAGTAAGAGATGTTCAGGTAGCAGTGGCAAAAAAAAATAGAGGGAGTATACCTCGCCTACGGAGAAACCGGAGAATTTACCCAGCGTAAGTGGTTCAAAGACATTGTGCATTACAACCAAGAAGCTTTGAACGATATTGGAATAAAATCCGCTGAATGTGTTAATTCGAGTCTTAATAAATAATACTTTGCAGAAATTATTCACCAATGTTTCAATCTTTCTTTGCCGCTATTTTGAAATTGTGGTTTACCAAACAGGCTTGAAATTGGTTTGTCGCTTTGATAGTCGACATTAACAGCAGTTGCAGTAACACTATTTTTCGGCAGTAGAGAATTTAAGTTTTGATGAAAAAAGTAAGCCGAAAAAAATATTTAATGATTCAGAAAAATTAAATTCGTTTGGAATTGAGGTAGCTTTGGCAAGAAAATGAAGAAGCTTGAAGTGACGATTTATATCATTTGTGTATTGATAATTTCAGGTAAGATCATTAATTCAATCAGTCTTGCAATAAAAAAACAGCGTTCTCTCTTTCATTCTTTCTTATAAAAAATAAAACATATTAACTAATTGATAGTTAATATGTTTTGTAATATAATGGCGGAAGTAGAACTCCATTACTAAACAATAAATTGAAATAATTTTATTGTAAGCCAACGGCGAACTGCTTATAATTTCTACTAAATCTTAGTTTTACTTTTGCCTGCGCAGGAGTGTTTGCAACTTATTTGCCGGGCAATCGGAGATGAGAGCAAATGTTTGAGTTAGCCAGGCCATTGGTTCTACGTTATTGATTTTACAGGTAGCCAGCAGAGAATAGATTACAGCCGCTTGTTGAGCAGTCATGTTTTACTCCTTTTTCGGTACCTGCAAAAAAATAATGTCAATCCATATCAGAGGCTCAAAAAGGTGCTGGAATTAATCCCCGAATACCCGGCCAATAAAATCGGGGACCTGCTACCCCAAAATCTCAAACTCTGAGATCAACCTATGGGTTGGTCGGACGGATACAACGGCAAGTGAAATTATTGATAATACTGACATCAATAATAATCTAATCCGACATCAAGATACATCAATAAACAACTCAGTTTAAGTTGATCTGAATTATCTCAATCCTCCTTACCTTTATCGATACGATAAAGGCGCCCCACTTCCTTCGCACCTGGTTCGGACCTTCTTCGCACCAAGATCGGGTTCCTTCAGATGGTGACAATTTCATAGGTATTTAGTGTTTGATAATCTGCATTTCCTCACCTCTGTGAAACCGCCATCCGTGTTCAAATCCATTTTATACGTATTCTTAAATATCTCCCCCGGAATTCTGTCTCGATCCGATATCGATCTGCTAATTCGATTTTTTGCAACCGATTTGTAAAATATTTTTTGTTTTCATTCGTCTACATTAATAGATCATAAATAAGATAGACAGAATGAATGTAGTATTATATATTGGCAGCGCTATAGTTACGCTTTGGTTGATTGGCGGAATTTACCGTCAAAAGCAGGGACGAAACAAGGTAGTCTATGCCGTTAAGGGCAATTGTACGGGATGTAAGCGTTGCGTGACGAACCTAAGGAAGTGCAAATACAATGTATTGGAGTTGGTATGCGATGAAAACGGAAAACACATTGTGGTGAAATATCCCGATAAATGTACCGCTTGCGGTGATTGCGTGAGTATATGCAAATTCAAAGCCCTTGAATTAGTTGAGTGCAATCCCCCAAAATAGTCATTTTTTTTGCACAAAAACCTATCTGTCGGTAGATATGTTAAATCAGTAAAACCCTTATTTCGGAATTTGCCCGATTCTTTCTTCAAGGCTCCTGATCGCCATTAACACTGTCGCCATATCAGGGCGAGTTTCGGGGAATTCCCTGCTGGTATAAGCATAAAACCGCCATATTTCCAATACCTCATCGGTGGCAACAATATAAGGTTTATACTCAGGATTGAGTGATTTCAACAGAATAGTGCTGTCCGGATTCATCGTTACCATCTTAAATACAAAATCCTGCTGACCGTTCAGGATTACAACACAAGGCGTGTCTGCCTTGATGGCTGTCCAGTCCGGCACGTACTGCGCAATAATGTCGCTGCCTTCCGGCACAGGTAACATAGAATCGCCCGTTGACGGGAAAATACGGAACGTTCCATCCGCCGGAAGGTTGGGCAGGGAATACTTTGGTAACGATGCGATAAATTCCGGGTCGTTGTATCCGGCCATGTAACCGGCTTTTGCTTTCACGGGAACATACTCCACGTTTTCATTATTGGATTTGTCAACCGAAATAGCCAGCACCCGCAGGTTTCCGCCACGGATATAAACGTCATTTCCTGCTTCCAGCTCCCGTATTTTTAACTCACCCAATTTCGAAAGGTCAATTTTTAACAGGGAGTCAATGCTTATTTTGAAGAGTTCAGAAAAATTCAGGTAATCTTCCGGCTGCGGCGACCTGGTATTACCGGCCTCAATGGCAGCAAGCTTTGCACGGGTCAAACCCAGCCTGGCAGCAAGGGTTTCCTGGCTCAATTTCTTCCGGTCACGAAGAAATCTGATATTTCCGGCAAAAAAAATTCTTTGCATTTCAGTATTTATTTGTTATATTTAGAAGCAATAAATTGTTATTAATCGTAACAAAGATAAGAATATTTTTTAATTATGAGTGAGTTAACCGGGAAAAAAGAAATTATCAGGCAACTGAAAGAGAAGATTCTTTCGATGGAGGGATTCGGCACCGGGCCGGATAGTCGGCTGCATGATTTTGGACTGGGGCCGATGAACGCGGCATTTCCCGGAGGCGCTTTCCCTGTCGGGGCGATACACGAATTTATCAGCCCGACGGAAGCCTGCGCTGCCGCGGCAAACGGATTTCTTACAGGACTACTAAGTACACTCATGAAAAAAGGAGGCGTCTGTCTTTGGATAAGCGTCAGACGGAAATTGTTTGCCCCGGCACTCAAATTCTTCGGAGTTGAACCACACCGGGTTATTTTTATCGACGTGAAGCGCGAAAAAGAAGCACTTTGGGTGATGGAGCAGGGGCTGAAATGCAATTCGCTGGCTGCTGTTGTCGCTGAATTGAGGGATATCAGCTTTGCCGAATCCCGTCGGTTGCAACTGGCTGTTGAAACCAGCAAAGTAACCGGATTTCTGCACCGGCAGTGCCTGGGCACAGAGAATACACTTGCCTGTGTTTCCCGGTGGAAAATCAGGCCGGTGGCAAGCCGGACCGATGGGTTTCCCGGTGTGGGATTTCCCTGCCTGGAGGTGGAACTTGTTAAAATACGCAACGGCAGACCAGGCATCTGGCAGTTCGAGTGGAAGAATGGAACATTCAGAGTTGTACCTGAGAGAACCAGGACTGTTGTAAAACCACCGATACCTCAAAAGCAACAACATTATGCCTAAGCGCTACCTTTATATATGGTTTCAATACCTGGCAACCAACCGGCTGGCTAAAATGAGGCCTGAGCTTCGGGGTAAGCCTTTTTTACTGTATGCTCCAGAACACGGACGGATGGTGATCAGGGCGGCGAGCCAGAGCCTCACAAAGGAGGGCATTTCTCCTGGCATGGTAGTTGCTGATGTGCGAGCCATATTACCTTCGGTTGAAGTGTTGCCTGATGAAAATGTAGCAGATGAAAAACTACTCAAAGATTTGGCCGAATGGTGTCTGCGTTATAGCCCTGTTGTTGCCACCGATTCCCCTGACGGACTGATTCTTGACATATCCGGCTGTCCCCATTTGTGGGGTGGTGAACTTCCTTATATCCAATCAATCACAGCCCGTTTTCGAAAAGGAGGTTACGATGTACGTGCAGCCATAGCCGAAACCATAGGTGCTGCCTGGGCCGTAGCCCACTATGGAAAAAATGGAATGATTATCGAATCAGGAAGACAGGCAGAAGTCCTTTTTCCGCTTCCTCCAACAGCCTTGCGGTTGGAAAGTTCTACGTTGCAGCGCATGGAAAAGCTTGGTTTCCGGCAGATCGGACAATTTATCGGTATTCCCCACCTGAACCTCCGCCGCCGGTTTGGCGAGGCCATGCTCATCCGATTGAAACAGGCGTTGGGAACAATGCATGAACCTTTGCAACCAGTTCAACCTGCCCCAATTTATCTTGAACGGTTGCCCTGTCTGGAACCCATTCGCACAGCTACCGGAATAGAAATAGCACTGAGGCGTCTGCTGGAATCCTTATGTGAACGCTTTTCCAGAGAAGGAAAAGGTATGCGCACAGGAATCTTTAAAGGTTACCGTATTGACGGAGAGACCGTGCAAATCAGCATCGGCACAAACCGTGCATCGCGTAATGCGACACGCCTCTTCAAACTATTCGAACTAAAGATACCGGAAATAGAACCGGCGCTTGGAATTGAACTGTTCACACTGGAAGCAACCCTGGTTGAAGAAGTAAGCGAAACCCAGGAAGCTTTGTGGAGTACTGCAAACCGTGATCAGGCAGCAATTTCTGAATTAGTTGACAACATTTCCGGGAAACTGGGCGTTCAGGCCATTCACCGCTACTTGCCATTGGAGCATCACTGGCCGGAAAGTTCAGTAAAAGAGATCAGTTCTCTGGAAGAACAGCCGGAAACGGAGTGGCGCACCGATTGTCCCCACCCCATTCATCTTTTACCGGAGCCTGTGCCCATCGAAGTCATGGTGGTCTTGCCGGATTATCCTCCGATGCACTTTCGGTACAAAAACGAAGTTATCCGCATTGTTCGTGCCGACGGTCCCGAGCGTATCGAACAGGAATGGTGGCTTCAAAGCGGTCCTCCGCGGGATTATTACCGGGTTGAAGATGAAAGCGGGGCCCGCTACTGGCTGTTCCGGCTGGGCCTGTACGGGGACAGGAAACCGCAATGGTTCCTCCACGGATTTTTCGTTTGATAAAAAAACTAAGATAATGGATTATGCAGAATTACAGGTAACCTCTAATTTTACGTTTCTCAGGGGCGGCTCGCATCCGGAGGAAATCGTTGAGCGGGCGGCCGAACTGGGCTACAAGGCTGTTGCCATTACTGACCGGAACACGCTGGCGGGTATTGTCCGCGCCCATGTGGCTGCACGTGGCAAAAATATCCGTTTCATACCGGCATGTCGCCTCGACCTGCTGGATGGTCCGGGTCTGCTGGCTTATCCAACCGGTAAACCTGGATACGCAAATTTATCAGCACTTCTTACCGAAGGTAACCTTCGTGCCGAAAAAGGGGAATGTCACCTGTACCGGGCTGATGTTTACAAATACGCCGCCGGCATAAAATTTATCGTGATACCACCGGTGTCACTCAATGCTGATTTTGATTTCGGGCCTGGGTTTCCCAAAGCTTTGGAAGAATATAAGCAGGTGCTGGGCAGCAGCGTTTACCTTGCTGCAACCTTTGGCTATAACGGTGACGATCACAAAAAGCTGTTCCGTCTTTCGCAACTGGAAGCGCAATTGGGAATTCCGCTGGCAGCAACAAACAATGTGCACTATCATGCCCCCGACCGCCGCGAATTACAGGATGTTCTGACCTGTATCCGCGGGAAATGTACCATCCATTCGGCCGGCTTCAGGCTACACCCAAACGCGGAACGCTACCTGAAACCCATCGAAGAGATGTACCGTCTTTTCAGGCAATATCCCGGGGCGATTAACCGTGCGTTGGAACTGGCGGATGCCTGCCAATTTTCACTGGATGAATTAAAATACCTGTATCCGGAAGAGATTACCAGCGGGGGAAGAGCGCCGATAGAAGAACTGGTTTACCTCACCTGGAAAGGCGCCCACGAACATTTTGGCGAAGTGATTCACCAAAAGATCATGGAAACTATCGATATGGAGCTGGAGTTTATCGGGAGGAAAGACTATGCTTCTTATTTTTTGACGGTGTACGATTATGTGCGCGAAGCCCGGTCCCGGGGTATCCTGTGCCAGGGACGCGGTTCGGCAGCCAATTCTGTGATTTGCTATTGTCTGGGCATCACTGCGGTCGATCCCTCCAAATTCAAATTGTTGTTTGCCCGGTTTATGAGTGACGAACGCAATGAGCCGCCCGATATTGACGTGGATTTTGAACACGAGCGCCGGGAGGAAATCATGCAATACATCTATGAGAAATACGGTCGGGACCGCGCCGGAATTGTTGCCACCGTTACACAGATACACTGGAAGGGAGCTGTACGCGACGTGGGAAAAGCGATGGGCCTGTCAACCGATGCCATCAATGTTCTTTCCAAATCGAAATACGAGTTTACCGAAGAGTGGTTTGAAGGGAAAGCCCCTGACACCTCCGGTTTCAGTTCAATGGACCCCCATTTGCGAAAGGTACTCCAGCTGACAGGACAATACATCGGGTTTCCGCGTCAGTTGGGACAACACACGGGCGGGTTCGTGATTACCCGCGGAAAGCTGCATGAATTGTGCCCCATTCTGAATGCCCGGATGGAGAACCGCACCTGTGTTGAGTGGAACAAAGATGACATTGAAGCGCTTGGCTTTATGAAAGTGGATATCCTGGCGCTGGGAATGCTGACCTGCATCCGTAAAGCCTTCGACCTGGCAAAAAAGCATTATGACCTGAATCTCACCCTGGCCAATATTCCGCAAGACGATCCCAAGGTTTACGAGATGATTAGCCATGCCGACACGCTTGGCGTTTTCCAGATTGAGAGCCGTGCACAGATGTCGATGTTGCCGCGACTAAGGCCTAAGAATTTCTACGACCTGGTTATTGAGGTGGCAATTGTTCGGCCAGGTCCCATTCAGGGCGATATGGTGCATCCGTATTTAAAAAGACGCAATGGAGAGGAACCGGTAGAATTTCCTTCAAAGGAACTGGAAGATATTTTAGGACGAACGCTGGGAGTCCCGTTATTTCAGGAACAGGCTATGGAGATAGCCATTGTGGCTGCTGGTTTTACCCCTGCCGAAGCCGACGGGCTACGCCGGAGTATGGCGACCTTTAAATCGAAAGGCAAAGTGAGCTGGTACCGTGAAAAACTGGTAGGAGGAATGATGAAAAAAGGCTATACCGAAGAGTTTGCCTTGCGGGTATTCAAGCAGATAGAAGGCTTCGGAAGTTATGGTTTTCCTGAAAGCCACGCAGCCAGTTTTGCACTGCTGGTTTATATTTCATCCTGGATAAAATGTTATTACCCCGACATATTTACGGCAGCCCTGTTAAACAGCCAGCCGATGGGGTTTTATCAGCCCGCGCAGATTGTGATCGACGCCCGGAAACATGGCGTAGTTGTCCGGCCTGTAGATATTAATTATTCTCACTGGAACAATACTTTGGAAGAAAAGGACGGTCGCTGTTGCGCTGTCCGTTTAGGCTTCCGGCAGGCAGCGGGACTTCGTGAAGAAGATATGCAGACACTTGTATCCGCAAGACTTGTAAGCTACCAAAATATCGACCAGTTGCTCAGTGCAGGAGTTCCGCCATCTGCGATGGAGAGGCTTGCCGATGCGGATGCTTTCCGCTCCATTGGACTCGACCGCAGGCAAGCGCTATGGGAAGTGTCGGCATTGCACGATCATCCGACCGGGATGTTTACCGGGACGCCTTCGCAAAGTACAACTGAACAGCGGACAGAGCTGCCTGTGATGACGCCCGGAGAGCATGTAATACAGGACTATGCCAGCACTTCACTATCACTGAAAGCCCACCCGGTCAGTTTCCTTCGGCGGAAGCTGAATCAGTTGGGGGCCGTGCCCACATCGGAATTAAGCAGAATGAAAAGCGGCATGTCGGTGAAGGTATGCGGACTGATAACGATCCGGCAACGACCCGGCACGGCCAAAGGGGTGCTGTTTATCACGATAGAAGACGAAACCGGCTTTGCCAACCTGGTGGTCTGGAGCAAGACTTTTGAACGATACCGGAAAGTGATCCTGCAATCAAGGCTGCTTATGGTGACCGGCAAATTACAGGTTGCAGGAGAGGTCATTCATGTGGTGGTAAGCGCCTGTTTTAATATGAATGACCTTATGAGCCTGGATTTTGAAGGGCGTAATCTTGATTCCATGCAGAAACCGGCTAATCTTAATAAAAAGAATGCGCGGGAAGTTTCAGAAAAAGAAAAAACCTTCGACAGCAAGATTGTACAGGGCGAGCTTTTCCCTTCACGGGATTTTAAATAGATGATCAGATTGATACACATCTGTTTGGATGATGCGACCGGTTTGAACAAAACTTCTTTGTAAGTTGCAAAGAAGGACGAAAAAGAAATTGCTAAAGTTCCTTCATTGAAGAATTGGATTCAGAAAGTTAACTACAATTTACTTCAATCTAAAAATGACAAGCGTATAAAAATATCTCATTGTGGTATGTTATAAATGACAAAATGTGTATTTTTGTATGATTGTTATTTATAAAAAACATGAAAAACTTTATTACAAGGGAAATATACAAAAAGAGTATAGACCGCTATGTTGGGAAAGAGATCATAAAAGTACTCATTGGACAACGCAGGGTAGGAAAAAGTTATCTTTTATTCCAAGTAATGGATAGTATCCGGGAACAATTTCCAAACCCAAATATTATCTATATAAATCTTGAAACGAATGAATTTGAAAAGATTAATACCTCTACTACCCTTTATGACTATATAAAATCGAAATCCAAAACCGGAGAACTTAACTTCCTGATGATTGATGAAATCCAGGTGGTTTCTGAATTTGAAAAAACATTGAGAAGTCTTCTTGCTGAGGGTGGCTATGATATTTACTGTACGGGAAGCAATGCACATATTTTGTCAGGAGAATTGGGAACTTTTCTGGGAGGAAGATACATTGAGATACCTGTTTATGCGTTGAATTATCCGGAGTTTCTGCTTTTCCATAAACTTGAAAACACAGCAGACAGCCTAAACATGTACCTGAAATACGGTGGGCTCCCTTATCTGATCCATTTGGACCTTTCCGATGAAACTGTTTTTGATTATTTGAAAAATATTGGTCAATCCATCCTTTTTCGGGACGTGGTATCGCGCTTTGAGGTGCGAAATGTTGATTTTCTGGTCAGGTTGATGCGATATCTGGCCAATGAGATCGGTAATATTATTTCGGCCAGGGGAATTGGAAACTTCTTAAAATCCCAGAATATTTCAATTTCAATTACGGCTATCCTGAATTATTTAAATTACCTGACAACAGCCATGTTGATCTCGGCTGTTCAGCGGTCTGATATACAAGGTAAGAAGGTTTTCGAAGTAGGTGAGAAATACTATTTCAATGATATTGGGCTGAGAAACTCAATCGCAGGATTTTCACCGTTTGATTTGGGCCAAATTATTGAGAATGCAGTCTATATTCACTTAAAGTCAATTGGTTACTCTGTTTTGATTGGAAAGCAGGGCGATAAGGAAATCGATTTTATTGCAGAACGGCAAGGTGAAAAAATTTATCTTCAGGTGGCATTACGGATTTCTGAAAAACAAACAATGGAAAGGGAGTTTGGAAACTTACTTGCAATAAAAGATAATTACCCCAAGTATGTAATTACCCTAGATGAATATTCCGGGACAAGTTATGAAGGAATTGTTCACATTCCTTTGAGGCAGTTCTTTTTTAAATTTGCATAAATTAAATTATAGAAGCAAATTATCGAGGCATAAACCTGCTTCCAGGATAGTTTACCCTTCGTGAAAACACGAGTTTATTCAGCTGGTTATTAATTTGGAATTTTTTTGGATTTTCAATTTTGCTTTTAATTGTCTCATATCGTCACTCACTTTTTGTTCGATTACCTTGGCATAAATCTGTGTTGTTTTAATACTTGTATGTCCTAAAAGTTTCGACACTGTTTCTATAGGTACGCCATTGCAAAGAGTTACCGTTGTGGCAAAAGTATGCCGAGCCAGATGTGATGTTAAGGGTTTTTCAATTCCACACAAATCAGCAATTTCACCAAGGTATGAGTTTAGTTTTTGATTTGAGTAGGAGGGTATCAGTTTATTAGATGCCTGAACTCTTGGATTGTTTTTATATTTTTCAATGATTGCCAATGGTTCTGGTAAAAGTGGAATATGGACCGAAATGTCCGTTTTTTTTCTGTTCGTATAAAGCCAATAGTCACCATCGATTCCACGTACTATATTATTTTGCCTAAGATTAAAAACATCAATATAAGCCAGGCCGGCCGAAACATATATACTCTTAATGTCTGAATGTCAATTTATTCCACGGTAATTTACAATCCTGGGCACCTATTAGGGTACATGAATTTTGTACCGATTAATTTACAGTAAAAAGAACCATAGAAAGAACAAATTTTATTCAAAAATAATCAAAAGTGATCAAAATACATAGAAAAGAAGAAAATTTCATTCAACCATTTTGGAAAGTGTATATAAGCACAAAAAAACAATAGCGGTTGTTAATCTGATTTTGCGTAACATTGGATTTTGATTTTTGAACAAAAATTCATAAAATTTTCCAAAAACCGTCCTCTTTCTTTAAAAAGAAAAATCAGGGGATAATCACGAAAAAGACAATCTTACCGGGTCAAATTATTTCATTACCCTAAAATGTTTTAAGGCTTTCTGCGCAGGCAGGGCAAACACCGTAAACGGCAATACTTTTAAAGTTTAAGATAAGAAGCAGACTGTCTCATATTTTATCATAATGTCATATTGCAAATTAACTACAAAGTTTGTATCTCTCTATCTCATTTTATTATCTGCACTTCGGGTTCCATTGATCCGATGTTTAATCAGGTATTGTGAAAATGATTTTTGTGCCCTTTCCCAATTCACTTTCCAGCCATATTTTGCCTTCATTTTTTTCGACAAATTCTTTACAAAGTAAAAGTCCCAGTCCAGTCCCTTTTTCCTTATTGGTACCCATGGTAGAAACATTTTTTTCAATTTGGAATAGTTTGGGGATATTATCCTTCGAAATTCCAACTCCATTGTCTGAAACGCTGATTTCAATGAAATTATTCTTTCGTAAGGCACTAATACTTATGTGGCCTTTTTCAGGAGTGAATTTAATAGCATTACTGAAAAGATTTGTAATTATTGTTATTAGAGTAAATCTGTCGGCCCGGACAATCAATTTGTCCGGAATGTTTATTGAATAAGTAATCTGTTTCTTTTCCGCACCTGGGACATATGCTCCAATTGCTTTATTGATTATTTCTCTTAGGTCCAGGACTTCTTTTATTATTTCAATTTTATTCATTTGAGATCTCGCCCATAAAAGCAGGTTCTCCAATAATTCAAATGTAGTTTTTGCTGATATGTGTATATCGCTGATGAATTCTCTCCGATCTGCTTCATCAAAATCATTATACTGATTGACCAAAAGATCTGAATAACCTAATATCGCATTAAAGGGATTGATCAAATCATGCGCTATTATTGAGAAAAATTTATTTTTTGTGTCATTTGATTCTGCTAATTCTTTATTCAGATCATTAATAGAATCTATTTTTATTTTTAGTTCTTTGGCCATTTGATTGAATGATTCAGCTAAAGAGCCTAATTCATCATTGGAGCTTACCACTACGTTGGCTTCTAAATTTCCTTTCCCGAATTCGTTTGCTCCATTCGTAAGCATTTGGAGCGGAACAGAAATCGATCTGGAAATAAAGAATCCGATCCCTAAAGCGAAAAACACGCTCAGAATAGTTAAATAAATACCTGATTCGATGGCTTTATTAACATGAACATCCATTAACTCAATAGCATCTTTAACTTCTGCTTCTGCATCATCGGCCAAAAATGTAATCATTTTCTGAATTTCCCGCGAATTGGGTTCAGTCTCATTTTCAAATAATTCATGTGCTTCAATGATGCGGTTCTCATCCAGAAGCTTTAATACTCTATCTGAAGTCGAAATAAAGCTGTAGATTTTTACATTTAGAGAATCTATTTTCCGGAGTTCTTCCAATTCTCCTTCCTTATCTTCATCATTATTTAGGTGATAGCCTATTGTTGTTGCCTTGTTTATTGCTTTGACTGAAGCAGAAAGTG
This sequence comes from Bacteroidales bacterium, assembly GCA_015654795.1. Taxonomy (GTDB): domain Bacteria; phylum Bacteroidota; class Bacteroidia; order Bacteroidales; family Prolixibacteraceae; genus JAAFHB01. The sequence goes on from JAATGF010000062.1 coordinate 88,091, forward strand.
AAGGCAGTCTCGTTTCTATAATTTTTTTTGCATCAGAAACTTCAACCGATTCTTTCTGGTCATCATGTTCAATAAATAGTTCCCGCGTGTTAGAATTAATAAGTTGAAGTGAAAATGCCAAATTGCTCGATTCGTTTAATTCCACTCTTTGAGATTGTTCCAGTTTATGAATATCATCAATAATTTGAATATTATTATGAAGTGCCCTAATGTCAACTACCATTAAGATGGCTATTGTTGATAAAAACCCCAATATGATTTTTTTCCAGATTTTCATTTGTTAATAAAATTTTTTGAGTGATTAAAAAATTGATTGTCGGATGTTTAAACTCTTAATCGTCTTTGCCTGATATACTAAATTCGAATGTAATCATAGCAATAACTCCATAGTTGTTGGACTGTTGGTTTAATCCTAAGGGAAAACTTACCCCTGTCTCCCATGCGCCTGGTAGATTTAAAATAACCCCGGGAGTATAATAAAGCTGAATTTCATTCCCTCCGGTTATTTTGCTTGTGTTACAAGAAAATTCAGAGGTCAGAACGATATGTTTGTAAGGGAATAAAATCCACCATTTAAATTTAATTCAGTTGGTTCTGGCTCCTCGTTTGGGTTACTCCTTTGATCAAAAAATTCCAGACTAGTCATCGTAAACAGGTGTACCTGATGCAATCTTGGAAAATCGACAGCCAATAAGATATAAGGTTCATATGAAATATGTTCATTGCCGGAATCACTGTTCTCATTTTTTAGTGGAATGCTGGCTTCGAATCCAAGAGCAGCATGAAAATTAGTGTTTTCAATATTCATAAAACTGTACTTACTTCCAACTTGAAGGGCATCAAGACCATAGACTGACGATCCTGAATAAGGAACTATTTTTTGAAAAGAATTTAAACCAAGAGCAATTTGCCACGAATCGGTAATGCCGAATTCGGCATTAAAGGGTATAATAATGGAGTTAAAATCGTTTGATTTTTGAAATTGTGGCAATAAGGTGAATTGAAATTCACTTTTCTCCTGCGGGTAAACCAGTTCAGACTTGAAAACATCCTGTAAATACTGATGATAATGTAAGGAATTTGTTTGCTGTGCTCCAGTATCTGGTGATATAAAAGAAATGACTATGGCTACTACTGCCTCTAAAAAATATTTTTTCAATTCGCTACTTATTGAATGATTTTTTGCAATTTAGACATTAAATAATAAAAAGCTACAAAGCCGCTTAAGTTTAGTTTGAAATGGATAATTTGAAAACTTATTCGATCCAAATTGACCTCAGGTCTCTCTTTCTGGAGTATATTTGACGGAGGTGAAAGAATCTGAATATTTACATCGGATTATTGGAAAAAGCTCATGGATATGAAGATGAATTGGGTATTTCTCCAACTGAAAGAGAATATGATCAGGTAAAAGCTGAACACATACCGAGATGGATTTTTACTAAGGATAGGGTCGGAGCTGATCGTCATTCTAAAGAAGTAGCCTTAATCTGAAAAATTGAGCAAGATGTCTCCCGAAAGAAGTTTACAACTATTGATTCATTGAAAAAAGAAGTTTACAGATCGGCTGTTTTATTTTTGAAGCAAACGGGAAAAATCGAGAATCGTGATTTTGACGATTCTTTACATCCCACAGCAGGTACTGAATCATTAGATAAAGCATAAATAAGAGAATTCATTATGCTTACCAAAGCGAAACGCAACTTCCCGCTGAAAGAAACAGCTTCGATTGAACAGGTATTAAAGCATTTACGGATGATCAGAGATGGGAAACTGGTAAACAGTGCATTACTGGCATTTACTACTGATCCTCAATCTATTCTCTGTTGTACCAAATTCCTAAGAACCAATATAACATTATAAACACCTATTCTATATTTTTATCATTGGGGGCTATAAGCTTCTGTACCAAATCTTTATAGCTGCGACCAACAGGCAATGATATTTCGCCTATCTCCACCGTATTGCCATATATGGCATCTATTTTATCGGCGGCAACGATATACGATTTATGAATCTGTATAAA